>NZ_KQ969282.1:0-363538 GCF_001578675.1 Gordonia sp. QH-12
CCGCGGGCTGGTCCGGCAGCGCACCTGTGGCAACGACAGTCGCGACCGAATCAGTGATCGAATCGCTCATCGCCGCCACCTCCCCCGAGTGTTTCAGCTGGTCACACCATGTTTTCTTGACCTATCCGAACACTACCAAGGGGGTCTGACAGAACTCCCGAACCAATCGACCGACAGTTCGCCTCGCTAGATCTCCAACTCATACGTCCGGACGTCGGCACCATTCCACGACTGCCAAAGGTTGTCGGCGAGGTCGCGGTACGCGGTGGCGCCCTTGTTCTTCCGCCCGCGCATCACTGACGCACCGGAGGCCGAGGCCTCGGCGAAGCGGACGGTCCGCGGGATCGGCGGGTCCAGCACAGGCAGCGCATAGCGGTCCGAGACGTCCGACAGCACGTCGCGACTGTGGGTGGTCCGGGCATCGAACAGGGTCGCGACCGCACCGAGCATCTTGAGGTCCGGATTGGTGATCTGCTGAACTTCAGTGACGGTACGCAGCAACTGTCCGACGCCGCGGTGCGCGAGCGTCTCACATTGCAGCGGGACCACCACCTCGTCGGCAGCGGTGAGTCCGTTGAGCGTCAGAACCCCCAGCGACGGCGGGCAGTCGATGAGCACCACGTCGTAATCCTGCGCCACCTCCGCCAAGGCCCGTTTCAGCGCGTATTCGCGGCCCGGCCGCATCAACAGCAGCGCTTCGGCACCGGCGAGGTCGATGGTGGCGGGCAACAAGGTCACATTGTCGTCGGTATCGAGCAGAACGTCGGCGATGTCCTCGGCGCCGATCAGCACGTCGTGCACCGACTTGGTCAGCTGATCCGGGTCGTGCCCCAGCGAGAAAGTGAGGCAGCCCTGGGGATCGAGATCGACCACGAGAACCGAGACGTCCTCGTCGGCCAGGGCGGCGCCGATCGACGCGGTGGTGGTGGTCTTCGCCACTCCACCTTTCTGATTCGCGATGGCAAGGGTGCGCGTCATGGCCACCACCATACGGTGGCGTCCCTCATACCACCGGGATCAGGCGTCCGGGTCACACGTCCGGCTCACGCGTCCGGCGGCAGATCGTCCGCATTCAGCCAGGTGAGCGACGCCGGCGCGAAGAGCAGCACGAGGACCGCCAGCGCGACGATCGCGACCGGCACCCCGATGAGGGGAAGTCCGCTGCCGGTGATGAGGGTGTAGGCCACCGGCAACAGCAGAATCTGCGCCATCAACGAGACCCCGCGACCCCAGCGCCGTCCGCGAGTCAGGGCGAGGCCTCCCGCGAAGACGCCGCCGCCGATCGCCGCGAACCACGCGGCGGTGCCGTACCCGCTGATCGCGGCCTCGTGGTGCCCTGCCATCTCGCGAATCACAAGGACCACCGCGACGATGAGACCCAGTGCACCCTGGACCGCCGTCACGTAGCCCGCCCAGCGGAGGGTGCTCGGGACGCCGGGAACTCGGCGGATGGGATCAGAACTGCTCACTACTCCAGGGTATGGCCGAGCACCCCCGACTCGTGAATCGGGCTCGTGCCCGATAGTGTGATGCCTCGTGCGCGTCATGCTCATCACCAATCCGTTCGCCACCTTCACGACTGCTGAGGGACGTGACGCGCTGGCCAACACTCTCGATTCCCGATATCACGTCGATGTGGAACACACCACACATCGCGGCCACGCCGGAGAACTCGGGGCGCGCGCGGCCGCCGAAGGCTACGACGCGGTGGTGGTGCACGGCGGCGACGGCTCGGTGAACGAGGCGGCCAACGGCATCCTCGGCTCCCCGGACTCCTTGTCCCGCCCTCCTTCGAGCCTGCCGGCTCTGGGCGTCGTTCCCGGAGGAAGCGCCAACGTCTTCGCGCGGGCCCTCGGGATCGACCGTGACCCCTTGACCGCGACCGCGCAACTCATGGCGATACTCGACCGCGGCGAACGCCGCTCGATCAGCCTCGGCCACACACTCAACCGCTGGTTCCTCTTCAACGCCGGTATGGGCATGGACGCGATCGTCGTCCGCCGGATGGAGGAACTGCGACACAAGGGCAAGAAGGCGACCGCGGGTCGCTACTTCCGGACCACGGTCAGTTCGTTCGTGAAACCCTCCATCACTCCCCCGACGTTCACCGTCGAAGTCCCCGGACGCCCCGCGATCGACGGCGTGCGGTTCGGCTTCGTCAGCAATACCGGCCCGTGGACCTACTTCGGCACCCGGGAGATCCGGACGAATCCACACACCGACTTCGACCACGGACTCGGCATCTTCGCCGCCACGTCGGTCTCCGTGGCACGGAATGTGGTGCTCGGCGCTCGCCTCCTGGCCGGCACCGAACCCAGGGCTCACCATCTGTATCGCGACGACGATGTGGAATGGGTCCGATTCACTTCACCCGAGCCGGCCGACGTCCAGATGGACGGCGACTACCTGGGCGTTTACGACAAGATGGAGTTCGGCTACCGTCGCGCAGTACTGGATGTGGTGGCGGCGCAGAAGGCCGGTTAACCCCTGCGCTACTGGCCGGTAAGCACGTGTTGGGCCGCTTGCCAACCTGTTGTGATCTATCCGGCATTCGCCGCGCAGCTATAGCCAAGCGGCGATGCACAGTAGTACAACAGTTGTTGACGCAATCACCCACCCCCTGCCAAGCGACGTCCTGCGCCC
This sequence comes from Gordonia sp. QH-12, assembly GCF_001578675.1. Classification (NCBI taxonomy): domain Bacteria; kingdom Bacillati; phylum Actinomycetota; class Actinomycetes; order Mycobacteriales; family Gordoniaceae; genus Gordonia; species Gordonia sp. QH-12. Next base: position 2,644 of record NZ_KQ969282.1, read on the forward strand.
CAAGCCAGGTGAATTCGGTATTGCAGCCCAAGTCGAATTTTGACGATCACGCATGCGTGCGCGACAACGCCGCAGGTTTAGAAGGAGTACGTAATGGACTGGCGCCACAAGGCTATTTGTCGTGACGAGGATCCGGAGCTGTTCTTTCCGGTCGGCACGTCGGGCCCGGCGATCGCCCAGGTTGCTGATGCGAAGCTGGTCTGCCAGCGCTGCCCGGTGACCGCTGAGTGCCTGGCATGGGCCCTTGAGACCGGTCAGGACGCCGGCGTCTGGGGCGGCATGAGCGAGGACGAGCGTCGCGCGCTCAAGCGCCGCAACGCGCGTACCCGCGCCCGCAGCGCCGTCTGACGCGACCCAGTTCACGAAGGGAGCCCCCGGTCCGAGACCGGGGGCTCCCTTCGTGGTCGCGTCCATGTCCTCAGTGGAGGTCGGTCCTCAGCGGGGCTCCTCAGTGCAGGGGAATGTCGAGCCGCACCCGGGTGCCGCCGGTCTCCGGCACCGGTGCGATCTCGATCTGCCCGCCGAGGTCGTTGGACACCAGAGTCCGGACGATCTGCAGTCCCAGCCGGTCCGAAGCCGCCAGATCGAACCCCTCCGGCAGACCGCACCCGTTGTCGGTGACCGTCACCTGCAGGTCGCGCACGTCGCGGATCGCGCCGACCACGATCTCCGCACCGTCCTGGCCAGGAGCGAAGCCGTGCTCGATCGAATTCTGGATCACCTCGGTGAGCACCATGACCAAAGGCATGGCCAGATCGGCGGGCAGGACTCCGAGTCGGTTCTCCCGCCGCACCGTCACGCGCGTACCGCCGTCGGGCAGCCACACGTCCACCAGCGACGACCCCAGTCGGTCGACCACGGTGTCGAGGTCCACCTCTTCGTCGACGCTGCCGGAGAGCATCTCGTGCACCAGCGCGATCGACGAGACGCGCCGTACCGCTTCTCCGAGGGCCGCGGTGGTCTCCGGGTTGCCCGAACGGCGCGCCTGCAGGCGCAGCAGCGCCGACACACTCTGCAAGTTGTTCTTGACGCGATGATGGATCTCGCGGATCGTCGCGTCCTTGCTGATGAGCGCGAGATCGCGCCTGCGCACTTCGGTCACGTCGCGGATCAGCAGGACCGCTCCCCGCGACTGCCCCGCCGATCGGAGCGGCACCGCCCGCAGCAGCACGGTGGCACGGCGCGCGTCGAGTTCCATCCGCAGCGCGATATCCGGAGAGGGCAGGCAGGCGCCGTCGGGGGTTCCGGCGGCCGCGGCGATCATCGCCTCGGCATCGGCAGACTCGAAGGGATCCGTCAGCAGGGCGGCGAGAACCTCAGCGATGCGCGAGCCGCCGAGGTCGGTGGTCCAGCCCATCCGGTGCACGGCCGACAGTGCATTGGGGCTGGCGTACGTGACCGAGCCGTCGACCTCGATGCGGATGAACCCGTCACCCGCCCGCGGCGTCGACAGTCCGAGCGTATTGGCCTCGTCGAGCGGAAAGGCACCCTCGACGACCATCCGGCAGAGCGCCTCGGCGGCGTCGCGGTACGCGGATTCGAGCGGTGACGGCGGACGCGGATCGGAGGCGTCGCCGGCGCGGCCGAGCACCGCGATCACCTCGCCGTCGAAACCGACGGGGATGGCGGTGCGTTCGATGAGCACGTTCCCGAAACGGGTGGCGATGCCCTCGCGCTCGATGACCCCCGACCGCAGCGCCGCGGCCATCAGCGGGTTGGCGCCCTGGGCACTCGCCGGCCGGTCCACCCGATGCCCCACCTCGTCCCGGGGGAACACCGTCGACGCCGTGTTCGGCCGCACCTGAGCCACATAGACCAGGCTCGGGGGCTCTCCGCCCGCACGACCGTCCTCATCGCGGACCGCGAGGAGGTAGTCGGCGAAGGAGAGGTCGGCCAGCAACTGCCATTCGGCCACCAGCCGCTGGAGGTGCTCGGCGGCCGCCGCGGAAAGCGTCGTGTGCTCGGCGAGGAGATCAGTGAGTGTCGCCATGGGCGCGGTTCAGAGCGAATCGGTGCGGCGGCCCGTAACGGTGGTCAGTCCTTCTCGTAGGTGGCGATGATGTCGCCGGCCTGGATCACGTCGCCGACGTTGACCTTGACCTCGGAGAGCACGCCGGCGTCCTCGGCCAGCACCGGGATCTCCATCTTCATCGACTCGAGCAGCACGAGGGTGTCGCCCACGTCGACCCGCTGACCGGCTTGCGCCGAGACCTCGAGGACAGTCGCAACGATTTCATTGACCACGTCTTCCGCCATGGATGACATGGTAACCGAGCGGCCGTTCGGCGCGTTCGCTTGTCGTCGTGATTAACGTCCGCGCCCGGCGACGTGAAATAATCGTCGTCGCATACCGGCCCGCACGATCTAAGGAGGTCCGTCATGGGTAAGCGCGGACGTAAGAAGCGCAGTCGTAAGAAGAACGCAGCCAACCACGGCAAGCGTCCCAACGCCTGAGTCGTCGCACTCAACGACGACGAAGCGGCCCGGCTCCTCGAGGGGATCCGGGCCGCTTCGTCTGTTCTGGCGCGGTGTCAGTCGGACTCGACGCGGTACGTCGTCTGCCGGATACTCACCGATCGGCGGATCTCGACGCGGAGCCGTTCGCGCAGACCGTCCGGGGCGTGGTCCCCGCCGCACTTGCGGCTGATCAGCTCCTTCAGCTGCTGCTGCACCCCGTAGTGCTCGAGGCAGGACGGGCACGCGTTCACGTGGCCCTCCAGTCGCTCGCGCGCACCGGCGTCGCACTCGTTGTCGAGGAGAAGCCAGATGTCTGCCAGGACCGCGGAGCAGTCCAGGTTCTCGAATTCACTCTCGCCGGCGCCACTCATTTCGCCACCTCGCTGGTCCGTCCGAAACCACGCTCCCGAGCGACGTCGGCCAGCAGATCGCGCAACTGGCGGCGGCCGCGGTGCAGACGCGACATGACGGTGCCGATCGGGGTGTCCATGATCTCGGCGATCTCCTTGTACGGGAGCCCTTCGACGTCGGCGTAATACACGGCCATCCGGAAGTCCTCCGGCAGCTTGCTCAACGCCTCTTTGATCTCGTCGTCCGGCAACGCGTCGAGCGCCTCGATCTCCGCCGAACGCAGACCCGTGGACGTGTGCTCCGCGTTGGCCGCGAGCTGCCAGTCGGTGATCTCGTCGGTCGGATACTGCGCCGGCTGGCGCTGCTTCTTGCGGTAGGAGTTGATGTAGGTGTTCGTCAGGATCCGGTACAACCAGGCCTTGAGATTGGTGCCCTCGCGGAACGACGCGAACGCCGAGAACGCCTTGATGTAGGTCTCCTGCACCAGGTCTTCGGCGTCGGCCGGGTTGCGCGTCATGCGCAGCGCGGCACCGTACATCTGGTCGAGGAGGGGCAACGCGTCCCGCTCGAACCGCTCGGTGAGCTGCTCGGGCGTCTCGGCCGGTGCTGGACTGTCAGATGACACGAACTTCCCTTCGCCGGAAATGTGCTCCACCAAGTCTAGCGATCCACGCGCCGCGCGGGCGCCCTCCGGCCGTCCACGCACGGTCGCACCACGGTCCAGGGTTGCTGCAGCCACGCCTGCGCCACCTCCTTCAGTCCGTCCACCCGAGTCGGGTCGTTCGCTCATCGACTCGGTCAACAACCCGTCCGCGCAGTTTGTTCCGGCGTGCCAGCATTGAAGGATGTGCGGACGCTATGCAGTGACCACCGACCCGGCCAGACTCGCCGCCGAGATCGACGCGGTGAACGAGGTGCCTGCGGACACGGTACGGGAGTCGTACAACGTCGCGCCGACCACGACGGTGATGACGGTGGTGCAACGCCACGAGCACGGTCGGCCCGACGACATCCCCGCGCGGCGCGTGCGGGCGATGCGGTGGGGCCTGGTGCCGTCGTGGACGAAGGAACTGGGCAAGGGGCCGCTGCTGTTCAACGCACGCGCCGAGACCCTCGCCGACAAACCGGCCTTCCGCGGGTCGCTGGGAGGCAAGCGGTGCCTGGTGCCGATGGACGGCTGGTACGAGTGGAAGCCCGGTCCGCCGGGAGCGAACGGCAAACCGACCAAGGTCCCGTTCTACATGACGCCCGCCGACGGCACCCGCCTGTTCATGGGCGGTCTGTGGGCGGCGTGGCGGCCGGCGCAGGCCCGCGCCGCCGGCGACGATTCGCAGTGGATCTCGAGTACGACGATCATCACCACCGACTCGGTGGGGCCGTTGCGCGAAGTCCATGACCGAATGCCGCTGATCATGCCGGTGGAGTTCTGGGACGCCTGGCTCGATCCCGATCACCGCGCGGATCCCGATCTGTTGGCGCCGCCGGCCGCCGAGTTGGCCGAGGCGATCGAGATCCGCGAGGTGTCGAGCCTGGTGAACCGTGTCGCAAACGACGGTCCCGAACTTCTCGAACCCGTCGGAACCGTGGGATAGTCGGTGGCCATGAGCCCTGAACGTCCCGGATTCCTGCAGAAGATCGGCTATCTGCTCGGCCGACCGCTGCCCGGATCGATGCGGGACTGGATCGTCGAGGACCTCACCGGTCCGGGACATATCCGTCGCTACGTGATCCGCGGGCTGCTGCCGGTGATCCCCCTGTTCGTCGCCTTCATGTTCATTCCGGGGATGCTGTGGGTGAAGCTGGGAATGGTGGTTCTGCTACTGATCCCGTTCCTGTACTTCCAGGTGGCGCTCAGCCGCGTCTACCGCCGACATCTGCTGGTCAACAACGGCCTCGACCCGGCGCTGCTCGACAAGGTCAGGATCCAGCGCGCCGATTCGATTCACGACGAGTACCGCGAGCGGTACGGGCGCTGAGCGGTAGTCGGGCAGCCGCCGCGGCGAGGATGCGCGCGAGGTCGCCGGGACGACTCCACATCGGCCAGTGTCCGGTCGGCAGGTCGACGAAGTCGACGTTCTCGAGGTTCAACACCTCGGCGAACATCGGGTGACCCGCTTCGGCCGACTCCATGATCCGCGCTGCCGGAATCGAGCAGCACACCAGAGTGGCCGGGACCGCCAGACGCGCGTCGTCGGTGAGTTCCACGCGCCCGCGCAGCACCGGACCGGGGCTCCGGCACTGCCCTGACTCGAAAACGGTCGAGAGCGTCGGGGCTCAGGCCCTCGAGATTGGCCTGCTGCCCGAGCACGTCGAAGGGCGGCAGGGGGAGCTCGTCCGAGTCGTCGGACGCATCCGGTGCGAAGACGCTGCCGGAGGCGACCGGCCCACTGTCGACCCACACCACCCGGCCGATGAGTCCGGGATGGCGATCGAGCACAAGGCTCATCGGAGAATTGGCTCCGCTGTGCGCCACGACGACCACCGGCTGTGTCTCGGAGGCCTCAGCCCGGGTCATGGCCTGCTCGATCGCCGCCACTTGGTCATCGAGCGTTCTGGACGCCCTATGATCGCCGGGTCAGGTCTGACGGACGTAGGCGATACCCCTCCCCCACCGGTGCCGCGAGATCACGAGTACACGTAATCACTGACCGGGAAGTTGGCCTGCTCGTACAGCGTCGTCAGGGTCGCGTTGGGCCGCAGGAGCGTCGCCTCACCGTGCTGGTTGAAGTAGTAGCTGCGCGACGTGGAGCAATCACCGGCGTAGAACACCGACGATGCGAGGTTTCGGGTCGCGCGGTCGAGGAACTCGGCATTGGCCCGCTCCGTGACCTCGAAGCGAGTCGCACCGCGGCGGCGCATCTCCCCGAACAGCCTCGCGATGTGCTTCATCTGGCCTTCGATGGTGGTGAAGTACGACAATCCGCTGTACGAGTACGGGCTGTTCAGCGTCAGGAAGTTCGGGAACTTCGGAACACTGATCCCCTCGTACGCCTGAAACCTGCCCTCGCGCCACCACTTCCCGAGATCGCGGCCGTCACGGCCGACGATCGTGAACGCGGGAAAGTTCACATCCCACAGGTTGAACCCAGTCGCCAGGACCAGGGTGTCGACGTCGACCCGCCGTCCGTCGGCCAGGACGATTCCGCCGGGCACGACGGAATCGATCGTGGCCGTCTCGAGATGGACGGTCGGCTGGTTGAACACGCGGAAGTACGTGTTGGAGAACGTCGGCCGCTTGCAACCGAAGTCGTAATGCGGCGTCAACGCTCTCCTGATCGCCTCGTCGCGCACCTGCAGCCGCATGTGGGTCTTCGCGAGCAGCGCCGCGAGCCGATTGCCCGGCTTGGCCTGCCGGTAGTGCAGCACCCCGAATACCATCAACGCCTCGAGCAGCGAGGTGTTGACCGCGCGGGCCGCCTTCTGCGCCAACGGGATCCGGGCGAAGAGATGCTGCACGGGACGCGGGATCGGAAAGTCGATCTTCGGCACCACCCAGATGGGCGTCCGTTGGAAGACAGTGAGTTCGCGCGCCGTGCGGGCGATCTCGGGAATCAACTGCACCGCGGTGGCACCGGTCCCGATCACCGCGGCGCGCTTGCCGCCGAAGTCGTATCCGTCGGGCCACGCCGTGGTGTGAATGATGTCGCCCGCGAAGGTGTCGATCCCCGGGAAGTCGGGGGTGTGCGGCTGCGAGAGGAACCCGGTCGCGGTCACCAGGTACCGGGCCGTGCGGACTGTACCGTCGGCGGTGCGCACGGCCCAGCACTCCTTCGCCTCGTCCCAGTCGGCGCGCTCGACGACCGCCCCGAACTCCATATGGCGCCGGAGGTCGTACTTGTCGGCGACGTGTTCGGCGTACCTCTTGAGTTCGGCTCCGGGCGCGAACAGCCGCGACCAGTAGGGGTTGGGTTCGAAGGAGTACGAGTAGGTGACCGATGCGATGTCGACGGCCAGTCCCGGATAGTGGTTCACGTGCCAGGTGCCGCCGAGGTCGTCCTCCCGTTCGAGGATCGCGATGTCGTCGACGCCGAGCCGTTTGAACTCGATTCCCGCGCCCATGCCGCCGAAGCCCGCTCCGACGATCACCACCTCGTGGTCGACCCGTCGCTGACTCATCACCGTCTCCGATCCACGAACCTCTTTAGTGTGACGTGCAGTACACGTTAACTCGCGAGGCCGACGATGAACAGGTTCCGCGATCGCCGCGAGCATCGTTTGCGGGCCGGGGCACGGTTGGCATGATGGATTCGAGGGCCCGCATGCACGAGCCCTTCGCCCACCAGGCGCGCGAAGGGCGGGCCGGCTGCACGATCAGGGCCGAATCCGATTGACACACAAGAGAGTTGGAGCAGACATGGCCAAGAAGATCATTGCCACCGGTTACGGCGACCCGGCCGACGTCCTCGCGGTGACCGACGTCGACGTCCCCTCCCCCGGCCCCACCGACGTGGTCGTCGCCGTGCGCGCCGCCGGTCTCAACCCGTACGACGTGAAGCTCGTGCGCGGCGTCATGGGCACCAAACCCGAGAAGCTCCCGCTGTCGCTCGGCGCCGAGGTCGCGGGCGTCGTCCATGCCGCGGGCGCGGAGTCCGGATACCGAGCCGGCGACGAGGTGGTCGTCTACCCGGCGGCGGCCGCACTCGCCGAGTACGTCCTCGCCGACGCCGATCGCGTCCACCGCAAGCCGGCCGATCTAGGCTTCGCCGAGGCGTCGTCGTTGCTCTTGGCCGGCGTCACCGCGGTCGACACGCTCGCCACCCTCGGTGTCACCGGAGACGACGTCCTGTTGGTTCACGGTGGCGCCGGTGCGGTCGGGTCGATCGTCGTGAGCGAGGCGGTGGCCGCCGGAGCCACGGTCATCGCCACGGCCTCCGACCGCAACCACGATCATCTGCGCGAGTCGGGCGCGGTCCCGGTGGCGTACGGAGAGGGCCTGGCCGAGGCCATCACCGAGGCTCGGGACGGCAAGCGCGTCACCGGGGTGATCGACACCGTCGGCACCGACGAGGCGATCGACGTCTCCCTCGACCTCGTCGCGCCGCACCGGATCGTGAGCGTTGCCGCGTGGGGCAGAGTCGACGACGGCATCGTCGTCGTCGACGGAAGCAGCGAGCAGAGTCGCCACCATCGCCGTGCGGCAGTCGAGCCGCTCCTCGAGGACGCCGCTTCCGGACGGATCACTGTCGAGATCGCCCGCACCTTCGGGTTCGACGATGCGGCCGAGGCCTTCGACGAACTGCTCGGTGCGCACCCTCGCGGGAAGTACGTCTTCGAGCCGAAGTAGCGGGCGTTCGTACGGGGCGGCGTCAGGACTTGCGGCCGCCGAAGAAGAGCGCTCCCGCGCCGACGATCGCCAGCCCGATGAGGACCACCCAGAACGCGGCCTTCAGCAGCGGGCCGATGATCGACAGGGCGATCAGCACGGCGATGACGATCAGCACGATCTTCCAGACCGACGTGCTGTTGGACTTCCGGGGTTCCAGGTTTGTACTCATGACTCCACGGTGGTCGCTCCCGGCCGATATGTCACCCCTCGACCGCCGATACCAGGGAAAGTTCAGGGTCCTCCCGGACCGGTGGAATACCGAGAGGGCCCGCGGGCGTTGGTCGTTGAATGGCAGAGAACACGATTCCGGAGATCACCCTCAACAACGACGTCCGCATTCCGCAACTCGGGTTCGGCGTCTTCCAGATCGCACCCGCCGACACCAAGGAGGCCGTCCTGACGGCCTTGGAAGCCGGTTATCGCCACATCGACACCGCCCAGATGTACGGCAACGAGCGCGAGGTGGGCGAGGCCGTCCGAGAGTCCGGGCTCGACCGCGCCGAGATCTTCGTGACCAGCAAGCTCAACAACAACGCGCATGATCCGGAGGCGGCTCGCGACGCCACCGCGCGCAGCATCGACGCACTGGGCATCGGCCCGATGGATCTGTATCTGGTCCACTGGCCGATGCCCGCGGTCGGCGACTTCACCGATACCTGGCGTGCCATGGAGCGCTTCTACGAGGACGGACAGACGCGTGCGATCGGCGTCTCGAACTTCCAGATCGGACACCTCGAGCGACTGCTCGCCGAGACCGAGGTGGTGCCCGCGGTGAATCAGATCGAGGTCCACCCGTACCTCTCTCAGACCGAACTGCGCGAGTACAACGCGTCCAAGGGCATCGAGACCGAAGCGTGGTCGCCCATCGCCCAGGGCGACGTTCTCGACGACCCGGAGTTGAAGGCGATCGCGGCGCAGACGGGCCGGACGGTCGCGCAGGTGGTGCTGCGGTGGCATGTCCAGCTCGGCAACATCGTCTTTCCGAAGTCGACCACCCCGTCACGGATCGTCGAGAACCGGGACATCTTCGACTTCGAACTGACCGACGAGCAGATGTCCCGCATCGATTCGCTCAACGCCGACCGTCGCCGCGGCCCGAACCCGGACGAGTTCAACTGGATTCCCGAGTGAGCCCCGCACCCCGATAGCCCGAGGATCGATCCGGACTCCCCGCGCACCGGCGCGCGCACGACGCCGACCGGTGCGCGGGGATTCTGGTGTGCCGACCGCGCCGCATAGCATCGACGGTATGAAGTTCTCCCGCCGCGCCGAAGCCGTCAGCCCGTTCTACGCGATGGAATTCGGCAAGCACGCCGCGGCGCTCGAGGCACAGGGGCATCACGTCGTGAAGCTCAATCTCGGTGAACCCGATTTCGGAGCGCCTCCGGCGTTTCTGCGCGAGGTCCGGCGCATCAGCGACGGGCGGCCCCTCCCCTACACCGGTGCTCTCGGCCTCGACGACCTGCGGCGGGCGATCGCCGGATTCACCACCGAGCACTTCGGTGCACGAGTGGCGCCGGAACGCGTCGTGGTCACCACCGGTGCCTCGGCGGCGCTGCTCCTGTCCTGCGCGGCCCTGATCGATCCCGGTGACGAGGTGCTGGTGGCCGACCCCTCGTACCCGTGCAACCGGCGTTTCGCCGAGAGCTTCGGCGGCCGAGTGCGGTTGCTGGAGACCTCGCCGGCGACGCGTTTCCAGCTCGACGCGCAAACGGTGGCAGACCGATGGCGCCCCGAGACGCGCGGGGTGATGGCGGCGACTCCGTCGAATCCCACGGGTACGTCACTGCCGCACACCGAGCTGGTCGAGTTGTGCGGAACGGTCTCCGAACGCGGAGGGTGGCGCATCGTCGACGAGATCTACCTCGGCCTGGCCGATGACGGGCCGGACGGGCCGCCCCGCAGTGTCGCGGCCGACGACCCGGGCGCCATCGTGATCAACAGCTTCTCGAAGTACTTCGGTATGACGGGCTGGCGGCTCGGATGGGCCATCGTGCCGGAGGCGATGATCCCCGTCGCCGAGCGGCTCGCCCAGAACTACTACATCTGCCCGCCGACACCGTCTCAAGTCGCCGCGCTCACGTGCTTCGAGCCCGAGACCCTCGCAGTGGCCGAGGACCGTCGCGCTCAGTTCCGGGCACGTCGCCGACTGGTTCTCGACGGGCTGGAGCGCATCGGTCTCGATGTGCCGGTCCGGCCCGACGGCGCCTTCTACGTCTACCTCGACGTGTCGGGCACCGGGCTCACGTCCAGCGAGTTCTGCGAGACCGCCCTCGCGCAGGCCCACGTGGCGCTGACCCCCGGCAAGGACTTCGGCGACGCCGGAGCGGAGCGCTTCGTCCGGCTCAGCTACGCGGCGTCCGAAGAGGATCTCGCCCTGGCGATCGACCGACTGGGCGACCTGATGAACCGGATCTGATCGCGGCGTTCTGCCCGACAGGCTAAGAATGTCGCATGCGCCTTCGACGACGGTCCCTGTTCGCCTCGGTCGCGATCGCGACGGTCTCGGGCGTAGCCTCGTGCACCGCGGCACCGCCCGACATGGGCGAACTCCCGCCGACCGCGATCGCGGCGATCTCCGTCGGTCAGGTGGTTCTGCCGAACCCGACCTCGGCCGCGAACGTGATCGTCGCGTTCGACGCGAAAGGCGACGAGGTCGGCCGGATCACCGGCGGCAGCGAGTACGACTCGACCGTGGCGCGGCTCGGCGACGGGATCTTCGGCATCGCCGGAAGCGGTGCCGTGGTGCTGCGGCCCGGGGAGAAGACCGTGACCGGCCCCGGAGGCCGCCGACGCATCGTCGGCTCCGCAACCGACCCCGACACCGGGCACGCCGTCATGTGGAACACCTTCGACACCACCCGGTACGTGCTCGTCGATCCCCACCGCAAGCCGTTCGGATCCGAGATCCCGGGCCGGCTCGCCATGGTCGCGCACTGTGAACACGGCTGGTACGCGGCCACCACCGAGACCGGACGCCCCTCGTCACGCGTCCAGCTCCGGCGCCTCGGCGAACCTGGCGCGAGCGTCGCGGTCGACCTGCCTGCGGATGTCTTCACCCGACTGCCGGCGGTCTGCGCCCCGAACGGTCGCGACCTCATCACGCTGCTGAAACCGATCGACGACGACACCGGCCCGCTACTGATGTCCATCGATCCCGAAACCGGGCGAACGGTGTCTCGCGAATTGGCCGGGCCGGATCATCCGTTGCGCGGCCATGTTCAGGCCTTCACCCGTCTCGACCACGATGTGTACCTCATCGGCTCGGACAACGGGGTGTACCGGTCACCGGTGTCCGGAGAACCCGCGGCGCCGGACAAGGTCTGGCAACTCCCCGGCGCCCACTCGACGACCAGGATGTTCGTGAGCGGAGCCAAGGTGCTCGTGGTATCCGGGCGAGACGAACCCGCCTACGGCGAGTACGACCTGCGGACCGGACGCCAGATCCGCGCACCGATTCGGCTCCCGTGGCTGCCGGGTCTCACCGACGGCGGGATCGACGTCACCGGCGCCGCGGACGTCATACGCTCAGCGCCTCGGCCAACCGCTCCACGAACACCGCCTGGGCGGCGTTGAGCTTGATCCGCGCCGCGTCAGCCCCGAACCACTCCCCACGGTCGATCTCGGGGAACTCCTGCACCCGGCCCGACTTGGGCGGCCACACCGTCTCGAAGGTGTTGCTCACGATGGCGCCGGCGTCGAGATCGCCCTCGAGTGCGAAGCCGACGACGCGTTTGCCGCTGCGCAGTCGGACCTCGCCGAGGTCGATTGCCGGGCCGTCGGGCGCAGGCCGACCGGTCTCTTCGGCGAACTCGCGGCGGGCGGCCGCGAGCGGCTCCTCGCCCTCGTCGATCAGCCCCTTCGGGATCGACCACGCACCGTCGTCCCTGCGTGCGAAGAACGGGCCGCCCGGATGCACCAGCAGCACCTCGAATCCCGCCGGCCGACGGCGGTAGAGCAGGATTCCGGCGCTGAACTGGGCCTTGGGCATGCGACCAGGGTAGGCCCCACGACTACGGTGGAGCCATGGAGATCCTTTCGAGCCGGACCCTGCTGATCTCACCCGACCCCGAGGCGCTGACCGCCTTCTACCGCGACCGACTGCGACTGGCGGTGGCCCGCGAGTACCCGGGCGGCACCGTCTTCCACGCGGGCACGGGTCTGATCGAGATTCCCGCGCACATGGCCGCCACCGCCGCCGGCGAGACCGGTGACGTGCTGTGGCTGCAAGTCCGCGACATCGCCGCCACCCGGGAGGCCCTCGCCGCCGAACAGGTCCCGATCGTCGCCGAACCGGAGACCAAACCGTGGGGCCTGATCGAGATGACCGTGGCCGATCCCGATGGGCGCCGCCTGATCGTGGTCGAGATCCCCGCGGACCATCCGCTGCGCCGGGACGTGCGCGGTTGACGACGTGAGAGACTGAAACCCATGAGCAATTGGGTCGCGCCCTTCCTTGACCGCCCCGTCGACTCCGTGGTCGACCTCCCCGGCTCCAAGTCCATCACCAATCGCGCGCTCATCCTGGCCGCGCTCGCCACCGGCCCGTCCCGCATCACCGGCACCCTCCGATCCCGCGACACCGACCTCATGCTCGATGGACTCGCCGCCATCGGGGTCGGCGTCGACTGCCACCCGGACGACCCGACCACCGTCGACATCACTCCGCGTCCCCTGCATGCCGGCTCCATCGACTGCGGCCTGGCCGGGACCGTGATGCGTTTCCTGCCCGCGGTGGCGGCGCTCGCGACCGGCGACGTGACCTTCGACGGCGACGAACAGGCGCGCAGCCGACCGCTCGGCACCGTCCTCGACGCGCTCCGTGCGCTCGGCGCCGAGATCGACGGCGACGGGCTGCCGTTCACCGTTCACGGCCGGGGCGGGGTGCCGGGCGGACCGGTCACCATCGACGCATCGGCCTCGTCCCAGTTCGTCTCCGGCCTTCTGCTGTCGGCCGCCCGTTTCGAATCCGGCATCTCGATCATCCACTCCGGGGCACCGGTGCCATCCATGCCGCACATCGACATGACCGTGGACATGCTCGAAAAGGCCGGCGTCCGAGTGGAGTTCGATGCGACGGCCACCCGCTGGCAGGTGGCGCCGACGGCCGTCGCAGCCGTCGACTGGACGGTGGAGCCGGACCTGTCGAACGCTGCCGCCTTCCTCGCGGCCGCACCGGCCACCGGCGGGCGGGTCAGCGTGCCGCGCTGGCCCGCCACCACCACCCAGCCGGGGTCCGCGATCGTCGGCATTCTTGAACGGATGGGCGCTTCGGTAGTCCACGCGCCCGACGGCCTCCTCACGGTCCGCGGCAACGGCCGCCCGAGGGCGATCGAGGTGGATCTGCACGAGGTGGGCGAGTTGACTCCGACGGTCGCCGCCCTGTGCGCGCTCGCCGACGGCACCTCCGTACTGCGCGGCATCGCCCACCTCCGAGGCCACGAGACCGATCGGCTCTCCGCGTTGAGCACCGAGATCAACCGCATCGGCGGGCAGTGCCGGGAGACTGACGACGGCCTCGTCATCACCGGGCGCGAGGCAGCCGCCTTGGAACCCGCACTCTGGCACAGTTACGCCGACCACCGCATGGCCACGGCGGGCGCCCTCATCGGCCTCCGCGTCGACGGTCTCACCGTCGAGAACGTCGAGACCACCGCGAAGACCCTGCCCGGTTTCGTGAAGATGTGGGAGGCGATGGCGGGGACCGCATCGTGAGCACCCGGGCGGGAACGGTTCGCGGCCGCACCTACGACGAGTCCGACGTACGGATCCGGCCCGGCAAGGGCAGTCGGCCGCGCACCAAGAACCGTCCGGCGCACGACGACGCCGAGACGGCCATGGTGGTCTCGGTGGATCGCGGCCGCTGGGGTTGCGTTCTGGACGGCGATCCCTCCCGCCCGCTCGTCACCATGCGCGCCCGCGAACTCGGCCGGACGCCGATCGTGGTCGGCGACCGCGTGGGTGTCGTCGGCGACCTCTCCGGCCGCCCCGACACGCTCGCCCGCATCGTCCGGGTCGACGACCGCAGCACGGTGCTCCGCCGCACCGCGGACGACAACGATCCGTACGAGCGGATCGTTGTCGCCAACGCCGACCGATTGCTGATCGTCACCGCGCTGGCCGACCCTCCGCCCCGGACCGGTTTCGTCGAACGCGCCCTGGCCGCGGCGTACGCCGGCGGACTGTCGCCGATCCTGTGTCTGACCAAGTCGGATCTCGCCGAGCCAGAGGAGTTCGCCGCACACTTCGCCGACCTCGAACTGCCGGTGGTGACGGCGGGCCGCGACGACGACCTCGGTCCGCTGTGGGACACCCTCGACGGTCATCTCACCGCCCTCATCGGACACTCCGGCGTCGGCAAGTCGACTCTCGTCAACCGGCTCGTCCCCGATGCGGACCGGGCCACCGGCGAAGTGTCCGGCGTCGGCAAGGGCCGCCACACGTCGACACAATCGGTGGCACTGCCGCTGCCCGGAGAATCCCCCGGGGCGCCGCCGCGCGGCTGGGTGGTCGACACCCCGGGCATCCGCTCGTTCGGCCTCGCGCACGTGACGCCGGATCAGATCGTCGACGCCTTCGACGATCTGCGCGACGCGATCGACGACTGCCCGCGCGGCTGCACCCACCTCGGCCCGCCGGCCGATCCCGAATGTGCGCTCGACGCACTCACCGGCAGCTCCCATCGGCGGGCGATGGCCGTGCGGGAACTGCTCAGGTCCGCGACGTCCACCGCTGCGGACGAGACACCGGTTCAGCAGCCGGAGGGCTGACCGCGGACGGCGGCCAGCCGTGCGGCATCAGCGGCGCCGTTCGGTGCGCCGGCGGCTCCGTCGCCTGGCGCGCACTTGCGCCAGCGCGGTCTTGAGCCCGCCGCCGAGCTTCGGCAGTCCGTCGAACCGGCGCTCAGAGGCGGTCTCGGGCGCGTCGTCGCTGGTCGCGATGAGGAAGCGGTCCGGCAGCGCGAGTTTGTTGATGGTCCGCAGCGTACGGAGGTACTGCATGGTGAGCGAACCGGTGTTGTACGGCAGGTCGTACTTCTCGCACAGTTCGCGCACCCGCACCGAGATCTCGGCCATCCGGTTGCTCGGCAGATCGGGGTACAGATGATGCTCGATCTGGTAGCAGAGGTTGCCGCTGAGGAAGGCCAGCGCGGGCCCGGCCTCGAAGTTGGCCGTACCCAGCATCTGGCGCAGGTACCACTGGCCGGACGTCTCGTCCTCGAGTGTCTCGACGGTGAACTTCTCCGCACCGTCCGGGAAGTGCCCGCAGAAGATGACCACGTAGGCCCAGAGATTCCGGATGAGATTGGCCGTCAGATTCGCTGTCAGCGTGCGCGTGAAGTTGGGGCCCGACAGCGCTGGGAACAGGACGTAGTCCTTGCCGATCTGCCGGACGATCTTGCGCGCGAACAATTCGATCTCCGGACGCGCCTGCTCCATCGGTTTGCGGCCGGCGATGACCTCTTTGAGGTCGAGGTCGTGCAGGCCGATGCCCCACTCGAAGGTGGCGGCGAGCATGAGATTGAACAGCGGCTGGAACGCGCGGCGGGGTTCCCACGGCTCGTCGCGCGTCACCCGGAGGATCTTGTAACCCACATCGTGATCCATGCCGATCACGTTGGTGTACTTGTGATGGATGTAGTTGTGGGAGTGCTTCCAGTGAGGTGAGGCGCAGACCATGTCCCACTCCCACGTCGTGGAGTGCACCTCGGGATCGTTCATCCAGTCCCACTGGCCGTGCATCACATTGTGGCCGAGTTCCATGTTCTCGATGATCTTGGCGACCGACAGTGCGCCGGTGCCGAGCAGCCACAGCGACCGGCGGTGGCTGCCGAGCAGTGCGAGCCGGCCCAGGACCTCGAGTCCGCGCTGGGCGTAGATGGTCCGCCGCAGGTAGCGGCGGTCCTGCTCGCCCAGACTCGACTCGATCTCGCGGCGCAGCATATCGAGTTCCGCACCCAGTGCCTCGACATCGGCGTCCGTCAGGTGCGCGTACTCATTGATATCTGAAATCGCCATCGATCACATTATGCCCGCGCGGGTGCGCGGCGGCTCCTCCGGCGCTCATTCAGGCTCACGATCGCAGTCTTGAGGCCCCGGCGACGTCCGGTCGCGGGATCGACCGTCGACACCAGACGCACCTGTTCAGACTCCTTGAACCGCCTCTCCGAGGCGGTCTCCGGAGCGTCGTCCACCGTGCCCGAGAGGTACTTGTTCGGCAACGACAGCTTGGCGATGGTGCGCCACGACTTCGCGTACTGCACGGGGAACGAACCCGTCGTGTACGGCAGGTCGTACTCCGCGCACAGCGCCTGCACCCGCACCGCGATCTCCGCGAGCCGATTGCTGGGCAGATCGGGGAAGATGTGGTGCTCGATCTGGTACGAGAGGTTCCCGCTCATGAAGGCCAGGACCGGGCCCGACCGGAAGTTGGCGCTTCCGAGCATCTGGCGCAGGTACCACTCACCGCGAGTCTCGCTGTCGACGTCCTGCTTGGTGAACTTCTCCGCACCGTCCGGGAAGTGCCCGCAGAAGATGACCGCGTTCGACCACACATTGCGGATCACGTTGGCCATCACATTCGCGGTGAAGGCCTTGCGGGCCCCGGAGCGCGAGCGGGTGACGGCCCCGACGAGCGCCGGGTACACCACGTAGTCCTTACCCGCCTGGCGCCCGATCTTGACGCCCACGTCGCGCAGGTCCTTCCGGAACTGGTCCTTCTCCTCCTGCGTCCGGCGCTTACGTCCCAACTCGAGATGTTGCGCGGCGACACCGTACTGGAAAGCGAGCGCCAGGACCGTGTTGTAGGCGATGTTGCCGAGGTTGAACGGCCGCCAGCGCTGGTCGCGCGTCACGCGGAGCAGGCCGTAGCCCACATCGTCGTCCATGCCGAGCACGTTGGTGTACTTGTGATGGATGAAGTTGTGCGTGTGCTTCCAGTGAGCACTGGGTCCGGTGTTGTCCCATTCCCACGAAGTGGAATGCACCTCGGGATCGTTCATCCAATCCCACTGCCCGTGCATCACGTTGTGCCCGAGCTCCATGTTCTCGACGATCTTCGCGACTCCGAGAGCCGACGCCCCGGCCCACCACAGAGCCCGATTGCGCGCACCGAAGGTCAGCGCGCGACCGGCGGCCTCGAGCATCCGCTGGAATGCGATCGTGTTGCGGATGTACCGCGCGTCGCGTTCACCGCGATCGGCTTCGATGTCCGCGCGGATCTGGTCGAGCTTCGCACCCAGTTCTTCGACGTCCGCGTCGGTCAGATGGGCGTATTCGGGGATGTCGGAGATCGCCATGCCACTCCTCGTTGCCTACGACTTCGTAACTTACGTAAGCGTAGGTTACGGTTCCGTAGGCTGTCCACCCCGCGACGACGTGGTCCACGTCATAGGCACCGATTCACACGTCGAGCGTGCAGTCTCCCGCCGCGGCGCTCACGCAGGTCTGGATGCGCTCACCCTCCACGTGCTCCACGCCCGTCCGCAGATCACGCACGCACCCCTTGTCGAGCATCACGACGCAGCTCTGGCAGATCCCCATGCGGCAGCCGAAGGGCATCAGCACGCCCGCCTGTTCGCCGGCCTCGAGAAGCGTCGTGGCACCGTCGACCTCGATCTGCCGATCCGGCGTGCCGAACGTGACGACGCCGCCCTCGGCACCGTGAGCACCGCGTTCCAGCGCGAACCGCTCGATGTGCAGATTCTCCTGAATACCCGCTTCGTCGAACTGTTCGCTGAGCATGTCCAGGAACCCGCCCGGACCACAGGCCCAGGTGGCGCGCTCGGCCCAATCCGGACACAGCGCTCGCAGCTGCGCCGGCGTCACCTTGCCGTCGGTGCGGGTGAACTGCAGGTGCAGGTCGATCAGGCCCTCGTCAGCCATCCGCCGGAGTTCGTCGCCGAAGAGCAGATCGTCCTCCGTGGGAACCGAGTGGATCAGCCGGACGTCGGCGCGCTGAGCGCGTCGGCGCATCGTGCGCAGCATCGAGATGATGGGCGTCAGACCGCTGCCCGCGGTCGCGAACAGGATCTTCTCCGGCAGCGGGTCGGGCAGGACGAATTCACCGGCGGGCGCCGCCAGGCGCACCACGGTGCCGGGTGCCAGCCCCTTCACCAGATGCGACGAGAGGAATCCCTCCGGCATCGCCTTCACCGTGATCGATACCGTCCGCTGCGCGCGCGACGACTCCGGCTCGGAGGTCAGTGAGTAGGAACGCCACGTCCAGCGTCCGTCGACCAGGACGCCGATGCCGATGTACTGGCCCGGGTGGTAGTCGAACGAGAAGCCCCAGCCCGGCCGGATGACGATGGTCGCGCTGTCCGCGGTCTCCTCGGTCACCGAGACCACCTTGCCGCGCAATTCCCGCGCCGACCACAGCGGATTGGCCAGGTGCAGGTAGTCGTCCGGCAACAGGGGGGTCGTCACGCGAGCGAAGGCCGCTCGAAGCAGCCTGGCACGCTTGTGCCTGGCCGCCACGTCGGCCGCCGGTGCCTCGAATCGTTCACGCCACGCCATCGCGCGCCTCCTCCGCCCGGTTCCGGGCCGCCCCGGAACACCTAACTTACGATTCCGTAGGTTAGCGTTTCGGGGCGCCGAGGGCGAATGGAGCGCACGTCAGTCGCGTCGCGGATCAGGCCAGCAGCGTCCCCGGGGCCGGTGTGTACGGCGTGAAGAACTGATTGGCCGGCGCACCGGCCAGCGTCATCTCCAGCGCGGCCACCGACATTCCGTCGATCTGCTCGCGGATGATGTCGGCGTGCCCGGCATGCCGGGCGTACTCCTCCACCTGGTGGCACATGTAGTACCGATTCTTCATCGGCCGCGACTCGTAGACACCCGCCCACGGCGCGGGCGGCGCCATCGCCTCCCCGTCGGGATCGCTGCTCCGCATCGCTTCGAGGAACTCGGCGCGCGCGGCGTCGAACCGCTCGATGATCCCGGCCGCAGTCTCGTCGTCGGTGAGCGCGAAGCTCCCCATGTACTCGGCCAACGCCGCCTCGTCGAGCACCAGTTCGCCGGCGGTGCCGTTCAACTGCGCTGCGGCCCCGCGTAGACCGCGTTCGATGTGTTTGATGAGTCCGCCGATCGAGAGCACGCTGCGACACGGCGTCTGTCGGGCCTGAGCCTCCGTGAGTCCGAACGCCGCGGCCCGCAGCGCTCCGAGCTGTTGATCGGCGTAGTTGATGAGGCCGGTGAGTTCGTCGTCTCGGGCCGGTGCGTACATGGTGTCCTCCTGGGGTCGGTGTTCCTCGCCCATTCAGACTCGCAAGCATTCCGGTCAGTTCTCGTCCGGTACTGAAAGTTTCTCTGGAGAAGTCTTCGGGGACTTCAGAGCAGTTCCAGGAGGAACGGCAGTTCCTGCGTGGCGTACCAGCCGAGGTCGTGGTCCTCCACGTCTCCGACAGCCAGCTCGCCGTCCTCATCGCCGAGGTCGGCGCGGTCGATCACCTCGACCGCCGCCCGCACTGCGTTCTCGGCGTCTGAACCGTCGACGTGGACGGCGACGATGTCGCCGTGCGGGATCGTTCCGGCGACCCTGACCACCGCGTCGTCGAGATCCGGACGCGGCGTCGCTTCGGCGTCCGCGACCACCACCACCCGACGCACCGGAAGCTCCGAGTCGTCGACGGCCAGCAGTCGCAGCGACGCCCGGGCGGCCTCCCGGAGCGCCACCTCCGACAGTTCCTCGTCGTCACCGGCCACATACGCCTCGCGCAGCGCCGGTGTCAGCGCGAAACCGGTGCCTCCGACCGGTTCGAAGGCCCGGCCGGGTTCGGCCACCAGCCGTTCGATCATCGCCAGGGTGGCCGGCAGATAGACGCGCATGAGATGCCTTTCGATCGGGGTCGGGAGGGTCGGCGGGCCCTGTCGTCACCGGTTGCCGGGGTCCGGGGAACCGTCGTACGACTGCCCGCTCGCAAGCAGTTCGTCCAGCGACTCGGTGACGTATTCGGCCATGGCGGGGAGGTCGACCACCACGGCCCGGTCGGCGATGAAGGCGAACTGCACCTGGTTCGCGTACTCGTTGACACTGATGCCCAGAGCTCTCTGCGCGGCGAGCGTCGGAATGGTGAAGATTCCGGTGATGGGGATCCCGCCGACGAACTTGCGGCCGATCCGCTTGGCGCTCATCGAGATCGGCACGTTGTACGACCGCTGGAACAGGCCCGCGAACGCCCGCGTGGACCGGTCGGCGAAGGGCACCAGCCCGAACTCCGGAAGCAGGGGGCGCAGCCCCTGCGACATCCGCCGTGTGGACTGGGAGTAGCGATTCGCGAGACCGGCCACCTGCATCAGCCGGACGGCGGGTGCGTCCTCCCCCACCGGCAGGTCGGTGACGAACTCCGTCCCGCCGACCACGATCCACGAGCCGCTCGGCTCTCCTTCGACGGTGTCCGGATCGCGAGCCGCGAGCGGCATGGTGGCCCGCATCGTCTCGCCGTGGCCGACGGTGTCCTTGATCGACAGCGACCACCGGCGCAGCACGCCGGTGATGATGGCCAGCACCACGTCGTTGAACGAGCACTCGAAACGGTTCGCCACCGCCTCGAGATCGCGGCGGGACACCGACGAGAAGGCGAACAGCCGCGACGACGTGGTGACCGCGTTCAGCGGGCTGTCGGGGGCGGAGTTGACCATCTGAGAGACGGCGTCGCCGACCAGACGGACCGATTTGTCGGCCACCGACCAGAGATCGGCGACCGGGCCGTTGCCGCGCAGCAGGGTGTCGACCATCTCACCGGGCCGGGCCATCGCCTCGGCCAGCGCTCCGACGGTCAACGAGGCCGCTCCGGGCGGCCGCCGCGGCATCCACAGATCCTCCGCCATCGGGGCGGCGTCCGCGACGTCGTCGCAGATCACCTCGCTCAATTCCGGGTTGCCGGTGCCGCCCAGCAGACAGCGGTGCGTCTTGGTCAGGATCACCGACCGGCCGCGGCTGAGTCCCTCGATCAGGTACATCTCCCACAGCGGCCGGGTCCGGTCGAGTGGGCGCGACATGAGCCGCGAGACCAACTCCTGCAGTTGTTCGGAGTCACCCGGCTGCGGCAGCGCGGACAATCTGATGTGGTAGTTGATGTCGAACTCACGGTCGTCCACCCACACCGGACGCGCCAGCCCGAGCGTCACCTCGGTGATCACCTGGCGGTACCGGGGTGCCGCCTGCAGTCGGTTCTCCACCAGCGAGACGAGCGAGTGGTAGTCGATCCCGGTCGCGTCGTCCTTCCGAAGCTTGCTCGGGTCGAGGATCAACAGCGCTCCGAGGTGGGCGGTCGTCCCCGCCCCGTCCAGGAAGTAGAACATCGCCTCGTCCGGCGACAGCCGATTCACCATGATGCGTCGAGTTTATGCCGATCGCGGGCGTCCGCGGAATCATCGCCGGCGCGGCCTCACACCACGGCCTCAGACGATCGCGAACTCGACGATCACCCAGCGTTCCGCGATCCGGCGCGGTCCGCCCCGCGACGGCAACGGCACCGACCGGATCTCGATGCGGCCGGCCACCGCACGCACTCGGCGTCCCCGCACGAAGGTGCCGAAGTAGGCGGCCTGGCGCGGTCCACCGATCTGCAGGTGGACTCGCAGCAGCCGCGCCGTCTCAGCACTCCCCGACGGCCCGGCCCGATGCTGGAGCAGTGAGCCCACCTGCGATTGCACCTCGGCCGAGACCGTGCGCAGCAGATGGTCCACCGGTCGGCGACCGTCGAGCACCTCCAGCATCTGCTGCAACGCGTACACCGTCGCCGACCGCGCTGCACCGGCACGGTCCGCATCCGTCCGCTCAGCGCCGTTCCGAACCGGCGGCGCCGGCCGGTCGACGATCCCATTACCCCCGAGTGTGTTCACCGTCATATCTATCGGACGCACCCGGGGCGGGTTCGGTTCCGCGACGCGCCGAGAGCACGGCCGACCCCCGTCCGCTGCAACCCCCTGCAACCGTTGCGCCCCGCCGGCGGTGGGCGCACGCTCGTTTCTGGGCGGGTGATTCACATCACAGTCCACACTTCCCGTTCCGACGCTCAGAAGGAGCACCGATGAGAGCCGCACGCTACTACGACCGCGGAGACGTCCGCATCGAAGAGATCGACCCGCCGGAGGTCGGGCCCGGCATGGTCGGCATCGACATCGCCTGGTGCGGCATCTGCGGCACCGACCTGCACGAGTACGCCGACGGCCCGATCTTCATCCCGCCGGCCGGACATCCGCAGCCGATCAGCGGCGAGAGCGCTCCGGTCACGATCGGACACGAGATGTCGGGCGTCGTCTCGGAGGTGGGCGACGGCGTGACCGATCTGGCGGTCGGCGATCACGTGGTCGTGGAGCCCTACATCCTCGCCGACGACGTCGATACCGGTCCGCACAGCCACGACTACCACCTGTCGCGAGACATGAACTTCATCGGACTGGGCGGCTGCGGTGGCGGACTCGCAGAGAAGATCGCGGTGAAACGGAGGTGGGTGCATCGGATCGACGCATCGGTACCGCTCGACCAGGCCGCGCTGATCGAGCCGCTGGCGGTCGGTTTCCACGCCGTACAGCGCAGCGGCGCGCAGTCGGGTGCGATCGCGCTCATCACCGGCGCCGGACCGATCGGACTGCTCACCGCGGCCATCTGCCGGGCGCGAGGCATCTCGGTGATCATCAGCGAGCCGAGCCCGCTGCGCCGAGCCAAGGCCGCGGACACCGGAGTCGCCGATCACGTGCTGGATCCCGCGGCGCAGGACGTGGTCGCTCGGGTATCGGAGCTCACCTCCGGACGCGGCGCGGACGTCGGTTTCGAATGCACATCGGTTCAGCCCGCGTTCGACACCCTGCTCGATGCCGTGAAGCCGACCGGGGTCGTCGTGGTGGTGTCGATCTGGGGCAGCCCCGCCGGACTGGACATGCAGAAGCTGGTGCTGAAGGAGATCGACCTGCGCGGCACCATCGCCTACGTGAACTCTCATCCCGAGACGATCGCGCTGGTGGAGAGCGGCGAGATCGATCTCGCCCCGTTCATCACGGGCAAGATCGACCTCGCCGATCTGGTCACCGAAGGCTACGACACCCTGCTGCACCGCAACGAGACCGCCGTGAAGATCCTGGTCTCGCCGTCCGGCGCGGGAGTGTGACCGTCAGCGCTTCTTGCGCGACTTCGGAGGCTTGTTCGACGGCTTGGCGCCCGAACGGGCGGCGGCGCGCCGTTCGCGACGGCTGCCGAGCACCTCCGACGGAGTTCCCGAGGCGTGCTCCTCGACCTCGGAGAGCACCTCCGCGTCGCCGGTCTCCGACGGCCCGCTGTAGGTCATCGCCGGTTCGGCGCCGTCGGCGGCCTCGTCGCCGCCGAAGGCCGCTCCGGCCAGCATGTCGCTGACCGACGTGCCCAGCGCCGGAGCCGGGGCCTGCGTCTCCACCTGTGCGTTGAAGATGTAGGTGACGGCCTCTTCCTTCATGCCCTCCAACATGCCCTGGAACATGTCGTAGCCCTCGCGCTGGTACTCCACCACCGGGTCGCGCTGAGCGACCGACCGCAGGTGGATCCCCTCGCGGAGGTAATCCATCTCGTAGAGATGATCGCGCCACTTGCGGTCCATGACCGTGAGCAGGATCGACCGTTCCAGTTGACGCATCGCGCCGTCGCCGGCGATCTCCGCCAGTTCCTTCTCGCGGCGGTCGTAGGCGGCGAGCGCGTCGTCGACCAGCACCTCGCGCAGTTGCTCGCGGGAGATGTCGTCGCGTTCGCCGTACTCGTTCTCGCCGACGACCCGCTTGGGATCGAGCGCGATCGGGTACAGCTTCGACAACGCCTCCCACAGCGTCTCGAGGTCCCAGTCCTCGGCGTATCCGACCTCCGTGGCACCGTCGACGTAGGCACCGACCACGTCGCGCACCATCTCGCGCACCTGATCCCGATGATCCTCGCCCTCGAGGATCTCGCGGCGCTCGCCGTAGATGACCTTGCGCTGCTCGTTCATCACCTCGTCGTACTTGAGGACGTTCTTGCGGATCTCGAAGTTCTGCTCCTCCACCTGCGTCTGCGCACTGCGGATGGCGCGGGTGACCATCTTGGCGTCGATCGGGACGTCGTCGGGCAGGTTGAGGCGGGCCATGATGGTCTCGAGCGCGGCGCCGTTGAACCGCCGCATCAGTTCGTCGCCCAGGGAGAGGTAGAACCGGGACTCGCCGGGGTCGCCCTGGCGGCCGGACCGGCCACGCAGCTGATTGTCGATGCGGCGCGATTCGTGACGCTCGGTGCCGAGGACGTAGAGTCCGCCCACCTCACGGACGTCGTCGGCCTCCTTGGCGGCCTCGGTGCGGGCGATCTCGATCGCCTCGTCCCACGCCGCCTCGTACTCCTCGGGAGTGTTGACGGGGTCGAGTCCCGCCTTGCGCAGCCGGGTGTCGGCGATGACGTCCGGGTTGCCGCCCAATACGACGTCGGTGCCTCGGCCGGCCATGTTGGTGGCCACCGTGACCGCCCCGAGCCGACCGGCCTCGGCGACGATCTGTGCCTCCTGCTCGTGGTACTTCGCGTTGAGGACGGTGTGCTTGATCTCCCGCTCGGTCAGCAGCCGCGACAGGTACTCCGAGCGCTCGACGCTCGTGGTACCGATCAGGACCGGCTGGCCCTTGGCGTTGCGCTCGGCGATGTCGTCGACCACCGCGTAGAACTTGGCCTCTTCGGTCTTGTAGATCAGGTCGGTCTGGTCCTTGCGGATCAGCGGACGGTTGGTCGGGATCGGCACCACGCCCAGCTTGTAGATCTGCTGGAACTCGGCGGCCTCGGTCTCGGCCGTACCGGTCATGCCTGCGAGCTTCTTGTACAGGCGGAAGTAGTTCTGGAGGGTGATCGTGGCGAGAGTCTGGTTCTCGGCCTTGATCTCGACGCCTTCCTTGGCCTCGATCGCCTGGTGCAGGCCCTCGTTGAAGCGCCGGCCGTCGAGCACACGCCCGGTGAACTCGTCGACGATCATCACCTCGCCCTTGCGGACGATGTAGTCCTTGTCCTTGTGGAAGAGCTCCTTGACCTTGATCGCGTTGTTCAAGTAGCCGACGAGCTGAGAGTTCTCCGGCTCGTAGAGGTTGTCGATGCCGAGCCGGTCCTCGACGAAGGAGACACCGGCCTCGTGGACGCCGACGGTCTTCTTCTTGATGTCGACCTCGTAGTGGACGTCCTTCTCCAGCAGCGGCGCGATGCGCGCGAACTCGGCGTACCACTTGCTCGACGAGTCGGCCGGGCCCGAGATGATCAGCGGGGTGCGGGCCTCGTCGATGAGAATCGAGTCGACCTCGTCGACGATGGCGTAGGCGTGTTCCCGCTGCACCAGGTCTTCGAGTGAATGCGCCATGTTGTCGCGCAGGTAGTCGAAGCCGAACTCGTTGTTGGTGCCGTAGGTGATGTCGGCCGCGTACGCCTCACGACGCTGATCGGGCGACATGCCGGTCAGGATCACCGCGGTCTCGAGACCGAGGAAGCGATGCACGCGGCCCATCCACTCCGCGTCGCGCTTGGCGAGGTAGTCGTTCACGGTGACGACGTGCACGCCCTTGCCGTTCAGCGCGTTCAGGTACGCCGGGAGAACACAGGTCAGCGTCTTGCCCTCACCGGTCTTCATCTCCGCGATGTTGCCGAAGTGCAGCGCCGCGCCACCCATGATCTGCACGTGGAAGTGCTTCTGGTCGAGGACGCGCCACGCGGCCTCACGAGCCACCGCGAAGGCCTCGAGCAGCAGATCGTCGAGTGTCTCATCGCCCTCGAGCCGCTCGCGGAACTCGACGGTCTTGCCCCGCAGTTTGTCGTCTGAGAGCGCTTCCATCTCGTCGGAGAGCGCCTCGACGCTCGTCGCGATAGCGTCCAGGCGCTTGACCATGCGGCCTTCGCCCAGTCTGAGCAGCTTGTTGAGCACCGGCAATCCTCTGGGTTCACGTTTCGATTCACCGTCGCGCCCCGCCGAACCGTCGACGTGGCGGACAGACCTCGGTCCATGGTACGGGTCCGTCGTCGACGACGCCGTATGCAGGCATGTCCGACCGGCACTGCATCGCACATGACGTCAACGATTGTTGACGCGCTCGGCGACGCGTGGGTGAACGCGACGGTGGCCGCCACCCGGTCAGGGCGACGGCCACCGCTGCTGGGACGAGACCTCAGGCGAGCCTGATGAGTCCGTAGTCGAATGCGTGACGGCGATAGACCACCGACGGCTTGTCGGTCTCGCAGTCATGGAACAGGTAGAAGTCGTGACCGACGAGTTCCATCTCGTAGAGCGCCTCGTCCACCGACATCGGCGACGACGGGTGATCCTTCACGCGCACCACCTGACCGGGCGAGTGGTCCTCGACACTGTCCTCGAACGGATCCGGGGACGGCGCAGGCGTCTCGGGAAGCAGGTGCGGCGCGTCGGCCGCCGCCTCGGCGAGCGAGGTGGGACGGTGCATCCCGTCCTTGCGGATCCGCTTCCGGCTCTTGGCGCGGCGCAGCCGCTTGTGCAGCTTGTCGAAGGCCAGCTCACTGGCGGCGTAGAAGTTCTCGCCGGCGGCCTGTGCGCGGATCACCGGACCGCGGCCACGGCCGGTGATCTCGACGATCTCGGCGCTCTTGGACTGCCGTGGATTCGGTTCGTGGTACAGGACCACTTCGAAGCGGAAGATCGTGGGGTCGAAGTGCTCGAGCCGGGAGAGCTTGCTGCTCATGTAGACCCGGAAGTGATCCGGTATCTCCACGTTCCGGCCACTCATGACGAGCTCCGCCTTCAACTCGCCCGCGTCCGACGTGTCGACGGTGGACGGCAGCTCGAAAGCGGCTTTGAGGTCGACGCGTTCAGCGGGTGCGGCTTTCGACTCGCGCTGTCCCTTGCGGTGAACGACCGTCATATCGACATCCTCCTCAGGTTGCTCCCGTCCGGAATCGAGACCGGATCGGGGTACCAATTCGCTAGTCGCGCAACCACATTCAGGTAGCGGTTTGGCGCGATGGGCAGTGACCCGCTGAGCTGAAGCGGAGGATCTACCGCGCTCGTGAACACATCGGCGCGGTGGAAAAGGCTTCCTCACCTCCCGGCACTCGATGTTCATCACTGCCACTTCCGAAGGTATCCGCAAACTTCGGTTCCGGCCACGTTTTGCCGATCATGCACCCGCCAGAACCACCGCTCCGGTCACAGCGGCACCGGAACACCGAAGGCGTCTCACCGCCTGCGCGACGGTCGCACCGGTTGTGAGGACGTCGTCGACCACCACCACCGGTACGGCGGGCCCGGCACCGGCGCCGACCAGCGCGGACGGCAGTGGGCGGCGCAATCGCACCGCTCCCGCGAGGTTCGCGCCGCGCGCCCCGGCCCCCAGCCCCGCCGAGTCTCGCGTCCAGGCCGCGGTCACCAGCGCCGGCACCACTCGGACGCGGCCGCCGAGGACGTCCGCGGCCTCACGGGCGAGCGCGGTCACGGTGTCGCCTCCCCTGCTCCGGGCCGCCCACGCCCGCGTGGGTGCGGGGACGAGTGCGAGTCGATCGGAGGCGGGCAACTCACCCCACTGCGCGAGCGAGAGGATCCCGTCGGCCAGCACGCGGCCCAGAACGGGCGCGAGATCGCGTCGGCGATGCTCCTTGAGATTCACGACGGCCGACGCCATCGGTCCGCCGTACCGGGCCATCGCCCATACAGGCACACCCGGATCCACACGCGGAGACAGCTGCCGCGGCACATCGTCGAGTCGAGCCCGGCAAGCGTCGCACCACGGCGTTCCCGGGCGCCCGCACCCTCCGCACTCCCGCGGCACCGCGAGGTCCGCCAAGGCCGCCAACACGGCTCGGGAGCGTGCCCGATCACCCGCCATGCCCGAGCATCGTCCTCCTGCGATGCCGGACTGTCACCCGGTTGTTCCACAGCGACCGCCGGTCAGCCGCCGGGGATCACCGGCCTCGTTCCCGGTCCGGCATCGGGGCCCAGCGCGGTCCAGTACTGATCCGGCCGGATCTGGCCGGTGCCGATCTGCTGGATACCGCGATTGTCCGAGACGTACACCGTGGTCGACGATGCCGCGACGTCCACCAGCGGCGGCTTGAGGTTGCCGCTGACCATCGCGACCGGCTGCGTGCCGACGATCGACGTCTTCCACACCGGGCTGTCGCCGCCGTTCACCGCGAAGTACATCGTCTTCGACGACGACCAGGCGATACCGATGCCGATGCCCGCCACCTCCGGCGCCAGCAGGTAGACGCCGGTCAGTGCCGGCACGCCGACATCGTTCACGGACAGCACGGCGAGCAGGAGCCGGCCGCCGACCACCAGGGCCACGCGCACGCCGTCCGGTGAGACCTGCAGACCGGTGATCGGCCCCGGCGCCACCGCGCGGACCTCCGCGGTGTCGATGGACTCGATCCGCGTGCCGTCGCCGTCCGACATCCAATGGATCGGACGGCCGTCGACCACCGCGTATCCGGTGGCGGGATCCGGCCCGAAGGACGGCGTCGTCACCGAGGCGCCCGCGGCCACCTCCACGGCATCGCCGCCGTACGGCCCCACCAGCAGCACCCGGCGACCGCCGCGGTCGGCGACGGCGGCACTTCGGCTCATATCCGCGGAGATGGCCGCCGACTGGAGGTCGTGGGCGGCGCCGAGTGCGCCGTCGACGGGTACCGCCCGGTTCCCGGTGAGCCTGGCCAGGCCCCCGTCGCGCACCAGGTGCACCGGGTCGACGGCGCGCTTCTCCGGCTCGGGTTCGAAGGTGCTGACATCGGCGGTGTGCCAGCCCTCGTCGCGGCCGGGAACCAGCGGAGCGCCGTCGGCGGTGATCCGGTACGTGCCCGAGAACCCGGCGTAATCGAGGGTCCAGACGATCTGCGCCGCGAGAGTGGTTCGCGCCTTCTGGTCGCCGTCGGCGACGTTGCCGAGCGGAACCGTCACGACGTCGCCCTTGGTGGTGACCGGTCCGGCGGCGGCGCTGCCGCGCGCCGCTCCCTGGCTCACCGCACCGGCGAGTTCGGGCGCCGGACCCGCCAGCAGCCGGTTGACCAGGACGCTCGCATCGAGTTCGGGACCGAACAGCCAGCGCGGGTCGGCCACCAGCCGGCTCAGCGTGCGATCGGGGAAGAACAGGTCGGCCTGCCGATACGCCGTGAGGAACTGCGACGAGTCGGTGACCGATCCCACGGGCGGGTCGCCGCTGATCCGCCACGTCCCGCCGCTCTGCTCCAGCGACAGCGCCATCACCCAGTCGCCCGTGACGGGCCGGAGCGTGCCGCCGGGCGACAGCACTCCCGTCTTCTCGCCGGTGACCCGGAGTCGGACCGCGTCGTCGGTGCGCTCGTCGACGGTGACGCCGACGTCGCGGACCACGGTCATGTCTCCCTGGTCGTCCCATCGTTGGCTGGCGCCCGCGGTCAGGAACTTGCGCGCCGCCCGATGCCCGGCGGTGGGGTCGGACATCGCCTTCACGAAGTTGCGCGCGACGGTCTCCGGGTCGTCGCCCCGTCGGGGCGAGGGCACGATGTTGGTCGGCCGTTTGCGGTCGAACGCCTGGATGGGCTGCGGAGACGAGGAGTCCGGAATGTCGACGCATCCGGTGAGAACCATCGTCGCGGACAGCAGCAGCGCGACCAGCACCGCGACCCGCCTCATCGGGGCGTCTCCCCGATCGGCTTCAACGGCAGCGGGCTGCCGAGGAGCTTGTGGCCACGAACCAGTGGCAGCGTGAGGCGGAAGCAGGAGCCCTCCCCCGGCGCTCCCCAGGCCTCCAGTCGGCCCTGGTGCAGACGGGCGTCCTCGATGCTGATCGCCAGGCCGAGGCCCGTGCCGCCCGAGCGCCGCACACGCGACGGATCCGATCGCCAGAATCTGTTGAAGACGAGCTTCTCCTCTCCCGGACGCAGGCCTATCCCGTGGTCGCGGACGGTGATCGCCACCGCGTCGCCGTCGGAGCGCATGGTGAGCGTGACCGGCTTGTGCTCGCCGTGATCGATGGCGTTGGCGAGCAGGTTACGCAGGATCCGCTCCACCCGGCGCGGATCGATCTCGGCCATCACCGGCTCCGTCGGCATGTCGATGATCAGGTCGCTGCCCGTCTCGGCGGCCAGTGGAGCCACCGTGGAGACGGCCGCGTCGATGGGCACCGCGATGTCGAGCTTCTGTGCCGCCAGCTCCGCCATCCCCGCGTCGTGACGCGAGATCTCCAGGAGCTCGGTCAGCAGCGTCTCGAACCGGTTCAGTTCCTTGTCGAGCAGTTCCACCGAACGGCGCTGCACCGGGTCGAGTCCCTCGCGGTTGTCGTAGAGAAGGTCGGCGGCCATCCGGACCGTGGTGAGCGGCGTGCGCAGCTCGTGGCTGACGTCGGAGGTGAACTGCCGCTGCAGCCCGCCGAACTCCTCGAGGTGGTTGATCTGACGGGAGAGGCTCTCGGCCATGTCGTTGAACGAGACCGCCAGCCGCGCGAACTCGTCCTCGCCGTGCACCGGCATCCGCTCGGAGAGACGGCCGTCGGCGAAACGCACGGCGATCCGGGTCGCCGACCGCAGCGGTGCGATCACCTGTCGGGTCACCAGCCAAGCGATCGCCGCGAGCAGACCGAGCAGCACCACCGCACCGGTCAGCAGCGTTCCGCGCACCAGCGACACCGTGTTCTCCTCGGTGCCCAGGGGGAATACGAGGTAGATCTCCAGCCCCTGGATCGGGCTCTCCACCGGGGAACCGATCACCAGCGCGGGGACGGTGTCCCCGGCCTGATCGATGGATGTGTACTGGAAGGCGACCTGGCCCCCGGCCACCATCTTGCGCAGGGCGGTCGGCACGTCGCGCACCGGCCCCACCGCGATCTCCTGCTCGTTCGGCTCGCCGGGAACCACGAGCACGGAGTCGAACGAGCCGGCGACCGACGACGTCTGCGGCGACTCGGTGTCCTGGTCGGTGAGCAACGATCGCGCTCGGGCCAGCCGATTCTGCACAGCGGTGTTCGATTCCCCGCTGCTCAGCACCCGTTCCACCACCGCGCGCATCCGCGCGATCTCGTCGGTGGCGACTTCCTCCTTGGCATCCAACAGGCGCCCGGTGATCTGACTGATCAGGACGAAACCGAGAATCAGCAAGACCACGAAGGACAGAACCAGCGTCGAGACGATGACTCGCGTCTGAACCGAGCGGCGCCAGATCTGTCCGGCCACCCGTCCGACGGTCGCCGCGGCGCGCCGGACCGCTGTGATGAGGCGTTCGATCGGCCCCCGGTGAATCCGGCGGCCACCGATCACGGCGGACCGGCCTTGTAACCGACCCCTCTCACGGTGAGCACGATCTCGGGGTTCTCCGGATCGATCTCGACCTTGGCGCGCAGCCGCTGGACGTGGACGTTCACCAGACGAGTGTCGGCGGGATGCCGGTAGCCCCACACCTGTTCGAGGAGGACGTCACGGGTGAACACCTGACGGGGCTTGCGCGCCAGCGCCACCAGAAGGTCGAACTCCAGCGGAGTCAGCGAGATCGGCACCCCGTCGCGGGTGACCTTGTGCGCCGGGACGTCGATCTCCACCGGACCGATCGCCAGGAGTTCGGCCGGATCGTCCTCGGTGCGCCGCAGCCGGGCTCGGATGCGCGCGACGAGTTCCTTCGGCTTGAACGGCTTCACCATGTAGTCGTCGGCACCGGATTCCAGGCCGAGCACCACGTCGACGGTGTCGGATTTGGCGGTCAGCATCACGATCGGCACACCGGAGTCGGCGCGGAGCACCCGACAGACATCGATGCCGTTCATTCCCGGCAGCATCAGGTCGAGCAGGACGAGGTCGGGTCGAACCTCGCGCACCGCGGTCAGCGCCTGCGTCCCGTCTCCGACGACGAACGGCTCGAAGCCTTCGTTCTTCAGAACGATCGTGAGCATCTCGGCGAGAGCGGCGTCATCGTCAACGACCAGGATGCGTGGCTTCATGCCTGCCATGGTGTCACTTCTGCCGCGGATAGCGCGGTGCGACACGCCTTGCCGCGCAGGTCCGGACGGCGTGCGGCGCGCCGCATCCACGTGGCGCAGGCGACTGCCTAGACTGTCCGCGTGGGCATTCTGGTTGCTGTCGAAGGTCTCGACGGTGCGGGCAAACGCACCATCGTCGGACGCCTCGAAGCCGCTGCGATCGACCGTGGCGCGTCGGTCCGGACGCTCGCGTTCCCCCGCTACGGCGAATCGATCACCGCGGACATCGCCTCGGAGGCGCTGCACGGACGGCACGGTGATCTCCGGGACAGCGTCTACGCGATGGCCCTGCTCTTCGCCCTCGACCGGGCCGCGGCACGGCGTCAACTGCACGACGCCCTCGCCGGGAACGACCTCGTCATCTGCGACCGCTACACCGCGTCGAATGCGGCCTACAGCGCCGCGCGCCTGGGTGCGGGCGCCGCGTCCGAGGTCGTCGACTGGGTCGCCGACCTCGAGTTCCGACGGTTTCAACTCCCGGTTCCCGACCACCAGTTGCTCCTCGGAGTTCCGCCGGAAGTCGCGATGGGCCGCGCCAGCGGTCGCGCGGAGGCCGAGGCCGACCGACCCGTGGACACCTACGAGCGCGACGCCGACCTGCAACACGCCGTCTACCGCGTCTACGGCGAACTCGTGCAAGCACAGTGGATGTCGACCTGGTCGTGGGCCGACGGCGACGCGGCCGTCGACGCCGTTCTCGCACAGCTCGGGTAGTCCGGAGCCGGCCGCAGGGAGCCGGCCGCAACGAACGACCGCCGCCGGTCGGGAGAGCTCGGCTCCCCGACCGGCGGCGGTGCGGTGCATCCAGCCGGTTCGGTGCGTCAGTAGCGGTAGTGCTCGGGCTTGTAGGGGCCCTCGACGTCGACGCCGATGTACTCGGCCTGCTCCTTGGTGAGCTTGGTCAGGCTGCCGCCGAGCGCTTCGACGTGGATGCGCGCGACCTTCTCGTCGAGATGCTTGGGCAGGCGGTACACCTCGTTGTCGTACTCGTCGCCCTTGGTCCACAGCTCGATCTGGGCGATCACCTGGTTGGCGAAGCTGTTGCTCATCACGAACGACGGGTGGCCGGTGGCGTTGCCCAGGTTCAGCAGTCGCCCTTCGGACAGCACGATGATGCTGTGGCCGTCGGGGAACACCCACTGGTCCACCTGCGGCTTGATGTTGATCCGCGTCATTCCTTCGGCGGACTCGAGTCCGGCCATGTCGATCTCGTTGTCGAAGTGACCGATGTTGCCCAGCACCGCCTGGTTCTTCATCTTCTTCATGTGCTCGAAGGTGATGATGCCCAGGTTGCCGGTGGCCGTGACGACGATGTCCGCGTTGCCGATCGCCTCATCGACGGTGACGACGTCATAGCCGTCCATCATCGCCTGCAGTGCGTTGATCGGGTCGATCTCGGTGACCTGAACACGGGCGCCCTGCCCCGCCAGCGACTCCGCGCAGCCCTTGCCGACGTCGCCGTAGCCGCAGATCAGCACCTTCTTGCCGCCGATGAGGACGTCGGTGCCGCGGTTGATGCCGTCGATCAGCGAGTGGCGGGTGCCGTACTTGTTGTCGAACTTGCTCTTGGTGACCGAGTCGTTGACGTTGATCGCCGGGAAGTCGAGTTCACCGGCGGCGGCGAACTGGTACAGACGGAGCACACCGGTGGTGGTCTCCTCGGTGACGCCCTGCACCGACTCGGCGATCGCCGTCCACTTGCCCGGGTCTGCGGCCAGCGAGCGGCGCAGCAGTTCCAGGAACACCTTGTACTCGGCGGGGTGATTGTCGTCGGCGGGCGGAACGACGCCGGCCTTCTCGAACTCCGCGCCACGCAGGACCAGCATGGTCGCGTCGCCGCCGTCGTCGAGGATCATGTTGGCGCGCCGCGGCTCGCCGTCGACGTCCGGCCAGGTCAGCATCTGCTCGGCCGCCCACCAGTACTCCTCCAGGGTCTCGCCCTTCCAGGCGAAGACCGGCACACCCTTGGGCTCCTCGACGGTTCCGTACGGGCCGACGACGACGGCCGCGGCCGCGTGGTCCTGGGTGGAGAAGATGTTGCACGAGGCCCAGCGGACCTCGGCGCCCAGATCGACGAGCGTCTCGATCAGGACGGCGGTCTGCACGGTCATGTGCAGCGACCCCGAGATGCGAGCGCCCTTGAGGGGCTTGACGTCGGCGTATTCGCGGCGCAACTCCATCAGACCCGGCATCTCGTGCTCGGCGAGGCGGATCTCCTTGCGGCCGTACTCGGCCTCGGAGAGGTCGGCGACCCTGAACTCGACGCCGTTGCGGGTTTCGGTGGTCAGAGCGCTGGAAGGCGCGGTCATCTGGTCCCTCTCGATTGACATCTTTGATCGTGAACGACGGTACCGGCCGCCGATTCGGCGGCCGGTACCAGTGCCCTAGGTCCTTCTACGCTATCGCGCTCACGCACTGCCGGTCGGACCACCGTCCGGCCGGTCGGCCGAATCAGGGGTGACGGTGTCGTAGGAGGGCAGTTCTTTGCGCTCACGCATACCGAGCACGGAGTGCTTTGCACCGTAGGTCAGGTATACGACGATGCCGATCATCATCCAGACCAGGAATCGCAGCCAGGTCTCGATCGACAGGTTGATCATCAGCCAGAAGCAGGCGATGACCGCCAGGATCGGCACCAGCGGTACGAACGGCACGGAGAAGCCGCGCTTGAGATCCGGCCGGGTGCGACGCAGCACCACGACACCGACGCACACCAGGACGAACGCGAACAGGGTACCGATGTTGACCATCTCTTCGAGCGTGCCCATCGGGAAGAAGAAGGCGAGCGCGCCGGAGACCACGCCGACGATCAGGGTGATGCGCACCGGCGTGCCGCGGCTGCCGGTCTTGGCCAGTCCGCGCGGGAGCAGTCCGTCGCGGGCCATGGCGAAACCGACTCGGGTCTGTCCGAGGAGCATCACCATCACGACTGTCGTCAGACCCGCCAGCGCACCGATGTTGATCGCCCACTGCGCCCAGGTGATGCCGTGCGCCTCGAAGGCCGTGGCGAGCGTCGACGATTCCACCGTCCCGTTCGGCAGCTTCTTATCCGCGAGGTCGGTGTACGGAACCATTCCGGTGAGCACCAGCGAAACGCCGACGTAGAGGATCGTGACGATGGCCAGCGATCCCAGGATGCCGCGCGGCAGCGACTTCTGCGGGTCCTTGGTCTCCTCCGCGGTGGTCGCGACGACGTCGAAGCCGATGAACGCGAAGAACACGAGCGACGCGGCGGCGAGCAGTCCGTACCAGCCGTACTGGCTGCCGGTGGCACCGGTGGCCCACGAGAAGAGCGTCTGATGGATTCCCGTCCCGGTCGACTCGCCCGGCTTGGCCGGCGGCACGTACGGCGAGTAGTTCTTGCCGGTGATGTAGAAGGCGCCCACGATGATCACGAGCAGCACCACGGCCACCTTGATCGCGGTGATGATCACCGAGACCCGGGACGACAGCTTGGTACCGAGCACCAGCAGGGTGATGAGCACCGCGATCAGCACCGCCGCACCCCAGTCGTAGGTGTGCCCGCCGATGACGAAGACGTTGTTGCCCGCGCCGATCACGTTGCCGAGGTACGACGACCAGCCCTTCGCCACGACGGAGGCGGCGAGCGCGAATTCCAGGATGAGGTCCCAACCGATGATCCAGGCGACGAATTCACCGAAGGTCGCATAGGAGAACGTGTAGGCCGATCCCGCCACCGGGACCGTGGAGGCGAACTCCGCGTAGCAGAGAGCTGCCAGACCGCAGGCGATCGCGGCGAGGACGAAGGCCAGAGACACCGAGGGGCCCGCGACGTTGCCGGCCGTCCGCGCGGTGAGGGTGAAGATGCCGGCGCCGACGACCACGGCGACGCCGAAGACTGTCAGGTCCCAGGCCGTCAGGTCCTTCCGGAGCTTGGTTTCGGGCTCGTCGGTGTCGGCCATCGATTGCTCGACCGATTTCACACGACCGAAGAAAGTGGTCACGTACGTTCTCCTTGCTGATTCGCGGGGTTTCCGCTGCGGGATGAACGGTCGGGGCGTGGTGCCTGCGCCAGGGTGTGCGCCCTCGTCGAGTAGCCCTGTGGCCTCGCCCGAGCTGACACCATCGATGTGATCCCCTCCACATTCATTGCGGTTTCAGAGGCTAGCGCATCGACGCGTTCCCGTAGGCCGCATCCAGGTCAGGAGTTGGTCACGAAGCGTTCTCACCCCTGTCGATGTCCGGTTCGAGGTAAATCACCCGGGCCTGCGGCACCGCGGCCCGCACCCGGGCCTCCGCCCCGTCGATCGCCCGAGCGATCTCGACGGCCCCCAGACCCGGCGCGATCGCGATCTTCGCCGCCACCAGGAGTTCCTCGGGTCCGAGGTACTGCGTCTTCATATGGATGACGCGATCGACGTCCTGCCCCGGGATCACCGAACGCAGCGTCTCCGACTCGGCCTCGGTCGCGCCCTCGCCGATCAGCAGGCTCTTCATCTCGACGATCAGGACGATCGCGATCAGGCCGAGCAGTACGCCGATCGAGAGGGTGCCGATGCCGTCCCAGATCGCATCACCGGTGATCATCGTCAGCCCGACACCCGCGAGCGCCAGCACCAGACCGATCAGCGCGCCGCTGTCCTCGAGCAGGACCACCGGCAATTCGGGATTGCGCGAGGTGCGGATGAACTGCCACCAGGACGCCCCGCCCTTGAGTGGCCTGGACTCCTTCCGGGCGGTGTGGAAGCTGTAGCCCTCGAGGCAGATCGCGACCAGGAGGATCACCACCGCGACCAGTGGTGAGTCGAGCCCGTGATCGCCCGCGTGGCGGATCTTCTCGACGCCTTCGTAGAGCGCGAACATCGAGCCGAGGGTGAAGATCACGAGCGCGACGATGAACGAGTAGAAGTACCTGCTGCGGCCGTACCCGAACGGATGCAGTTCGTCGGCCTTGCGCGCCGCGCTCTTCTGGCCGAGCAGAAGCAGGCCCTGGTTCGACGTGTCGGCGACGGAGTGGACGCCTTCGGCGAGCATCGATGAGGAACCGGTGATCGCGAAGCCGACGAACTTGGCCGCGGCGATTCCCGCATTGGCGGCCAGGGCGGCGACGATCGCGCGTGTCGACCCTTCTGCGGACATGGAGGACCTTCCGTCTGTGCACGTGGTGTCGGCCGGGCGGCCGCAAAGGAAGACTAATCGGTGGCGGCGGACCCGACCGTCCAGCGGCACGCGGAACGAGGGCCGGGAATTAACCGGACCACGGTCCGGTTACTCTGTGTGAAAGCCGCGGCGAGCGGACCCACCAGGAAGGAAGCGTTCGATGCAGTTCGGAATCTTCAGCGTCGGTGACGTGACCACCGACCCCACCACCGGCACCACGGTCAGCGAACACGAGCGGATTCAGGCGATGACCGCTATCGCCCTGAAGGCCGAGGAGGTCGGTCTGGACGTGTTCGCCACGGGTGAGCACCACAACCCGCCGTTCGTCCCCAGTTCGCCGACCACCATGCTCGGCTGGATAGCGGCTCGCACCGAGAAACTGCGGCTGTCGACCGCGACCACGCTCATCACCACGAACGACCCGGTCAAGATCGCCGAGGACTTCGCGATGCTTCAGCACCTGTCCGGGGGCCGGGCGGACCTGACACTCGGTCGCGGCAACACCGGTCCGGTGTACCCGTGGTTCGGCAAGGACATCCGGCAGGGCATCCCCCTCGCCGTCGAGAACTATCACCTCCTCCGGCGCCTGTGGCGGGAGAAGAACATCGACTGGGAGGGCCGGTTCCGGACGCCGCTGCAGGGCTACACCTCCACACCCGCTCCCCTCGACGACACTCCGCCGTTCGTATGGCACGGCTCCATCCGCTCCCCGGAGATCGCCGAGCAGGCCGCGTTCTACGGCGACGGCTTCTTCCACAACAACATCTTCTGGAACAAGGAGCACACCGAGCAGATGGTGAACCTGTACCGTCGCCGTTTCGAGCACTACGGCCACGGTTCCGCCGATCAGGCCATCGTCGGTCTCGGCGGTCAGGTCTTCATGGCGGACACCGAGAACGAGGCCAAACGCCGGTTCCGTCCCTACTTCGACAACGCGCCCGTGTACGGCCACGGTCCGTCGCTCGAAGACTTCACCGACATGACCCCGCTGACCGTCGGCACGCCGGAGATGGTGATCGACAAGACCCTCTCATTCGCCGACTACGCGGGCGACTACCAGCGGCAGCTGTTCCTCGTCGACCACGCCGGACTTCCCCTGCCGCAGGTGCTCGAGCAGATCGAGATCCTGGGCACTCAGGTGGTGCCGGTCCTGCGTGCGGAATTCGACCGCCGCCGACCCGCCCACGTGCCCTCCGATCCGCCCACCCACGAGTCTTTGGTGGCCGCCGGCCCGGGCTCACCGCACCGCCGGGTCGCTCCGGCCGCATCCGTCGCGACCGCGGCGGCGAAGGGAGAGAACTGAGATGGCGCGACGTCTCCTCGTGATCAGCGCCGGCGTCTCGACGCCGTCGTCCACGCGGCTCCTGGCCGACCAGATCGCCGACGCCGTCACCGCGGGAGTGACCGCCCGGGGCGAGAGCGTCGACGTGCGGGTTCTGGAGCTGGCGCCGCTCGCCGCCGGTCTGGCCACCACGGTGACCACCGGTGTCGCGACAGCGGAGGTTAGCGCCGCCCGTGACGAGGTAGCCGCCGCCGACGGCATCGTCGCCGTGACCCCGGTCTTCACCGCCTCCTACAGCGGACTGTTCAAGATGTTCTTCGACCTGCTCGACCCCGACGCGATGACCGGCGTCCCGGTGCTGGTGGCAGCAACGGCGGGCACTCCGCGGCACAGTCTGGTCCTCGATCACGCCGTGCGCCCGCTGATGAGCTACCTGCGGGCCGACACGGTGCCGACCGCGGTCTTCGCCGCCACCGAGGACTTCGGCAGCAGCGAGCTCGGCGACCGAGTCCACCGCGCCGCCGGCGAGCTGGCACAGCGGCTCGTCGGTGCGTCCGCGGTCGCCGGATTCGGCGGCCCCACCGACCTCGAGACCCGGCCGCGTCGATCGGCGGGGGCGAACGACCTCGGCGAGGTGACTCCCTTCGCCGAGCTGTTGCGAGGCCACACCGGAGACTGACCGATCAGGCACCGTCCTCGCTCGGTGTCCGCCCCGGGTGGCAGCCGATGCGGCTGCCGCCCGGGGCGACCGTGTCTCACACCGCGAAGGTCTTGCCCACCCGGACGTCGGTCTCCCGCATATGCGTGGCGGCCTTCGCGACTCCCGTGCCGAGCGAGTCGAGCCGAGCGCGCGCGTCGGCGAAGATCCGATCCCAGTTGCCCTGCGCCTGCTGGTACGACGCGGCGCCTCCCGAGTCCCAGTGCGCGGCGAGCGCCGTCACCTGGCGCTTGAGCTGACCCGACAGCTCTTCCAACCGCTGAAACTGTCCACGCAGGTCGCCCGAAAGCGTTCCGAGACTTGCGAAGTCGTACCGAATGAGTCCGTTGCTCATGTCATCCCCCTGTGAGTGTGTTGAATCGGATGTGTCAGTCGAAGATATGCGCGTCGAGCTCGTGCGTCTGCGACGAGCGAGCCGCGCCACCGCTCCCCCGCGGCGGCCCCGCTACAACGACAGATGTCCCTGCAGGCCGGTGAGCTGGCCCGCCACCGTCACGTCTTCGTCGTCGTAACCGCGGAAGCCGGCGGTCAGCTTCGACTCGATCTCGTCCAGCGCGCCCTGCAGTTTGGTCGCGACCCCGTGCCAATCGGTATGCGTGGTCTCGAACGCGGTGGACGCCTTGCCGTCCCAGCCCGACTTGCCGTTCACCGCCGACTTCTGGATCTGGCCGACGATGCGCTGCATCTCGTCCACCACTCCTTTGATCGACGCCGCCGAGGCCTGTCCGGCGGCGACGTCGAGTTTGAGAGCCTGCATGTCGCAGTCCTTTCCTTGGTGTTCTTCTCGATCCCCGGATCACACCGATCCGGCGAGCTTCTGGCCGCCCAGTCCCAACTCCAGCGCCACGTCGAAGTCAAGCGACTCCGCGGTCATGGCCGTGAGCCAGTCCCGGTCCACCGCCTCGCTGCTAGCGGGCTCAGGCGCTACGGCGGCGGGCACGATCCGCGGTCCGTCCGCGGACTGACGTGCCGTGGCCGGCACGACCGGTGCCAGCGGCACGGCGGGCGCCGCCGCCGAGTCCGTTGACACAGTCGCCTGCGCTGCCCCGACCACCGCGGCGTTGGTGGTCATGGGCCGATCGGCCAGCGACACCGGTTCCGCGGCGACCGAGGCGGTCATCGCACTCACAGCGGCGCCGGGAACGGAGGCTGCCGGTCTGACCGCCGGTCCACCGGCACCCGCGCCTCCGACCGCCGGCGCTCCAGCACCGGATGATCCGGCCGACGCTGCCCCAGGCGTCGTCGGTCCGCGGTCGCAGGCCGACGGACAGGGTGCGGGCACGGCAGCGGGGGTTCCGAGCGCATCCCGGTGGTTCGGGTTCGGAGCCGGGACCTCCGGTGCGCCGTCCGACCCCGTACCCGCCAAGAGCTTCGTAGCGAGAGTCGTTCCCGCCTGGACCATCGGGAGCGCCGACTCCAGCAGTTTCGCCGCCACCGCGAATCCGTCGCCGCCCGGCCCCGGCACCGCGGTGACCGGTATCGGCCTGCCGTTCGCCGCCATGTGCGCCGTGGGACCGGCCAGCTGAGTGCGAGTGGCCGCGACCACCGAGAGCCCCTCTGCCAGCCCCTCCGCCGCGATCCCGAGCGCCGCGAGCTGCCCGGGTGGGGTCGCCAGCGTCGGCAGTGCGGCGGCGAGCGCCCCTGCCGTCTTCACCACTACTCCCTGCAGTTGAGTCAGACCGGCGGCCACCACCGCTGCCGCGGCCTGCAGATCGGCAGAGATCGCCGCTCCCTGCGTCGCCAGCATGCCGGACTCCGACGCCGACCGCGACGCAGCCGTGACCGCCGATGTCGCAGCCTGTCCCACCCATCCGCCATCCACCGAACGGGCAGCGTTGAGCAGCAGCGTCACGCCGCCGTCGAGCAGGCCGGCGAGATCGTTGTGGGCGGCTGCGGGGTTCCCGATTCCGCCGAGCCTTCCGGTACCGAATGTCGCGAGCAGATCGGTGATCGGCTTCAGCAACATCGCCGGATCGATCGCGGGCAGCACCGGCAACTCGGGAAGGCTCGCCGGCAGGTGCACGTTCAACGGTGCCTGAACCGGCGCGATCCCGAATCTCGCGAGCGCGTCCCCCGCGCCGCAGTCCGCCGCGGTGGCCACCTCGGGGCTCCCGCACGTGTGGGCATCCGGTCCGGACGCCGGCCCCGCATCGTCGGAGGTTCGGTGCCGGCTCACACTCGGACCCCGCAGGCACCGGTGCCGTCGGCGTCGGAGAACGAGGCGATTCCGGCCGACACCGCGGCTGCGGTCGCCGCATGCGCGGCGGCGAGAAGCCCGACTCCGCGGAGGTGATTGGCCTGTGCCACCGAGTAGGCGGCGGCGAACTCCTGCCCGATCAGACCGAATACCGCCGTCATTGCGGCCCCCACCGCCGCCGTGTCGAACGCTCCGGCAGTGGCCGTCGCCGTTCCCAGCGCCGCCGATGTGGCGCCGAACGTCTGCACCGCTTCCGGGTGCACCATCGTCTCGTTCACGTCTCCCCCTGATGCTTGAAGAATCGAGCCCTCATGTAATTGGACGCACCGGATCCCGGTTCGGTTCCACCGCCGCGCCGGAGTCGTCGACTCCGGTCAGTGCGGCGAACTCGCCGCAGAACGACTGCATGATCTCGCTGCGCTCGGCGAAGGCATCCGTCGCGGCGCGCACTGCCGCACCCACGATCTCCTCCGACAGTCGTGCGCCCTTTCCGCCGCCGGCGCCGGCGGCGATCTCCAACTCGATGAGGGCTCCGTTGCCGTTCACCGTCACGCGCACGCGACCGTCGTCGCCGACTCCGGTCGCGCGCAGTTGCTGCAGTCTCCGGTGCACGTCCTCCAGCGCCCCCAGCTGCCGCTGCGCCCGATCGGCGACGGCGTCCATCTCGGGGTTCACCGATTCCGTCCTGCACTCGAGGCATCCGCTGCCGCCTCGGCGTTCACCAGCTCCTTGCGTGACGGCAGCCCGAGCAGATCGAGTGCCTCCTCATCGACACCGCGCCCCCGCAACCGGTGCCTGGCCTGCACTCCCGCGGTCGTGCTCGCGAGGGTGCACAGCGCCATGATCTCGCGCGCCAGTGCCGCCGGAGACCGCCGCATCGCCCGAGACGAAATAGTCATCCCCACCGGCAGTCCCGCGGCCGTGCACGTGACGGAGATGGCCCCGGATCTCGATGCGACAGTGGTCAGCCCCGCCGGTTCCGTGTCGGAACCCTGATGTCGATTCTCTTCTGCCATGTGACTTAGACGCGCGTGACTCGTTTTCGGTTCCATCGATTCGAACGCGGGCGTGTCTGGGTCGGCGACGTCTAACGTTCCACCCCGACCGCAGCATCGTCGCTGCGAGCGACCCGAGGGGGACACATGACACCATCAGAAGTCCAGATGAGCGACACTCCGCCCTGGCTCGACCATCAGCCGCACGAACCGCGGCCGGACATCGATCTGTCCGCGATCATCGGTCTCTCGCCGCCCGTCTCCGCAGAGCACGCCTCCGCAGAGCCCGATGAGGCTGCACCGCTGCGCGCCGCACCGGAGATCGACGCGACGGTCCATCCCGCACCGATGCCGTATCCGGTGCCACCGGCACCCGCGCCGCTCGGGCCGCCCGTCAGCGGGTTCGTCCCGGCCGCACCGGCCGCACCGCTCCCGCCCGCCGGTCCAGCCCTGGATCAAGTCGCGATCCTGCGCAAGGCACGGCGTGCCCCCGTGCGCGGATGGCGGCGCGCCGTGCACGCGGTGACCGCCGGGTTGGTGAACCCCGGCGAGTCGCCCGCCGAAATCGAGTACCAGCAGC
Source organism: Gordonia sp. QH-12 (assembly GCF_001578675.1). Lineage (NCBI taxonomy): Bacteria > Bacillati > Actinomycetota > Actinomycetes > Mycobacteriales > Gordoniaceae > Gordonia > Gordonia sp. QH-12. The sequence goes on from NZ_KQ969282.1 coordinate 45,601, forward strand.
TGCTGGAACGACTCCGGCGCCCGATTCGCGGCGACTACCGCATCGCGGTGCTGTCGTTGAAGGGCGGCGTGGGCAAGACCACCACGACGATCGGACTCGGTTCCACGTTCGCATCGCTCCGCGGCGACCGGGTGATCGCGGTGGACGCCAATCCGGATCTCGGAACCCTCGCGCAGCGCATTCCGCAGCAGACCGCCTCCACCGTCCGCGACCTGCTCGCCGACACCGCGGTGCACCGGTACTCCGATGTCCGGGCGCACACCTCGCAAGCCCCCAGCCGGCTCGAAGTGCTGGCCTCAGAACGCGACCCCGCTGCCGCCGAGGCGTTCAGCGAACGGGAGTACCTCGGCGTCGTCGACATTCTCCAGCGCTTACATTGCAAATCACTTCGAGAAAGTTGAACATGCACCACTTCACCCTTGGTCAACGAGTCCGTCGGGTTGGACTGTTCGGTAGCAAGAACGATCCCGGTACAGTCGTCCGGGCTCACCGTACTCACGTGCTGGTACCGCTGGACGCCACCGGACGAGTCTGTGAGTTCCACCCGGCAGACCTTCGGAAGGTGACCGCATGACAACACCCGCTAGGTTCGTCGAGGCGTTCCCGCCCTTCGCGTTGTACGACGATCCGGGATGGATCTCGGTTCACAAGACGATCGAGGATCGCGTGTACATCACCCGGTCGTGCTTGATCCGTGAGACGGACCCGAAGTACGTCGAGTGCTTGCAGCACGTCGGAGACAGGACTCTGGAGCTTCGGGAGGAGCATCCTCACCACAACTGGTGGATCGGCTCTCACGTTATCGTAGAAGTCTGGTCGTAGGTATACCCGTACGACGAAGCCCCCGATCGGTCTCAAGACCTTCCGGGGGTTTTCTGTGCCACGCGTGTCATGCCACTATCGAGGGACCCGTAATCTATCCGACATGGATAGTGGAGTCGTGGCAGCAATTATCGCAGCCAGTGCATCTGTCTTGACCGCGGTGCCTTTGCTCGTGCATCGAGAAGGCTCACCATTGGCTCGACGAAACATTCAGAAAGATCTCGACATCGTCCGCAACCTTCCAGAAGGAAAGGCGAAAGACGCGCTCCAGCGATCGATTGAAATCCGGACTATAATCATCTCAGCAAACGCCTCCGACACAATTCGGCGCAGCCACCTATCACAGCTTGCCCTACTCGGATACTCCCTTCTTCTGCTTGCTACGGCTATCTATCTGGGACTAAACCCTGGGATCTTTCTCGACTCCGTCCGGCACATGGCCTGGACACTGATGATAACCCTAACAGTTGCGGGCTTCTGGTCCCTATTACTCGCAATCCATCCGTTCTTGAAAGCGACACCTTCCGCCATTCGACTCTGGTGCAAAGTGGTCGTGATGTCGCTCAGACTGAGGAGCACACGGAGAAGAATAAACTCGATCAGAAAGAAAGCAAAGGAGAACGGCATAGCTCTACCAAATCGTGATCTAGAAGAGATTGAAACAGAGCGAGAAGAACTATCGAATGTTGCCAAGAAACTTAGACGCGAACTAGTGCGAAGCTACAAACTCCAATTGTAGGAACCCGCCCGAATCTCGGAAGAACCCCCGGCTACGAAAAGCCGGGAGCCTTCTACTCCGGAGTCGGAGAGCTAGATCAGCCTCACCCATTGTTCAACGATGATGGTTCGACCTTCCCATCAAGACGTACGGTGTCGATCCTACTCGAAGCAGCTCAGACCGTGGCCGCCGTCGACTACGAGTAAGCCCGTTCAAACCGAGGGTCTGACTCGAACAGGCTCTCGGAGCGGACGACGCTAATGACTCCGTCGCCTTCGTCGTACAACCCAATCGTTTACCTTCTCTTCGATCGCCTGTATTCAATTGCTAGCGGCATCACGGTTTCGATCGCGCTCATCAACCAAGGAAACGCGACTGTGGCGAGCTGCATGAACGAATCGAGCAGTCCGGGTAGGTACGCGCCCGACTTCCTTACCACCTGGTGAGGTCATCTGTGCCTTTCGTTGAATAGTGGCTTTCAGATGCGGAAAGACGGGCTCAGAGCCACTAGAGACTCAGCCCGTCGATTAGGTTGGTGCCGAACTACCGTCAAGACGACTTTGCGATCAGAGCCGCTAGCAAAGGGTCACACCTCAGCTGATTCGGTACGTGAACCGTTCCGCTACCCTGCGACGGATCTACCGGACGGTCGTACTTCGGTTTCTCAATCAATTCGACTTCTTCCGTTGTGCTGCTTCTAGGAACCACATCGACACCGGGACACCGAGGGCGAGCAGGATTTCTGTTGCATCTGCTCTCATGCCTTCGTGGTCGAGATAATCTTCGAGATCCCCGATCCACGCCCGGATTGACCTCGGAGTGTCGACACCGGAACCGAGCGCTGTGTTCGTCTCGATCGACGGGGAGAAGAACCGATCTGGAAGCCTAGAGACGACGGCTTCGATACCCGTCGCCTCCGTGGTTCTCCGTCGCGGCGGGGTATAGGTCCGCGGTGGCACTACTTCACCTTGAACGATGCTCGTTTGACGACCCCCGATGCCTTCGCCGGCTCGATAGCCTGCTCTGCATCTTGGGGCTTGGTGAGTCCGATCGAAGCCAGCGCCGTCCGCATCTCGGCCTGAGCCTTCCGGATCTGGTCAAGCTCCGGTGCAGCGGTTGGTTGGCCCATCGAGCCCCGGACCCGGTAGTTTCCGTCGAGCTTCGCTAACTGGTCGTAGAGTTCGTCGATCTGATCGGCTTGGCGACAGGCTCCTTCGAGGATGACGAGTTGCGCTTCGGTCAGATCGAACTCTCCGACAGCATCAGTCCAGATCCGGAGCCCTTTGGTTCCAAGACCGGACGGTGTCTCAGACGATCCCAATGGACGCCTTGAACTCAGCGATGCGCTGGTTGTCGTTAAGGCTGAAATCAGCGCCGACCCGAGCAGCACAGAGGAAGACTCTGCCAATCCGTTGCTCCATCACGTTCGACGCCGAAGTCGACTGCGCTTCCTTGATCTTCGCGTACTGCTCCGCGGTGTCCGGACGAACGAGCTGAAACGCGCGCTCGGTCGTTGGTCCGACACCGACGCTGTTTCCGTTCGAGAAGATCCAGAGCGAAATATTCTGAAGCACCTGGCCGGCGTCCTCAGCGTCCGCGTAGGCAGCGACAGCAGTCGCACCGGCAGCTACCAGGTCTTCTGAAGTCAGCCTCTCTGGCAACAGTGACACCGCAGCCGTGAGGCGATCACCGGCCTCGGTCACGATCTTGTTGATTAGCGCGAGGATCTCGTCCGAGTCCTTCCGGATCTCTTCGAGAGCCTGCCGAGTGTGGGCATCGCGAAGCAGCCGCCGAGCCTCCGCTATCTTCTCGTGGCCGGCGAGAGTCCCGGCGAACTCGTAGAGCAGTGCCTCGGCTTCCTCGCCCTCAGTAACCGGTACGTTCGGGACCGTCGGACGACCGTCGTAGGCGTATTCGATTGCGTCGACGGAGTCGATGAAGGACTGAGCAGCCTTCGACGGCTTGTAGCCGAACGACGAAAGCCCGTTGACGATGTTCGTGAGATTCGTATCGTACATGGTCTCTCCTGATTCTAGTAGTAGCGGTTCACGACATCATCGGGTGAACCGCTGGAAGGTTGTGGTCCGAGTAGCCCCGAAATAAGTCCGGGAAGGTCGCCATTGAGCGGCATAGGACGACTGGTGCCTTTACGCGACGGCTTATCCGTCCGGAATATCTCTGCGACAGTTTCGGCGGGGCTGTTCGTCTGCTCGTGGTCGTCTCTCGTGATCGGCGGCGGAAGATACATATCGAGTCGAGCGTCGTACTCGTCGAGTTCTCGTTTGTGTCGTTCCCGCCTCTTTTCCTGTTCCGGTCTATTCTTCAGTGCCGGGTTTTGTGCTCGGCGTCGAGCATCTGCGGCGTCGAGCATCTTCTCGACCCGACTATTAGGCAGGTAGCCCATTGTGTACTCCTATTTGTTCATCCGTCGAAACGGGATCGTTGGTTGAATCGAGTCCAGTCGGAGAGATCCCGCGCGACTACTTCGGGCGCTTCGCCGGCCAAGACTCGCTCAGCGAATCGGTCTTTGTTTCGCTTGTTGACTCCGAACCTGTACCGGAGTGTCTCGACACGCTCGTCGAGAGGTCGGTGATCTCTTGCGGTCTCGTTGAGCGCATCCCATTGCTCACGAGTTGGTATAAGTGAGTCGATCAACTTCAGAATCGACCGTCGGAAGCCTCTGTCGATCAAATCGACGTACTCGTCGTACGGAACCGGACCTTCGCGCAGCCGGCTGGTGAGATCGGTCATTCTCGAACGAGATCTACAGTCGAGAGGATTCCCATCTCGGCTACCAACCGGCGAGCTTCTCGGCCTCGTTCCCGGTAGCGTCGATTAGACTCCCGCGAACAAATCTGACAGCGGTGTCCCGACCCGCTCGATCTTGGCACCCAGTAATCGGGACCGTGACCGCGACCGCATTGATCGGTTGCTTTCGGCATCGAACCTCCTTATTGTATGCATCGCTCTGACAACAGGGCACAAAAAATAGCTCCGGAGACTGACACCAGTAGTCACCGGAGCCGAAGGATCGGCCTATTTCCCATGCGACCGATCCGAGCAGAGACCTGGGTAACCGAAGAGGACTTTCTCTGCTGGTAGCGCTCCCCGAGGGGGATAGGCTCGGGGACGTTGGATGGACCGAGCTCTACAGGCCAGGAGCGAACCCGGAGCTCGGTCGTCGACGACAGGGCCAGGAGTGACGTCTACCAAGCTGGAAGCGGAGCCGTCTCCCGTCGTCGCAGGCTCTCACAAAAGAGCCAGTCATCGGCGCTGTCGAAGCGCCGGGTAATGGCCGGGAGCAGTCCTTCGCTCCCTTGTTGGACTAGTTCCCTGATTAGCCCATCACCTGCTGTTCTACGCCGATTCGACGTCCGGACCCCTAACGTCGAACGCCGTCGCCGCGATTGCGCTGGATCGGTTGGTAGCGAATCGGCTACCAGGTCCGTCGTGTTCTGCCGTCGCCCTAGCGGCTGATCCGGCGACAAGCTTCCCGAGGTTCTTCGCGGCACGGTTGATGTTCGACTTCTGAGTCTTATCTCCACGCTCCCACCGTTCAAGCTGCCCGAGATCTCCGTAGGATAGATTCGGGAGCTCGTCAGCTATACGCCTGATACGGTCCGGCATCGAGTCCCAGTCCGGAGCGTCGGAAACGAGGCCGTAGACAATAACGGCATCGAGTATCTCGGGGTTGGTGTACCCTAACTCGGTTCGAGCCTTCTCGTCGGCGCAGATTCCACCGGCCCAGGATCGGGCAGCACCGTAAACGACGGCTTCGAGCGAGTCGGGTTCTCCGGTCTTCGGGTAACCGTAGGGGTAGAGATCCCTAGCAAGCCTGTTCTTGCGCTCAATCTTCAGTAGACGCTCGACAACGTCGGACGCGAGATCCTCCGCTGCGACCAACCCGTACCAGTCGTACGAAACCCGCGAGCAAGCGCGGTTAATAGCGTCGAGAACTCCGGGTTGGTCGATGATGGATTCGGCATTGACGACTCGTACGAGATCGCCGGTTGTCGGGGGTTCAACAGTTTTTGTATTCATCTTCTCTCTAACGAGTCAGAGCGGTTCTCCAGTCTTAGTGGTCAAGAAGTAGGAGAAAGCCGCTTAGGATTGAATCTAGGGGGGCATTATGCGTGTCTCTACGCGGTAACCTTCGACGGAATGGCGATAACCGTCATCTGTTGCGCTCCTGCTCGGTGGAGCAGATTCGAGCTCTTCGAGCCATTACAGCCGGCGCAGAGAATCTGTAGATTCTGAAGCCTGTGGAACCCGCCCATCGAGATAGGGAGAATGTGATCGAATTCGAACGGACCTTCAGTCGTCCCACAAGCGTTGCAGACGTCCCGTCGATTCACCGCGCAGAACTGTTCAGCGGTGAACGGATAGACGACGGGCTCTAAGCCCTGCCTCTTGCATGCCTCAATGTAGTGTCCACGGGATCGAGCGAGTTTTCCTTCGTCGGTAGCTCGATACTGCTCTCTCAGATTCTTGTCGTAGTCGGGATTCCTCTCCCGGAACTTCCTCGTCGAATCTCTGCACTTCTCACGGTGACACTCCCGGCAACGACTGTTTCTCCCGAACTTGCCGTTCTTCTTGGGCCCGTACTCGTCGAGCGGCTTCGTCTCACCGCATACGGTGCATATCTTCTCTTGCATGCTTCACTCCTGTTTGTAGGCAGCACAAAACGCCGCTTCGTGTTCGACTCCAGAAAGAGTCGAACGCAAATACGGCTTGCTGTGAATTGGTTGGTCGTCGACGAGATCCGTCGATCTACCTGCGTTGAATTGGCTTGCACGAGATTGATCTCGGCTTCCGCCAGCGGATGAGCGAGCAGCGCTCGGCCTACTCCCCTCCACCTATCAACATACCCGAACTTGCGTTCGATGTCAAACACGCGTTCGATATTCATCCGTTCGGGGGACTTCGACACCCCGAGCTGCGGGGACTCTGAAAAATGACCCGGTACTTCCTCAGCCGAGGTCTCACCCGCATTACGCGGCGGTCTCAAGCCCCGTAGGGAGGGGCTCCCCCCTGGGGTCGCCGGCCACAAGCGCTAGCAAGTGCAAGCGAGGCAAGCCTAAGCAAGTGCAAGCTAACCTAGCTCCCCTCTGCCGGCCTCCTCTGTGCCGGCCTAGTGGGTAGTACTCCCCCTCTGCTCTCCCCCTCCCCCTAGTAGGGGAAGTGCTCCCCTGCACGCCTCCCTGTACTCCCCCTGTACGCCTCCCCCTAGCTCCCCTCTGTCCACTAGGGAGTAGGTAGCAGATCCCCCTCCCTATCCGACAGAGAGGGGGTACATCCAAGCCCGTCGCCCCGGTAGCTGGAGCGGAGGTACTGACTGAACCCCGGAGGTACGTTGTCCACAGGTTGGTGACTTAGGGAGGAAATGTACGACCCTGCTCCTATACTTAGGAACAGGTCGAAAACGCCCGAACCTCGGGCACTGGGCCTACCGGTTCGGGCGTATCGTCAGCAACAAACTTTGGCCAGCTAGTTGCAACTACGACGTTACCTCTTCCGGTGCGCTCCGGGGTAGATGCTCCTGAACGTAGCCCAGGTTATCGGCCGGATTGGTGGTCACCTATGACCAACGAAGTGCGTATGACGCTGCCTACCGGGACCGATCCCGTCGTCGTCGAGCGCCTGTTCGGCGCTGAGGCGATCAGTCACACCGGACACGCGACGGGCGTCAAGGTCCTGTCTTGGACCGCTTCCGACGTTCCGGGGTACTCGGAGTATTACGGGACATACGTCGTCTAGCAGCTACGACACCTAATGATCGGCGGTCCTCCCTGCGTCGGCGGGGAGGACCGTCCGTTCTACCTCGGCTCGGGAAACCGACGACCCGTCGAGCACGCCCAACACGTACCGATCTCGGGGTCTAGAACCTTATTCATCGGTTGAACCGTTGAAGAGACGACTCATGAGACGAAGCCTGATCTCCCTTCAGGAACGTTGAGAGTCAAGCCCGAGGCGTACCCTCCCGGATACTGGACTATGGAGTTCATCGAACCCGAGTAGGTTCGAGGCTTCTGAGACACGCCGGAAGCACCGAGACACGCCGGAGCAGCCTGTGGATAGCCGTCGATCGACCTGGGAGTTTCACGAATGTGATTCACAAGCTCTTGTGGTCCGGGAAAACGTCAGCCACTAGGTGTAGTGTTTGGGCTGGTCGAAGACACGAAGGCTCCCACCCAGGGAGTTGGACACATCCTCCGGAGCGGGAGCATCTTCGACTGCAACGAACTTGGCCGTTCACATGTTGCAGTCGGAGACGTTACTCCTCCGGGGCGGAGAGGTCACCACTGATCCCGATGTTCGATGTGTCACCTTCGACGTGAGCTTCCCGAGGAGGAAGCATGTCCAACAAGAAGGGCTCCGATAACCGGAGCGCGATCACCGGGCGGTACGTCACGAAGTCGTATGCGCGCAAGCATCCCAACACGACCGTGACCGAACGGAGGAAGGGGAAGAAGTGAGAACGATCGAGGTCAAGCGCAAGCTTCCGTCGTCAACGTCGTTTGATGACTTCTGGCTCATGGTTGAGCACGAAGCCATGAAGGCGTCACCGTCCGGCTACGCCGACGTCAGTGTCCACGGGAGCGTGGCTACAAACACTCCAGGAATCTCGATCTACAGGGGGTCATTCAAGATCGACTAGCGAGGCTGCGACCTTCGCAAAGACCCTCCTCGTTGTCTTCGGCGGGGAGGGTCTCCTCCTCTTCGTGCTATCGCTTGCTGTTCGGCAGACCTCCCGAGATCACCTTGACCGACGACGGACGAGAGTCGAGTCCCAACCTGCCGGGACACTTGCGGTGCTTACCGTTCCCCAGGAACTCTGTAATGCTTGCCGAGCCGTCCGCTAGCGCTGGCTTCGACGCCTGCGAAGCACTTCGGACAATAGAGTTTCTTGGTCATCCCACGAACGCTTGCTCGTACACCTTCGCCTGAGACGGCTTCAGGTCACCGGAAACCCGGAGGATCATCGGACCTCGGACGGTGTCGTACTCGGACCCGAGCATCGGAGAGTCAGTCAAGATCGACTGAATGTAGTCCTTGCGCTTGTTCGCCGCTTCCTCGGAAGGCCAGAGTTCCACAACAGCGCCACAATCGACTCCGGGTGAGTCGTCACACTCAGCCCGTTTGTCAACGATCACGGTTGCTTGTGAATAGCCGTTCGGACGACCGAGAAGGTTGTTCGCATCGTTGTCTTCGGTGAGGTCGACAAGACTCATCGCCTCCGGGACGGCGGTCTGGACTCGCTCCGCGACGGACCTAGCAGTCGTCGCCGGCGCGGTCGTCGGATCAGGGATGTACGGCTCGTACGACGAGCAACCGGCGAGTACCAGACCAACTAGGACAACTCCGGCGATCTTCTTCACGACTACTGTCGTACAGCATCTAGCGGCTCGCGTCATAGCGGATAGGTACACACGCCCTCGATTGTTCATTCGATCGGACGACATGTCGGAATAGTCCCAACTCGCGTCTACAGTCGTCGGGTGACTCCTTGGTACATCATCGGCGGGATTGCACTCTTCGTCGTCGCAGTGAGACTGATCTCCAAACACTGGGAGGTCGTGAAACAGATGCTCACGGGCGCATACGTGACAGCGTGGGCCTTGTTCATCTTCTGGCTCCCTTTCAAACGGGAGTCAACCGGATCTGCGTTCGAGCAAGCCGGATGGTTCATCGTCGATCTGCTTATTGGAGTTGCGTTAGCGCTCATCGTCAATTTTGTGCTGTATTTAGTCGTGTCTGTCCTGAGAGAGGAGTTGTAGAACCTCTGTAACACGTCCCAGTCTCTCCCTGGTGGTCGAGACTTCGACTCAGAGGGCAAGCCCATCAGGCTTGCGCTACTGGGTTCTGGTCGACGGACTCTGATCTCCGTCTCCCGGTGGTCATCGGGCAGACGAAGCACCAAAGCGAGAGTCTGCCCTGTAGATGTCGTGATGATGTCTCATCACTCTCCGTTGCAGCCCCATCCTGCTACCTCCGGATGGGTCTTGCGTCTCCGACGGCTACACCTTGCCTCCGGCGGCTACTCTAAGGAAACGGTCTGTGTTTACAGGCCAATCCCATTTCCTATCGGCCTGTGTTTACAGGCCACTACACCCCCAAAATGGCCTGTATTTCCATTTGGAAAGTGGACAGCATATACAGGCCACCTTCAGGTGTCACAAGGCGATCTCTGAGGGCATCGACAAAACGTAGCCGACACCTTTCTCCCCCGGCTTCTTCGGGATCTTGACCAAGAATCCGGCTTCAGCAAGCCGACTCGCGCACCCGTTGAACCTGTCCCGGTGAGCGCCAAGCTCCCTAGCCAACGCTCGGTCGGAGCGCTCGACACGGAACGTATAGAGGTTGACGAAGTACCCAAGGAAGGACGCGTACTGTACGGTCGCCCGCTGGCCGGCTCCGAAGTGTCGCTCCACAGCGACGACCCAATCACGGATAGCCGAAAGCCCGTTGCCCTTGAGCGGTACCGGCGTATTGATCGTCGGGAGCTCTACGACCTCCGGTGTCCGATCTCCTCGAAGGTGCTCCGGAACGAAGTCGCTCGACCACGGGTTGTTGATACCTTCGACGGTGTCGTCGAGAACGGCGGTCACGCTGCAAGCTCCCAATCGTTTCGCTGAGACCTGGCGATCGACATAAAGTGCTCGACCGTGATCCAGTAGCCGATGTTGTCGTCAATCTGGAGCCAGACGATCTGGTCCGGGCTGATACCGTTAGTGTTCATTGCTTTCCTTTTGCGGGGGGGCGCTGACATACCAAACCTAAAAGTCCGTCAGCGTTCGATCTAGAGGCCATTACGACCCCATTAGGGGTTGACGACGTTCCGTCGTCTAGCAAGTGTTAAAGTCGTCGGCTATGGCAACCGAGTGCGAGAATCCCGAGTGCAAGTGCCACGACGGGGAGGTTGAGATGCCTCCGCATGTTCTGGCACGGCTCGATCAGGTGATCGCTTCTCTAAGCGACAGAGGTTGATTCATCATCGGGCTTTCTCTTAGTCCAGGGAGCACAGAGCAGCACCGAATAGACCTATCGGAGGTCGTACCGTTGTCATGCTGCTCCGCTTGGCTCAACCTGACCTAGCTACGACGATGCGCTAGCGGGCCGATAGAGACGCGAAACTAGCCGGAGAGCAAACTCCGGCTAGACTCAGCTAGTCACGGTTCGTTGTCCGGTGTCAACTCCGGAACGATCAGATCGGCAACGAACGGCATGGCCGAAGTCAGTTCGAGCCTGACTCCCCGATCGATCAGCATGTTCCGGCGTTCCTCCCGAGTAGCGTCGGACCAAGCCTCTCGGAACGTCTGCCCCGTCTCGTCATAGACCCAACCGGGACGCTTCGGCTCTTCGGCTTCGAGCGTGGTCCGCTTCTCGATAAGGACCGCCATACGACGGAGGTAATCGTCGTGGTCTTCGTCAGAGACGATCAGCCCGGCGTCCTGTTCAGCCCGTAGGCGTCTGATTCTTTGCTCGATGACTTCGAGTTCGCCGGCGAGATCGTTACCGGGCTCCCAACGCTTCGTAGTGATCGGGAGGTCTCCGTACTCTTGGAGCATGTGGTCTTCGAGGAAGCCGTCGAGGACGTCAACCGGGGTCGATGTTCCGACACAAGCTCGCGGGTTTGCACCGCATCGGTAGCGCTTCGTCTCTCCCTGCGAACCGTCCGCAAGCCTGTACACAGTGACCTGGTGTGCCAATGACGCGCCACACGGAGGACAGTTACATGAGTTACATTCGGCAGCGTTCCCACTTTCCTTACACGTCGGAGTATGTCGAGTCGCTGCACAGAACCCGACACCGAGCATCGGGTTCACCGAGTTCGTCCGAGTCCGGGTGATCCTCCGCTTCGCTGCTGCGTCCTGGATCTGTGCCCACGTGTCTTCGTCGAACGTCGGCTCTGCCATGCGGATAGGCTCACCGTCATTGTCGAGAACGTAGCCGTTCCGGTTAACCTTCCAGCCCTGAGTCCGCGGAGACGTCAACGCGATTGTGACGTTCGACGTCGACCATCTGCGGAGATCCGGATGGTCGGCCTTCAGCCATTCAGTTATCCGCGTGAACGACTCTCCGTCGATCAGCCTTCGACCCATCTCGTGAAGCACCGCTTGTTCGTCCGGATTGAGCTCCAGACCCTTCCCCTTACCCGATGGGTGATCGATGGTCCGATAACCCAGCGGTGGAGTACCAGCCGCCCATCGAGTCGTCGGTCGCAGTACCCGGTGCGAGTCCAGAGCACGTGTCTTGAACCTGTTGAGTTCAAGCTGAGCGAAGAACGATCCGAGGTACACGAAGAGTTCGGAGAGCATCGAGTCCACGGTCTTCGGACCGTCTCCGTCTCGGTAGTCGAGTCTCAGCCCGTCTTCGGCGAAGACCAGCACCTTCCGACGTTCCTCGCACCACCTAGCGAGATCCACACAATGACTCGTAGACCGAAACGCTCTGTCCATCTTCGAGAAGACAAGAGCATCCCAAGTGTCGACACGGTCGTCTCGGAACCACGTCCCGAGATCCGGACGCTTGAACGGCTCGACGGTTGCCGACACTCCAAGGTCTTCGAAGGTGCCTACGACCTCCCCGCCTTCAGCCGCTACCCACTTCGCACCCGTCTCGATCTGCGCTAGCTGAGACACCTTCTGCGGTCCGGTGAGCACCGAGACCCGAGCACCGACGATGCAGCGGAGCGGAGCCTTTGAAGTCGACATACGGTTGACGTTAGCACTTCTCAGTGCGTACTCTTCCGCTTCTACAACGTGATCCTCACCGATTGCGGCACCGGAATGAGCGCCGACGCCATGCGCGGCGTCCTCGACACCGCCGACGCTCTGGTCCTGGTCTCCTCTCCCGCACTCGACGGAGCACGCAGCGCCGGTTCCACGCTGGACTGGCTGGTCGGACACGGCTACGGCCACCTCATCCCGCACAGCGTGGTGGTGCTCAGCTCATCCCGACCGGGTTCGTCGACCATCGACGTCGACCAGCTCGCACAACACTTCCTGACCCGCTGCCGGGCGGTACACACCATCGGATTCGACGATCACCTCGCCGAAGGCGCCGACATCGATCTGGAACTCCTCAGCAAGTCCACCCGCCGGTCGTTCGTCGAACTGGCCGCCACCGTCGCCGACGACTTCGCCAATCCCCCGCGGCGCAGAACCGGCGGGTGACCGAGGGCGCGGCGGACTACTCCACGACCGGACCCGCACACCCGAGATCACCGGCGTCGCGGACGTCCCGCGTCCGTTCGTTGCGCGCCGCCCACTCCTCGGGCGGCGGGTAGCTCACGCTCGTCAGGCACAGGCCACGGGCCTGCGCCACGGGCACCTGCGCGGAGCGTGCGCGCTCAGACAACAGCCCGGCACACCAGTCGACGCCGCGGCGACCGTCGCCGACCGAGGCCACCGCGCCCACGAGGGACCGGACCATCGACCAGCAGAAGGCGTCGGCCACCACGGTGCCGACCAGCACGTCGCCGTCTCGCCGCCAACTGAAGCGCTGGAGTTCGCGGATGGTGGTGGAGCCCGGCCGGTAGCGGCAGAAGGCCGCGAAGTCATTGAGCCCGACCAAAGCCGCCGAGGCCGCGTTCATGGCCTCGACGTCCAGGGGCCGGGTCCAATCGGCGGTGGTGCGGGCGAGGGTCGGCTCGGCGCCCCACGCGGCGTCGGTGAGCCGGTATTCGTACGTGCGCGCCAGTGCGGAGAAACGCGCATCGAAGTCTGCGGAAACGGTCTCGATCCGCTTCACCCGCACATCGTCCGGGAGCATCTTGGCGAGCCTGCGAACCAGTCGCGACGGGTCCCCGTCGATGGACCTGGTCTGCAACGACGCGACGGGGACGTCGCAGTGCGCCACCTGCCCGGCGGCGTGGACACCGGCGTCGGTCCGGCCCGCGACAGTCAGCCGAATCGGCGCGCGGAGCACGGTGCTCAGCATCTGCTCGAGACTCTCGCAGACCGTCCGTCGACCGGGCTGCGTGGCCCAGCCGGAGAAGTCGGTGCCGTCGTAGCCGATCAGCAGCCGAAGACGACACAGCCCGTCCCCATCGATGATGGGGACGGGCTGTGTCGTCATGGAGTGTCACCTCTCGCTCGGCGGCGACCGTCAGGTCACCGGCGAGCGAAGCGGCTACTGGTCCTGTGCCTCGTCGGCAGCGGCCTCGGCGGCCGGAGCCTCGTCAGCGGCTTCTGCCGGAGCAGCCTCCTCGGCCGCCTTGGCCTTGGACGCGGCGGCGCGGGTGGCACGGTTGGCCTCCGACGACGCCGTCTTCTCCTGCACCAGCTCGATCACGGCCATCGGGGCGTTGTCGCCCTTGCGCGGCAGCGTCTTGATGATGCGGGTGTATCCGCCGTTGCGCTCCGCGAAGTGCGGGCCGATCTCGGCGAACAGGGTGTGAACGACATCCTTGTCGCGGATGTCCTTCATGACCTCGCGACGGTTGGCCAGCTGGCCGGCCTTCGCGTGGGTGATCAGCTTCTCGGCGTACGGACGCAGCCGCTTCGCCTTGGCTTCGGTGGTGGTGATTCGGCCGTGCTCGAAGAGAGCCGTGGCGAGGTTCGCCAGGATCGCCTTCTGGTGGCTGGCCGACCCGCCGAGGCGGGCACCCTTGGTGGGCTTGGGCATGTCTTTCTCCTAGGAGCGACTCACGATCTCGCGACCGGAAGTCCGTTGGTCTGGAAAAACCAGGTGGTTCTTTGCGAGCCCTACAGCTGCTCGGTCTCGGCGTAATCCTCGCCACCGTCGTCGCCGAACGACGCATCATCGGACCAGGTGCCGGTGGCCGGGTCGTAGCCGGCGACCTGCGACGGGTCGAAGCTCGCCGGGCTGTCCTTGAGGGCCAGACCCAGGCTGTGCAGCTTCACCTTGACCTCGTCGATCGACTTCTGGCCGAAGTTGCGGATGTCGAGCAGATCCGACTCGGTGCGCGCAACCAGCTCGCCGACGGTGTGGACACCCTCGCGCTTGAGGCAGTTGTACGAACGGACGGTCAGCTCGAGATCCTCGATCGGCAGGCTGAACGCGGCGATGTGATCCGCCTCCTGCGGCGACGGGCCGATCTCGATGCCCTCGGCCTCGACGTTGAGCTCCCGAGCCAGGCCGAAGAGCTCGACCAGGGTCTTGCCGGCCGACGCCAGGGCGTCACGCGCGGTCATGGAGTTCTTGGTCTCCACGTCGAGCACCAGCCGATCGAAGTCGGTGCGCTGCTCGACACGGGTGGCCTCGACCTTGTAGGTCACCTTCAGGACCGGCGAGTAGATCGAGTCGACCGGGATGCGGCCGATCTCGGCACCGGTGGCCTTGTTCTGCACGGCCGGCACGTAACCGCGGCCCCGCTCGACGACCAGCTCGATCTCGAGCTTGCCCTTGTCGTTGAGGGTCGCGATGTGCAGGTCCGGGTTGTGCACGGTGACGCCGGCGGGCGGAACGATGTCCGCACCGGTCACGGTGCCCGGGCCCTGCTTACGGACGTACATGGTGACTGGCTCGTCCTCTTCGGAGCTCACGACCAGTCCCTTGAGGTTCAGGATGATGTTGGTGACATCCTCCTTCACGCCGGGAACGGTGGTGAACTCGTGCAGGACACCGTCGATGCGGATGCTGGTGACCGCCGCGCCCGGGATGGACGACAGCAGCGTGCGCCGCAGCGAGTTGCCCAAGGTGTAGCCGAAGCCCGGCTCGAGGGGTTCGATGGTGAACTTCGAGCGGTTCTCGGCGATGACCTCTTCGGACAGAGTGGGTCGCTGTGAGATGAGCATGTGGTGGGATTCTCCTTCGGCCGCCCACTATTTGACGGCGTCGAGGTGGACCGGGCAGCTGATGCTGCTCAGTAGGTTTCGCGAAAGCTCGGGTGAGACTACTTGGAGTAGTACTCGACGATGAGCTGCTCGGTGAGCGGAACCTCGATCTGTGCGCGCTCGGGCAGCGAGTGCACGAGGATGCGCAGAGTCGACGGAACCACCTGCAGCCAGGCCGGGGTCGGACGATCGCCCAGGGTCTCCTTGGCGATCTGGAACGGCGTGGTCTGCAGCGACTTCGGACGGACGTCGATGATGTCGTACTGGCTGACGCGGTAGCTGGGCACGTCCACGCGAACACCGTTCACGGTGAAGTGGCCGTGGCTGACCATCTGGCGGGCCTGACGACGAGTCCGGGCCAGTCCGGCGCGGTACACGACGTTGTCCAGACGCGACTCGAGGATCTGCAGCAGCACGTCGCCGGTCTTGCCCGAGCGACGGTTGGCTTCCTCGTAGTAGCGGCGGAACTGCTTCTCCATGACGCCGTAGGTGAAGCGGGCCTTCTGCTTCTCCTGCAGCTGGAGCAGGTACTCGGTCTCCTTGATCCGCGCGCGACCGTGCTGGCCGGGCGGGTACGGGCGACGCTCGTACGCCTGGTCTCCGCCGATCAGATCGACGCGAAGACGACGGGACTTCTTGGTTGCGGGGCCGGTATAGCGAGCCATGTTCTACTTCCTTCTGTCTCTATTCCGGGTCCCGCTAGACCCGGCGCCGCTTGGGCGGACGGCAGCCGTTGTGCGGCTGCGGGGTCACATCGGAAATGGTGCCGACCTCGAGGCCGGCGGCCTGCAGCGACCGGATGGCGGTCTCGCGACCCGAACCCGGTCCCTTGACGAACACATCGACCTTCTTGACACCGTTCTCCTGCGCCTTGCGGGCAGCGTTCTCGGCAGCGAGCTGCGCGGCGAACGGGGTGCTCTTACGCGAGCCCTTGAAGCCGACGTGGCCGGAGCTGGCCCAGCTGATCACGTTGCCCTCGGGGTCGGTGATCGAGACGATGGTGTTGTTGAACGTCGACTTGATGTGGGCGTGGCCCAGCGGAACGTTCTTCTTGTCGCGACGACGGGTGCCCTTCTTCGGGCCTGCGCTACGTGACTTGGGGGGCATTACTTCTTCTTCCCGGCGATGGTCTTCTTCGGGCCCTTACGAGTACGGGCATTGGTCTTGGTGCGCTGACCGTGGACCGGCAGGCCGCGACGGTGGCGCAGACCCTGGTAGCAGCCGATCTCGATCTTGCGACGGATGTCGGCCTGCACCTCGCGGCGCAGGTCACCCTCGACCTTGACCGAGGACTCGATGTACTCGCGGAGCTTCGCGACGTCTGCGTCGGTCAGGTCCTTGGCGCGCAGATCGGCCGAGAGGCCGGTGGCGGCGAGGATTTCCTTCGAGGTGGTGCGACCCACCCCGTAGATGTAGGTGAGCGCGATCTCCAGCCGCTTCTCGCGGGGGAGATCCACACCTGCAACACGTGCCATGTGGCGATTCCTTACATATTCAGAGGTCTGCTCCCAGCCCGCCCCGGACTCTGCGCCGGGCCCCGGCCTCTGCACCGGGGGTCGGCATCCGCGCGTCTGCGAATGCTGGTTCTGGGAGTTCTTCGATAACGATGTTCAGTTATGTGTCTTCAAGCGACCTGAAGAAGCTGATCAGCCCTGACGCTGCTTGTGACGCAGGTTGTCGCAGATCACCATGACCCGACCGTTACGGCGGATCACCTTGCACTTCTCGCAGATCGGCTTGACGCTCGGCTTGACCTTCACGTCAGCTTCTCCCTTTGTTCTCCTGTGGCGTGCCGCCGTAGGACTCGGCAGCACGGTGTCCGGGCACCACGAAGCGACGCATCGCTCCGGCACCGCCCGTACGAGGGTTACTTGTACCGGTAGACGATGCGTCCGCGGCCGAGGTCGTAGGGCGAGAGCTCCACGACGACTCGATCCTCAGGCAGGATGCGGATGTAATGCTGCCGCATCTTGCCACTGATGTGGGCGAGGACCTTGTGTCCGTTCTCCAGCTCAATGCGGAACATCGCATTGGGCAGGGGCTCGACTACGCGTCCCTCGACCTCAATGGCCCCATCTTTCTTCGCCATATCCTCCGCGATTCTCCGGCGACCGGCCTTACCGTGTCCGCCGACTCCAGCTTCGTCTATCCGCTACGGTGGCGTTATCGAACGGTCACCCCGGTCCGGTGCTGTGAGGCACCGGGCGTGGGCATGCGTGACCGCACGACGCACCGACGATCGAGTCTACGCCAGTTGCGGCGTTCGTTCCAAACGGCGTGCCACACTGGAGGCATGCGTGCATTCCTCATCCGCAGCGCCCTGACCGGCGTGGCCCTGTGGATCGCCACCCTCAT
This sequence comes from Gordonia sp. QH-12, assembly GCF_001578675.1. Taxonomy (NCBI): domain Bacteria; kingdom Bacillati; phylum Actinomycetota; class Actinomycetes; order Mycobacteriales; family Gordoniaceae; genus Gordonia; species Gordonia sp. QH-12. Next base: position 63,298 of record NZ_KQ969282.1, read on the forward strand.
CGTCCCCGGCGTCCACTTCGAGTTCGGCGACATCGAGTCGTGGTGGGCGAAGGTCGGCATCGTCTTCTTCGTCGCGGTGGTCTTCGGGCTCGTGAACGGTTTCATCAAGCCGATCATCCAGATCCTCTCGATTCCGCTGTACATCCTCACGCTCGGCCTCATCCACATCATCATCAACGCGTTGATGCTGGAGATCACGAGCTGGCTGACCCACAACGTCTTCCACCACGGTCTCGTGGTGGACAGCTTCTTCTGGGCGGCGATCTTCGGCGCGATCGTCGTCTCGGTGGTCGGATGGCTGACGGCCATGGTGATGCGCGACAGCGTCGAGAATCTGTGAGTGAGCGCCGCACCGTGGCGGTCTGCGGCCTCGGTGAGACGTCCGCGCGCTGCCATGGACTGCGGATCGACCTCGGTGTCGCGGCGATGGGAGCCTCGGCAGGCGCCGGGGGCCAACGGCGGGTCGGCGCATCGGTGTCCGGCGTGTACGAGTTGCTCTGACATGCGGGCCGTGATCCAGCGCGTCAGTTCCGCGTCCGTCACCGTCGACGGTGAGACCGTCGGCGCCCTCGACCTGTCCGGCGGGGCACTCGGTCTGGTCGCACTGGTCGGCGTCACCCACGACGACGACCGGGCCGCCGCGGCCAAGCTCGCCGACAAGATCTGGCGTCTGCGGATCCTCGACGGAGGTGACGACCGCCGCGAGGCCTCGGCGGCGGATCTGAACGCCCCGATCCTGGTGATCAGCCAGTTCACGCTGTACGGGAACACCGACAAGGGCCGGCGACCGTCGTGGAGTGCGGCCGCCCCGGGTCCGGTCGCCGAACCACTGGTCGACGAGGTGGTCGACGCCCTGCGCGCGCTCGGCGCGACCGTCGAGACCGGACGCTTCGGCGCGCACATGCACGTCGATCTGGTCAACGACGGCCCGGTGACGCTGATCCTCGACGTCTAGATCGGCGACACCGCCCGCCGCCTCGGCTCGATCCACTCCCCCGCGGCGCTGATACGCTGACGCGGTGCCGAACCCGCTGAGCCGAACGATCACCGCCCGGCACGGTCGCCTTCTCGGCCTGGCAGTGGCGCTTCTCGCGCTGAGCACGGTCATCGGCATTCGCTGGCAGAGCTACCTGGATCTGCACGTGTACCGGATGGGCGCACGGCTGTGGCTCGACGGTCAGTCGTTGTACGGCCCCACGCCTCTGGTGGACGGGCACGCCCTGCCGTTCACCTATCCCCCGCTGGCGGCGATCGTCTTCAGTCCGCTCGCGATGCTGCCGACGTTCGCCGCGGACGCCGTGATGTTCGCGCTGACCCTCACGGCGGTCGCACTGACGCTCTGGTTGGTCCTGGCTCGGCTCGCACCGAAGCTGGACCGAATCGACCGCGCCACACTGGTGATCGGCGCAACCGCGATCGCCGAGTTCGTCGAACCGGTCAGGCAGACCTTGAGCTACGGACAGATCAACGCCGTCCTGATGGCGCTGATCGCCTTCGACGTCCTCTGCCGGAATCCGAAGTGGCCCCGCGGGCTCCTCATCGGCATCGCGGTGTCGATCAAACTCACGCCGGCAGGCTTCCTGCTCTACTTCCTCCTTCGCCGCGACTGGCGCGGGGCGGCGACGATGGTCGCGGGGACGGTCGGCGCCGTCGCCGTCGCCTGGCTCGTGATGCCCGCCGATTCGGCGAAGTACTGGTTTCACACTCTCGGCGAGACCGAACGCATCGGCGCGGCCTATTACGCGGGTAATCAGTCGATCAAGGGCGCAGTGTTCCGGTTCGGCATGAGCGACAGTGTCTCGACCGCCGCGTGGCTCGTCCTGTCGGTCGTCGCCGTCGTGCTCGCCGCGGTCTGGATGAGCCGCCTCCTGGCGGCCGGGCAGCAGGCCACCGCGCTGCTGGTCAACGCCGCAGCGGTACTGCTCGTGTCCCCGGTGAGCTGGTCGCATCACTGGACCTGGGTGGCGCCGGCGCTTCTGATCGCGGTCTACGCGATCTGGACCAGACGCTTCGGAGGGATGCTCGTGGCCGCCACCGTTCTGGCGGCGGTGATCTTCGCAGTGGGCCCGCACTGGCTCCTGCCGAGCGGTCACGACACCGAACTCGGCTGGAGTTGGTGGCAGAGCATCGTCGGCGACGCGTACGTGTGGTTCACCTTCGTCGTGCTCGCCGTCGGTGCGGCGCGCTGGCGGTCGACCGCATCGGTGGAGGTCTGCGATGCCGACGCCGGTCGCAGCGGGTGTGACGGGGGTTTCGACTCGCTGCGCTCGCTCAACCAGCAATAGGACCGCTCGCTCAACCAGCGACAGGACCGCTCGCCCAACCAGCGATAAAGACCGGAGCCGGTGCCCACCCGCCCGCTGGTTGAGCCGCGAGGCGCCCTGGCGCCGAGCGTGTCGAAACCACTGACCAGACGACTGTGCCGCCGACCCGAACGGTCGGCGGCACTGTCAGAGGTGACTACGCGTCAGGCGGGGCGCGGAGTGAGGATTCGCGGACCGTCCTCGGTGACGGCGACCGTGTGCTCCCAGTGGGCCGACCGCGAGCCGTCGTCGGTGACGACGGTCCAGTCGTCCTCGAGCACCGTGGTGTCCGCCGTGCCGAGGGTGAGCATCGGTTCGATCGCCAGAGTCGATCCGACCACGAGCCGCGGCCCGCGATTCGGCTTGCCCTCATTGGGCAGGAACGGGTCCATGTGCATCTCCCGACCGATGCCGTGTCCCCCGTATCCCGCGACGATCCCGAACTCGCGGCCGAACTTCGCGGCCGCCGCGTACGTCCCGTTCTCGATCGCGTGTGAGACGTCGGTGAGGCGGTTGCCGGGGACCATCGCAGCGATCCCCGCCTCCATCGAGAGTCGGGTCGCCTCGCTCAGTTCGGCGTCGGCGACGGAGAGTTCGCCGATGCCGAACGTCCACGCGGAGTCGCCGTGCCAGCCGTCGAGGATGGCGCCGCAGTCGATCGATACCAGATCACCCTGCTCCAGCACCACGTCCTTGGACGGAATGCCATGCACGACAACCTCGTTGACCGAGCTGCAGATGGAGCCGGGAAAGCCGTGATAGCCCTTGAAGGACGGCACCGCACCGGCTTCGCGGATCACCGATTCGGCGATCTCGTCCAGATCCAGGGTGCTCATCCCCGCGGTGGCCGCGGCCCGGACAGCGACGAGGGCGGCGCCGACCACGGCGCCCGCCGCCTCCATCGCGTCCAGCTCGCCCGCGCTCCGAAACGGAACGGCCTTCGGCTTGCGGAAACCCACCGGTGGATCAGGCCTTGCCGAGAGCCGCGAGCACGCGCTGGTGGACCTCGTCGACCGAGCCCACGGCGTCGATCTCCGTGACCTGACCGGCGTAGTGGTCGAGCAGCGGCGCGGTCTCCGCGTCGTACACGGCCATGCGGTTGCGGATGACCTCTTCGGTGTCGTCGGCGCGACCGCGGGCGAGCATCCGCTCCACCACCACGTCGGTATCGACTTTGAACGACAGCACGCCGTCGAGCTTGGTCGACAGATCGTCGAGAATGCCCTCGAGCGCGACCGCCTGCTCGGTGGAGCGCGGGAAGCCGTCGAGGATGAAGCCCTTGGCCGCGTCCGGCTCCGCGACCCGCTCGCGGACCATGTTGATGGTGATCTCCGGCGGGACCAGATTGCCCGCATCCAGGTACTTCTTGGCCTCCACGCCGATCGGGGTGCCCTGCGAGATGTTCGCGCGGAACAGGTCGCCGGTCGAGATGTGCGGAATGCCGAGGGCCTCCGACATCAGTTCGGCCTGTGTGCCTTTGCCCGCTCCGGGCGGTCCGAGGATGACGAGTCTCACTTCAGGAACCCTTCGTACTTGCGTTGCATCAACTGGCTGTTCACTTGCTTGATCGTGTCGAGGCCGACGGCCACGATGATCAGGAGCGCGGTACCGCCGAACGGGATGTTCGAGGCGCTGCCGCCGCCGATGTCCATGAACAGGTTCGGGAGGATCGAGATGATGCCCAGGTACAGCGAGCCGGGCAGCGTGATCCGGCTGAGCACGTAGCTCAGGTAGTCAGCGGTCGGCTGGCCGGGGCGGATGCCCGGGATGAAGCCGCCGTACCGCTTCATGTCGTCGGCTCGTTCTTCGGGGTTGAACGTGACGGCGACGTAGAAGTACGTGAAGAAGATGATCAGCAGGAAGTACGTGACGATGTGGAACCAGCTGGACGGGTTGATCAGGTTGTCCTGAAGCCACAGCTTCCAGCCGGCGGCCTCGCCGTCGTTGCTGTTCGTCAGCTGAATGATCAACTGCGGGATGTACAGCAACGAGGACGCGAAGATCACCGGGATGACGCCCGCGGTGTTGACCTTGATCGGCATGTACGTCGACGAACCGCCGTACATCTTGCGGCCCACCATGCGCTTGGCGTACTGAACCGGCACGCGGCGGGTGCCCTGCTCGATGAACACCACGGCCACCAGGATGAGCACGATCGCCACGCAGACGAGGCCGAAGGCCAGGCCGCCGCGCTGCTGCAGGATAGTCCGGCCCTCAGCCGGGATGCGGGCGGCGATGCCGGTGAAGATCAGCAGCGACATGCCGTTGCCGACACCGCGCTCGGTGATGAGCTCGCCGAACCACATCACCAGACAGGCGCCCGCGGTCATCACCAGGACGATGATCGACAGGCCGAAGACGCTGGTGTCGTTGAGGATTGCGTCTGCGTTGCAGTCGGCCCCGTTCGACGGCAGGAGGTTGCCGGTGGCCGCCAGCGCGACGATGCCCGTCGACTGGAGCAGTGCCAGCGCCACCGTGAGGTAGCGGGTGTACTGCGTCATCTTGGTCTGGCCGGACTGGCCTTCTTTTCGCAGCTGCTCGAACCGAGGGATGACGACGGTGAGCAGCTGAACGATGATGCTGGCCGTGATGTACGGCATGATGCCGATCGCGAACACCGACAGCTGCAGCAGTGCGCCGCCGGAGAACATGTTGATCAGCGAGTAGATCTGGCCCGAGTCGCCGCGGCTGGCCGCATCGACGCAGCTTTCGATCTCTTTGAAGTCCACGCCGGGCGACGGGAGCGTCGTGCCGAGACGGTACAGGATGAGGATGCCGAGGACATAGAAGATCTTCTTCCTCAGGTCGGGCGTCCTGAAGGTCGCCACGAGGGGGGAAAGCACTAACTCCTCCTATAGCACCGCAGACTCGGTGGGCACGTGCGCCTCATCGTGCATTGGCGGTCGACTCGGAAATGACCGGGGCGTCCTCAGCCGGACGCCCTCGGTGAAACTTTAACAGCCCCAGAACCGCCACCGGTCAGGTGAGCGGCGCAACGACTCAATAGTCGTGCGTCGCAACACCTGACCGGTTCGGCAGTTCTGCATGCGGCGAAGGCTCAGGCCTGCGTCGCGGTGCCGCCGGCAGCGGCGATCTTCTCCTTGGCGGAGCCCGTGAACTTGTCGGCGGTGATGTCGACCTTCACGGTGAGCTCACCGTCGCCCAGAACCTTCACGAGCTGGTTCTTGCGGACGGCGCCCGCGGCGACCAGATCGGCGACGCCGATGGTGCCGCCCTCCGGGAACAGCCGCGAGATGTCGCCGACGTTGACGACCTGGTACTCCACGCGGTTGCGGTTGGTGAAGCCCTTCAGCTTCGGCAGGCGCATGTGAATCGGCATCTGGCCGCCCTCGAAGCGGGCCGGAACGTTCTTGCGCGCCTTGGTGCCCTTGGTGCCGCGACCGGCGGTCTTACCCTTGGAGCCCTCACCGCGACCCACGCGGGTCTTCTCGGTCTTCGCGCCCGGAGCGGGGCGAAGGTGGTGCAGCTTGATGGTCATGACTAAACCTCTTCGACTGTCACGAGGTGACGAACCACGTTGATGAGGCCGCGGTTGATCGGGGTGTCCTCGCGGGTGACCGTCTGGCGGATGCCCTTGAGCCCAAGGGTGCGCAGGCTGTCACGCTGGTTCTTCTTGGTACCGATGGTGCCCTTGATCTGGGTGATCTTCAGCTCAGCCATGGCTTATGCTCCCTTGTTCGCTGCGGCGGCCGCGCGTGCGCGCAGCATGCCGGCGGGGGTGACCTCTTCGACGGTCAGCCCGCGACGAGCAGCGACCTCTTCAGGCTGCTGCAGCATCTTGAGTGCGGCGACCGTGGCGTGGACGACGTTGATCGCGTTGTCCGAGCCGAGGCTCTTCGCGAGAACGTCGGTGACACCGGCACATTCCAGGACGGCACGCACGGCGCCGCCCGCGATGACACCGGTACCCGAGCTGGCCGGGCGGAGCATCACGACACCGGCTGCGGCCTCACCCTGAACCGGGTGGGTCACGGTGCCCGCGATCAGCGGGACGCGGAAGAAGTTCTTGCGAGCCTCTTCGACGCCCTTCTGGATCGCCGCCGGGACTTCCTTGGCCTTGCCGTAGCCGACGCCGACCATGCCCTGGCCGTCGCCGACCACCACGAGAGCGGTGAAGCTGAAGCGACGACCGCCCTTGACGACCTTCGACACGCGGTTGATGGTCACCACGCGCTCGAGGTGGTTCTTCTCCTCGCGCTCGCGGTTGCGGTTGTCGCGACGATCGCCGCGGCCGCGGCGCTCACCGCGGTTGTCGTTGTTGTTGTTTCCGGCGGGTCCGTTGCCGCCATCACGCTGACGTCCGGGCATCAGAGGTCGCCTCCGTTAATCATCTTGGTGGTCATCATCAGAACTGCAGTCCTCCCTCGCGGGCGGCGTCGGCCAGAGCCGCGATGCGGCCGTGGTACGCCTTGCCTCCGCGATCGAAGACGACGGCCTCGATGCCTGCAGCCTTGGCGCGGGCTGCGACGAGCTCGCCGACCTTGGCGGCCTGAGCCGACTTGTCGCCACCGGCGGCGCGCACGTCAGCCTCGATGCTGCTGGCGGCGGCCAGGGTACGACCGGTCAGGTCGTCGATGACCTGGACGTGGATGTGACGGCTGCTGCGCTTGACGGCCATGCGCGGACGCTCGGCGGTGCCGTTGATCTTCTTGCGCAGGCGGAAGTGACGACGGTTGGTCGCGGTGCGACGGCGAGTCGAGACGTCCTTGCCGATGGGCTTGCGAACGGTTGCTGTTTCACTCATGGCTTACTTACCCGTCTTTCCGACCTTGCGGCGGATCTGCTCACCCTCGTAGCGAATGCCCTTGCCCTTGTAGGGGTCCGGACGACGCAGGCGGCGGATGTTCGCCGAGATCTGGCCGACTAGCTGCTTGTCGATTCCCGAGACCGAGAACTTGGTCGGGGACTCCACCGCGAAGGTGATGCCCTCCGGAGCCTCGATCGGCACGGGGTGGCTGTAGCCGAGGGCGAACTCGAGGTCCTTGCCCTTGGCCTGGACGCGGTAACCGACACCGAAGATCTCCATCTTCGTGGTGTAACCCTGGGTCACACCGACGACGAGGTTGTTCAGCAGCGAACGGTTCAGACCGTGCAGGGCACGGTTCTCGCGGTCGTCGTTCGGCCGGGTGACGACGATGGCGTTGTCTTCCTTCGCCACCGCGATCGGCGAGGTGACCGTCAGGCTCAGTTCGCCCTTCGGGCCCTTGACCTTGACGTCCTGGCCGTCGATCGCGACATCGACGCCGGCGGGGATTTCAATGGGATTCTTACCAATACGCGACATTCTCTACGCTCCCCTACCAGACGTAAGCGAGGACTTCGCCGCCCACGCCCTGGTTTGCTGCCTGGCGGTCGGTGAGCAGACCGGACGACGTGGAGATGATGGCCACGCCGAGGCCGCCCAGAACCTTGGGCAGGTTGGTGGACTTTGCGTACACACGCAGACCCGGCTTCGAAACGCGGCGGAGGCCGGCGATGCTGCGCTCGCGGCTGGGGCCGTACTTCAGGGTCACGGTGAGCTTCTTGCCGACCTCGGCGTCTTCGACGCGGTAGTCGGTGATGTAGCCCTCGCGCTTGAGGATCTCGGCGATGTTCACCTTGATCTTCGACGAAGGCAGCGAAACCTCGTCGTGGTACGCCGAATTGGCGTTACGCAGACGCGTCAGAAAGTCTGCGATCGGGTCAGTCATGGTCATGGTTGACCGTCAACCTTTCTCGTAGCGGTTCCCATACAGCGGTGTCACCGGCATCACTGCCGATCAGCACTGGTGGGCCTTCCACGAAGTGGATAGTTGTGCATTGTTCAACGCCTGAAGATGCCATTGGCTTTTCACCGGCACCGTCAAGCTGTATGAAGTTGTGGGCCCTGGGGGCACACTTCACCCAGGCAACCTGAAACAGTGTAGTGAACGCGCTGGCAGAACCCAAATCGACCGCGGCGGGCCGAGAGCTCATCTCTGACCCGCGGCGCGCGCATGTCCGGCTAGAGACTTTGGTCCTCATATCACATGGCCGTCGTACCCGGATCGTCCGGCCGTGCGTCGCGAGAATTCGGCGCCCTCCGAATTCGCCCGGCGCGGCATCACATCCCGTTTTACAGTGAGCCGTATGACAGCGTCTGACTCGGTTCAGGGCCCGGCAGCACAAGCATTGTTGGACGTCGGCCGCTTCTTCACCAAATGGGATGAGACCGACGACAGACGCGCGGTCTTCCGCGACGGCGGTCGTGCGGGCGACATCTTCTACCGCGACCGCTGGAGTCACGACAAGATCGTCCGGTCCACCCACGGGGTGAACTGCACGGGCTCGTGTTCGTGGAAGGTGTACGTCAAAGACGGCATCATCACCTGGGAGACACAGGAGACCGACTATCCGTCGGTCGGCCCCGACCGGCCGGAGTACGAGCCGCGCGGCTGTCCGCGCGGCGCCTCGTTCTCCTGGTACACCTACTCGCCCACCCGGGTCCGCCACCCCTATGCGCGCGGAGTGCTCCTGGAGATGTACCGGGAGGCCAAGCGCCGCACCGGCGATCCCGTGCTCGCGTGGGCCGACGTGGTCGGCGACCCGCTGCGCCGGCGCTCCTACCAGCGGGCTCGCGGCAAGGGCGGTCTGGTCCGCGTCACGTGGGACGAGGCGATCGAGATGGCCGCCGCGGCGCATGTCCACACCATCAAGACCTACGGCCCCGACCGCTGCGCGGGCTTCTCCCCGATCCCTGCGATGTCGATCGTGAGCCACTGCGTGGGAACGCGGTTCATACAGCTCATCGGCGGCGTGATGACCTCGTTCTACGACTGGTACGCCGACCTCCCGGTGGCCAGCCCGCAGGTGTTCGGCGACCAGACCGATGTGCCCGAGTCGGGCGACTGGTGGGACGCGTCGTACCTGATGATGTGGGGATCCAACGTCCCGGTGACCCGGACGCCCGACGCCCACTGGATGACCGAGGTCCGCTATCGCGGCACCAAGGTGGTCAGCGTCTCGCCCGACTACGCCGACAATTCCAAGTTCGCCGACGAGTGGCTGCCCGCCCAGGCCGGCACCGACGCGGCGCTCGCGATGGCGATGGGTCACGTGATCCTCAAGGAGTTCTACGTCGGCCGAGAAGGCGGACCGACCCCGTTCTTCGCCGACTTCACCCGCAAGTACACCGACCTCCCCTTCCTCATCCATCTCGACGAGCGCGACGGCACGCTGGTCCCCGGCAAGTTCGTGACCTCCGAGGAGTTGCGACCGGACCCGGCGAGCGGCCCCACCGAGGACGTCTGGAAGACGGTCCTGATTGACGACGCGACGGGCGAGCCGATGGTCCCGAACGGCACCTTGGGCGACCGGTACTCACCGTCCGGCGAAGGCCGGTGGAACCTCGATCTGGACGGTGTCACCCCACGGCTCACCCTGCTCGGCGAAACCGGCGCGGAGGCCGTCGAGGTCTCGTTCCCCTCCTTCGACGCCCCCGACGGCAGCGGCTCGGTCATCACCCGCGGAGTGCCCGCACGGCGATTCGGCGGGGGTCTGGTCACCACCGTCTACGATCTGCTGCTGGCCCAGTACGGGGTGGGCCGCGATGGCCTCCCGGGCCAGTGGCCCACCGGCTACGACGACGCCTCCAGTCCCTACACGCCCGCGTGGCAGGCCGAGATCACCAGCGTCCCAGCTGAATCCGCGATCCGTATCGCCCGGGAGTTCGCCACCAACGCCGAGGAGTCCGGCGGCCGGTCGATGATCATCATGGGTGCGGGCATCTGCCAGTGGTTCCACGGTGACGCCACCTACCGGGCGATCCTGGCCATGCTCATCCTCACCGGCTGCATGGGCCGCAACGGCGGCGGGTGGGCCCATTACGTGGGCCAGGAGAAGTGCCGTCCGATCACCGGCTGGATCTCACTCGCCAACGCCCTCGACTGGACCCGTCCCCCGCGTACCCAGCCGGGCACCTCGTACTGGTACATGCACACCGACCAGTGGCGCAACGACGGCTACTCCACGTCGGCCCTGACCTCACCGCTGTCATCGGGCACGCTCGACGGAATGCACACCGCCGACGCCATCGCGCAGTCGGCGCGGCTGGGATGGATGCCCTTCTACCCGCAGTTCTCCGACAACCCGCTCGACGTGGCCGACGCCGCCCGCTCGGCGGTCGAGTCGGGCGACGCGACCGATCCCGCGTCGTACGTGGCCGGGAAGCTGGTCGACGGCGGGCTGACGCCGGCGATCAGCGACGTCGACGCACCCGAGAACTGGCCGCGCACGCTGGTGCTGTGGCGGTCGAATCTGCTCGGCTCGTCGGCCAAGGGCGACGAGTACTTCCTGCGCCACCTGCTCGGCACCCATCACAACGTGCTCGGCAGCGAGAATCCCGAGGCCCCGAGGACCCGGGAGGTGAAGTGGCACGAGCAGGCGCCCGAGGGCAAGCTCGACCTGCTGCTGTCGGCTGATTTCCGCATGACGTCGACGACGCTGTTGAGCGACATCGTGCTGCCCGCAGCGACCTGGTACGAGAAGCACGACCTCAGCTCCACCGACATGCACCCGTTCGTCCACGCCTTCAGTCCGGCGATCGATCCGCCGTGGGAGGCCAAGAGCGACTTCGACCTGTTCCACCTGCTGGCCGCGGAGTTGTCCCGGCAGGCGCGTACCCACCTGGGCACCCGCTACGACCTCGTCGCCACCGCCGCCCAGCACGACACCCCCGGCGAGACCGCGCAGCCGCACGGCCGGGTGATGGACTGGCGCGACGGCGCACCGGCGATGCCCGGCGCGAACATGCCCTCGTTCCAGGTGGTGGAACGCGACTACACGGCCATCGCCGACAAGCTGGCCACCGTGGGGCCGCTCGCCGACAAGCTGGGCTTCACCGTCAAGGACGTCAACTACGACATAGCCTCGCAGATCCCCAAACTGGCGGCGTCCAACGGAGTGATGCCGCCCCGGCCCGGCGACGGCGCGAGCGGGCCGGACTTCGACCGACCGGGCGTCGGACGTCCCGCCATCGACACCGACGCCAAGCTCGCCGAAGCGATCTTGACCTTCTCCGGTACCACCAACGGCGAACTGGCCGTGGACGGCTTCACCAAACTCGAACGCCGCGTCGGCAAGCGCCTCGCCGATCTCGCGGAGGGTTCGGAGGAGAAGCGCATCACCTTCGCCGACACGCAGTCGGCACCGGTGCCGGTCATCACCTCACCCGAGTGGTCGGGTTCGGAGAGCGGCGGACGACGGTACGCGCCGTTCACCGTGAACATCGAGCGCGACAAACCCTTCCACACGCTCACCGGGCGTCTGCACTTCTACCTCGACCACGACTGGATGCTCGACATCGGGGAGGCGCTGCCGATCTACCGGCCGCCCCTCGACATGCATCGGTTGTTCGGCGAACCGAAGCTCGGCCCCGACGGCAGCAAGCAGATCACCGTCCGCTACCTCACGCCGCACAACAAGTGGTCGATCCACTCCGAGTACCAGGACAACCTGTTCATGCTCTCGCTCTCGCGCGGCGGTCCCACCGCGTGGCTGTCGCCGGAGGACGCGGCGTCGATCGATGTGCACGACAACGACTGGATCGAGTGCGTCAACGCCAACGGCGTCTACGTCGCACGCGCCATCGTCAGCCACCGCATGCCGGTCGGGGTCTGCTACGTCCACCACGCCCAGGAGCGGACCATCGACGTCCCGAAGTCGGAGGCCACGGGCCGCCGCGGCGGCATCCACAACTCCGCGACCCGTCTGCTGGTGAAGCCCTCACATCTGATCGGCGGCTACGCGCAGCTGACGTACGCGTTCAACTACCTCGGGCCGACTGGCAATCAACGCGACATCGTCTCGACCATCCGCAAGCGCAGCCAGGAGGTGACCTACTGATGCGAGTCATGGCTCAGGTCGGGATGGTGATGAATCTCGACAAGTGCATCGGCTGTCACACGTGCTCGGTCACGTGCAAGCAGGCGTGGACCAACCGTGCGGGCACCGAGTACGTGTGGTTCAACAACGTCGAGACCCGTCCCGGCCAGGGATATCCGCGGCGGTACGAGGACCAGGAGCAGTGGAAGGGCGGATGGCACCTCAATAAGAAGGGCGATCTGCGGCTCCGCACCGGCGGGCGCCTGCAGAAGCTCTTCACCATCTTCCACAGCCCGGTCCAGCCCACGCTGAGCGACTACTACGAGCCGTGGACCTACGACTACGAGACGCTGGTGAACGCCCCGCTGGGAGACGACTTCCCGGTCGCACGGCCGAAGTCGCTGATCACCGGTGAGGACACCAAGGTCACGTGGTCGGCCAACTGGGACGACAACCTGGGCGGGTCGACGGAGTACGGCGATCTGGACCCGATCGTCGAGAAGATCCGCAAGGAGTCGGAGGAGAAGATCCAGTTCTCCTTCGAGCAGACCTTCATGTTCTATCTTCCGCGCATCTGCGAGCACTGCCTCAATCCGGCGTGCATGGCGTCGTGCCCGTCCGGTGCGATCTACAAACGCGAGGAGGACGGCATCGTCCTGGTGGACCAGGACCGCTGCCGCGGCTGGCGCCAGTGCATCACCGGCTGCCCGTACAAGAAGATCTATTTCAACCACCGCTCGGGCAAGGCGGAGAAGTGCACGCTGTGCTATCCGCGCATCGAGGTGGGTCAGCCCACGGTGTGCTCGGAGACCTGCGTCGGACGGCTCCGGTACCTCGGCATCTTCCTCTACGACGCCGACGCCGTGACCGCGGCGGCGTCGGTTCCCGACGACAAGGACCTCTACGAGGCCCAACTCGATCTGATGCTCGACCCCGACGATCCGGAGGTGATCGCGCAGGCCCGCGCCGCGGGGATCCCCGACGACTGGATGGACGCCGCGCGCCGGTCGCCGGTGTACGCGCTCGCGAAGAAGTACCGGGTGGCACTGCCCCTGCATCCGGAGTACCGGACGATGCCGATGGTCTGGTACATCCCGCCGCTGTCGCCGATCGTCGACCTGCTGTCGGAGCAGGGACACGACGGCGAGGATCACGGCAATCTCTTCGGCGCCATCGACTCTCTGCGCATCCCCGTGGAGTATCTCGCGGAACTGTTCACCGCGGGCGACACCGGCGTCGTCGAGGACGTGCTCCGGAAACTGGCCGCCATGCGCGCGTACATGCGCGACGTCAACCTCGGCCGTGAGACCAACCCGCTCATCCCGGGCTCGGTCGGCATGACCGAGGAATCGGTCTACGAGATGTACCGGCTTCTGGCGATCGCCAAGTACGACGAGCGCTACGTGATTCCGACCGCCCATCACGAGCAGGCCGTCAAGCTCGACGAGATGGCCTGCTCCCTCGATCAGGAGGGCGGACCCGGCATGTACGAGTCCGGTTCCTTCGGCGAGGCCAGCGGCCGGCCGATCCCGGTGTCGGTGGAGACCTTCCAGGCGCTCAAGCAGCGGCAGACCACGGACATGCCCGCCGGGGACGCGACTCTGCGCGGTCGGACCAACCTGTTGAACTGGGACGGAAACGGCGTCCCGGAGGGCATGTTCCCGCAGCAGTCCGCCGAACACGGGTCCGGATCATGAGGCTGCTGCCCCGCCGACGTGCCGCCGCGCGCACCGATGCCCGCGTGGTGCATCAGATCGCCGCGTGGAGTCTCGGCTACCCCGACGCCGAGTTCTTCGGCCGCATCGACCTGATGAGGTCGGCGCTCGACGAGACCGCCGCGGGTGAGTCCGCCGACGCCCTGCGCGGGTTCCTCGATCACGCCGCATCGGCCGACCCCTCGCAACTCGCGCAGCACTACACCGACGTCTTCGACCTGTCGCGCAAGCAGACGCTGTACCTGTCCTACTGGTCGGCCGGCGACACACGGCGTCGCGGATCGGTTCTCACCGACTTCAAACAGCTCTACCGCGACAGCGGATTCGTGGTGGATCTGCACGGCGAACTGCCCGACCACCTGCCGGTGGTCCTGGAGTTCGCGGCGCTCGCGGACCCCGAACGCGGCGTTCAGGTCCTGACCGAGAACCGTCCGTCCCTCGAACTGATCCGGCTGTCGCTGGTCGACGCGGGCTCCCCGTACGCGGGTGTGCTGGCCGCCGTCTGCGCGACGCTGCCCGGACAGTCGCCGCCCGACCGCGCATCCGCACTCGCGATGGCCGGTCCCGAGCGCGCCGTCGAGACCGTCGGCCTCGAGCCGTACGACGCGCGACTGCTTCCCCTGTTCACCACCGACGACTTCACCAGCAACGGTTTCACCGACTCCGGCGAAGAGGCATACCGATGAACATCTTTCTGTGGGGCGTCCTACCGTACATCGCGCTGATCAGCGTGATCGGCGGAACCATCTGGCGGTACCGGTACGACAAGTTCGGCTGGACCACCCGCTCGTCGGAGCTCTACGAGTCCCGGCTGCTGCGGTTCGGTTCGCCGCTGTTCCACTACGGGATCCTCGCGGTGATCGCCGGCCACGCCATCGGTCTGGTGATCCCGCAGTCATGGACCGACGCGGTCGGGATCACCGAGACGATGTACCACTGGGTGGCGGCGGTCGGCGGCATCATCGCCGCCGCCGCGACGCTGCTCGGGGTGGGCATCCTCATCTATCGCAGGCGCACCACCGGGCCGGTCTTCATGGCGACGACGCGCAACGACAAGCTGATGTACGCGGTCCTGGTCGCGGCGCTGGTCGCGGGCAGCTACATCACCCTCGTCGGCATGATCGATCCCCACGGCGAGGGCGTGAACTACCGCGAGACCGTCTCCCCGTGGTTCCGCTCGGTCTTCTACTTCCAGCCCGACATCTCCTCGATGGAGGCGGCCCCGCTGCGCTTCCACATCCACGTCGTGATCGGCATGGTCATGTTCATGCTGGTGCCGTTCACGCGGCTGGTCCACATCTTCACCGCTCCCATCCACTACCTGTTCCGCCCGTACATCGTCTACCGCAGCAAAGACACGCGCCCGGCCCCGGGCAACGCGCCGAGCCGCCGCGGCTGGGCTCCCATCGGTGTGAAGGACCGTGACTGAATGACCGCGCCCGTGACAATCGACAAATCGGCCCAGACCCGCAATCTCGTTCTCGCCACCGTCGCCTTCGCGATCAGCTTCTGGGCCTGGAACCTGATCGCTCCGCTGGGCGTGTTCTACGCCGGACCGAACGAACTCGATCTCGACTCCACGCAGAAGTCCGTGCTCGTCGCGGTGCCGATCCTCGTCGGCTCCCTCGGCCGGATCGTCGTCGGCGTGCTGACGCCCCGCTACGGCGGCCGCATCATGTTCACCGCGCTGCTGCTGATCTCGGCGCCCTTCGTGATTCTGGTGGCGGTGGCCGGTGAGCTGAAGTCGTACCCGATGCTGCTGGTGATCGGCTTCTTCCTCGGCATCGCGGGCACCACCTTCGCCGTCGGCATCCCGTTCCTGAACAGCTGGTACGAACCCAGTCGCCGCGGTTTCGCGACCGGCGTCTTCGGCGCCGGGATGGGCGGGACGGCGCTCTCGGCGTTCTTCACGCCGCGGTTCCGCGAATGGTTCGGCTACTTCCCCACGCACATCATCATCGCGGTGGCGCTGGTGGTGGTCGCGGTGGCCTGCTGGATGTTCATGCGTGAGGCCCCGGCGTGGGAGCCGAACACCGAGTCGGCGGTGCCGAAGCTCGTCGGCGCTCTCAAGCTGCCGATCACCTGGCAGATGTCCTTCCTGTATGCGGCGGCGTTCGGCGGATTCGTCGCCTTCTCCACCTACCTGCCGACGTACTTGAACGACGTCTACGACATCACCGACCTGAAGTCGGCCGGCGCCCGCACCGCCGGATTCGCCATCGCAGCGGTGGTGATGCGACCGGTCGGCGGTGCACTCTCCGACAAGTTCGGGCCGCGGATCATCACCGCGATCTCGTGCGGCGGCGCCGCAGTGCTGGCCGTGTGGATGATGACCAAGCCCGACCTCGGCAGCGGGCTGGCCGCGGTCGACTTCATCCTGATGGCGATGATGATGGGCATGGGATCGGGTTCGGTCTTCGCCTGGGTGTCGCTGGCCTCACCGCCCGCACGCGTGGGCGCGGTCACCGGCCTGGTCGGTGCGGCGGGTGGCCTCGGCGGCTTCTTCCCGCCGTTGGTGATGGGCGCGACCTACAACGCGGTGGAGCACTCGTACACGATCGGCCTCGGGCTCCTGGTGGCCTTCGCGGCGGCGGCGTGTCTGTTCACCGTCTTCGGCATCCCGAAGAGTGAGGCCGAGCGTGAGCGGGCGGAGGCGGCGGCATGAGCGCGGTGTCGTTACCCGAAGTGGTCGAGGAACTCCTGTCCGAGGCGCGCGAAGCGCACTCCGGCCGCGCCGGACGCACGGTGCGCGGTCACAGCGACCACCGGCTGCGGCACACCGTGATCGCGCTTCGCGCCGGCGCCGAACTGTCCGACCACGAGAGTCCCGGCGAGGCGACCCTCCAGGTCCTCCATGGCCGCGTTCGGCTGACCTGTGAGGACGGCGACTGGGAAGGGGGCGCCGGCGCCCTCACCGATATTCCCCCGACCCGGCACGGACTGGTCGCCGACGACGACTCAGCGGTCCTGCTGACCGTCGCCCTGCGCTGACCTCGGCGGGCCGGCGGAGATTTCGGCTCCCGGACGGGGCTCACAGCCCCGTCCGGGAGCCGAAATCTCATCGGGCGTGCGCAAGCGCCGAACCCGCATCCCGGTCGGGGTGAACCACGCCTGTTCTCCGACACCCGGCGGCACCACACCCACCGGAGTCTGCGCCACCAGACCTCCGTCGCTCTCGACGAGTACCCGGCCCGCGTGCACCGACACCGAACGCACCCGGCTCCGGACCGCGCCCGACGTCCGGGACACGGTGACCTCGTGCGGAACCACGATCCCGAACGCCCGGTCCCCCTCCGCGACGTCCTCGACCGCGACCGCCGGCAGCACATCGTCCCCGGTCACCAGGGCGCCCTCACTCCAGACGCCGTGCACCACCGCGTATCCAGCCAGGGCTGCGCTGAACGGATGAGCCGGCGCCGCGGCCATCTGCGCCGGCGTCGTCTCCTCGACGACGGTGCCCGACTCGATCACCAGACACCGGCTCGCCCACTGCCACGCGTCCGCCAACTCGTGTGTCACCAGGACGCTGGTGGTCCCCGTGCGCGCGAGCTCGTCGGAGAGCATCCGCCGGATCTGCGGAGCGCTGGCCGCATCGAGCGCGGCGAAGGGCTCATCGAGCAGCAGCACCTCGGGTTCGGCGGCGAGCGCGCGGGCGATCGCGACCCGCTGCTGTTGGCCGCCCGAGAGGCGATGCGGCTTCCACCCGCCCGCATCGGGCAGACCGATCCGATCGAGCCAGCCCTCAGCGACCGCGCGCGCCTGCCGCCGGGATCGGCCCTGGGCACGCGGCCCGAAGGCCAGATTGTCGACGACCGACAGGTGCGGGAAGAGCCGGGGCTTCTGCTCGAGCAAGGTCACTCTGCGCTGCTCGGGCGGGACGTGGACGCGGCCGTCGAGGACTCGTCCACCCAGGCGGATCTCGCCCGCGGTCGGCCGGATGAGACCCGCCAGCGCGCCCAGGAGCGTCGACTTGCCCGCACCGTTCGGTCCCAGTACCGCCAGGCACTCCCCGCCCGGCACCTCGAACGCGGCCGAGACGGTGAACTGCGCTCGGCGGATCTCGATGCGCGCGGTGAGCGGCTGCCCGCTCACCGGACCGCGTCCGTTCGCCACGACCGCAGCCCGAGCACGATCACCGCGGTACTCACCAGCAACAGCAACGAGAGCGCGACCGCCGAATCCTGCGTGACGCCCACCCCGTTGAAGGCGGTGTAGATGGCCAGGGGCATGGTCCGGGTGACGCCCGGAGAGTTCCCCGCGAACAGTGCCGTCGCCCCGAACTCGCCGAGCGCGCGTGCGAAGGCGAGCGCCGCACCGGCGGCCAGACCCGGCAGCACGAGCGGAAGCGTGATCCGCGAGAGCACGCGCCAACGGCCGGCTCCGAGGGTCGAGGCGATCTGCTCGTAGCCGTCGCCTGCGGTTCGCAGCGCACCCTCGACCGCGATGACGTAGAACGGCATGGCGACGAACGTCTGCGCCACCACCACCGCGGCGGTGGTGTACGGCAGGCTGTAGCCCGTCGCCTCGAACACCGGCTTGCCGACCAGCCCCGACCGACCCAGCAACGACAGCAGCGCCAGTCCGCCGACCATCGGTGGCAGCACCAGGGGGATCAGGACGGTCGCGCGCAGCACCGACGCCCAGCGCTGCGGCGCGCGGGCGATCACCACGGCCAGCGGGGTGCCGATCACACCGCACGCGGCGGTCGCACAGGCCGCGGTGACCAGCGACAGCCACAGTGCCGTCAGCGATGCCGACGAGAAGAGGTCGGCGCCGAGCGTCTCCCACCGCACCCGCGAGATCAACCCGACGATGGGCGCGACCAACAGAGCCAGCGCGACCAACGCGGGCACGTACAGCGCCTTCGGCAGCATCACCGGGGCCTCGGTGGCGACGTGGCGGCCTCGGGCCGGGAACAGGTCACGGCGCGCCGAAACCGTACTTCGCCAGGATCTTCTGTCCCGCGGGCGAGAGGACGTAGGCGGTGAAGGCAGCGGCGGCTGCCGGCGACGGAGCCTTCTTCGACACCGCGATCGGGTAACGGTTGACCGCGACCTGAACGTCGGCGGGAGTGATGCCGATCAGCTTGCCGTTCGAGGCGGCCACATCGGTCTTGTAGACCAGACCGGCGTCGGCCTCGCCCGCCTCGACGCGGTTGACCACCGAGGTCACGTTGGTCTCCTCGCTGACCGGCGAGACGTCGACGTGCGCGGCGGCGAGCAGCTTGCGCGAGGCCTCGCCACAGGGCACCTCCGGAGCGCAGAGCACGGTGGTGACTCCGGGCTTCGTCAGGTCGGCCAGGCTCGTGACGTGCTTCGGGTTGCCCGGCGCGACGGCGATCTGCATCGTATTGGTCGCGAAGACGGTGCCCGCGTCGGTGACACCGGCGTCGGTGACCGGCGTGAGACTCGACTGGTCCGCGAAGGCGATGACGTCGACGTCGGCGCCCTCCACGATCTGGGTCGCGAGGGCCTGCGAGCCGTCGTACACGATCGGCGCCACCGAGTACTCCGGGTGCGCCGCGGTGAAGGACTTGGCCAGTTCGTCGAACGATCCCTGCAGCGAGGCCGCGGCGAAGATCCTGATCGGCGCCGAGGCACCGTCCGACGCCTGCTTCTGACTGCTGCATCCGGCTACCAGCAGCATCAGTCCGAGCACTGCGGCCACGAACTTCTTCATCAGACGGCACTCCTTCCCGACGGGGTCTCCACGACCACCGCCGTCGCTTTGACCGTCGCGGTCGCAAGGGATCCCACTTCCAATCCGAGTTCCCTCACCGCCTCGGTCGACATCAGCGACACCACCCGGTGCGGGCCGCTGCGCATCTCCACCTGGCTCATCACCGGGTCGGACTGAACATGTGTGACGATCCCGACGAAGCGGTTCCGGGCGCTGGTGCCGCGCGTCACCGGATCGTGGCGCCCCGATTCCGCGGAGGCGAGAAAGCCTGCGAGGTCGGCGCCGTCGACAGTGGCGCGGCCCGAGTCGTCGGTCCCCGATGCGATCCGGCCCTGTTCGATCCATCTGCGGAGGGTGTCGTCGCTGACGCCGAGGAGGTCCGCGGCTTCCCGAATCCGAAACACGGTCATAACGACTGAACCTATACGCATCTGCGGCAGCTCGCTCGCCTTGCGCTGCGCATCTGAGGACTCGCGATCGCCCGGGCCTTCCGCCGACCGCGACCGGCGCCTGCGCTCCCGGGCTGCGCACCCGACCGATCCCGAGCCGATAGGCTGAGGCCATGCCTTTGCGTGCGGACCGGAGTCCCGAGTGATCACCGTCGACGAGCACCGCTCCCGGATTCAGACAACCGTGTCGCGCCTGCCCGCGACCATCCTCTCCATTCACAGTGCGGCCGGGCTCGTCCTCGCCGAGGACGTCACCAACCGGTGGCCGGTCCCGCTGTTCGACAACTCCGCGATGGACGGTTACGCCGTCCGGCGCGTCGACGCAGCGGTGGGCGCGACGCTGAAGGTGGTCGCCGACGTTCCCGCGGGCAGTCCGGACGACCCGCCGATCGGCGCCGGAGAGGCCGTCCGGATCATGACCGGCGCGCCGGTTCCCACCGACGCCGACGCGATCGTCCCACTGGAGCACACGGACCTCGGCACCGAGATCCTGGCGACGCCCCCGGACAGCGTGACCGTCACGGTGGAACCGAAACCGCACGCCCACATCCGGCGATCCGGCGAGGACGCACCGGCGGGCGCCGTCGCCGTTTCGGCGGGCACGGTTCTCGGCCCGTGGCAGGTGTCGGCGATCGCGTCGGCCGGACACGACCGGGTCCTGGCCTACCGCCGGCCCCGGGTCGCGGTGATCTCGACCGGAACCGAACTCGTCGAACCCTCGCAGACGCCCCGCCGCGGGCAGATCCCGGAATCCAACTCCGTGCTGCTGTCGGCCGCGGTGACGGAGGCGGGCGCCGAAGTGGGCTGGACGGCGACCGTCGAGGACGACGAGGAAGCCCTCCGGCGGACTCTCGCCGATCCGGACGTGGACGCGGTCGTCCTCACCGGCGGCGCCAGCGTCGGCGCGTTCGACGTGGTCAAAGCGGTCCTGAACGGGGTGGGCGGCATCGAGTTCACCACCGTGGCGATGCAGCCCGGCAAACCGCAGGGCTTCGGGCTGCTCGGAGTGCGCGGCCCGAGCGCCGAACGCACGGGAATCCCGGTGTTCTGCCTGCCCGGCAACCCGGTCAGCGTCGCGGTGTCGTTCGAGATGTTCGTGCGGCCGGCCCTGCGGAAGATGGCCGGGCACACCGACCTCGATCGGCCGCGCGTGGTCCGGCGCGCCGCGACGGGCTGGCGCAGCCGCGCCGACCGGGTCCAGATCCTTCCCGCGGTGGCCGACGCACAGACCGTCCGGCCGGCCTCCCGCGGCGGCAGTGGCTCACACCTGGTGTCCTCGCTCGCCGACGCCTCCGCGCTGGCGATCGTGCCCGCGGACGTGGTGGAGATATTCGAGGGAGATCCCGTCACCGTGATGGTGCTGTCATGAGCGGCGGCCCCTTCACTCACCTGGACGATGCGGGCCAGGCACGCATGGTCGACGTGACCGAGAAGAATCCGACGGTCCGCAGTGCGACCGCGCAGGGCTTCGTCCGGTGCTCGCCGCAGATCGTCGCCGCCCTCCGCGACGGCGCGGTCCCTAAGGGCGATGTGCTGGCGGTGGCGCGCATCGCGGGCATCTCGGCCGCCAAACGCACTCCGGAACTGCTGCCGCTGGCCCATGTGATCGGCGTGCACGGCGCGGCCGTCGACCTCGCGATCGTCGACGACGGCGTCACCGTCTCTGCGACGGTCCGCACCGCCGATCGCACGGGGGTGGAGATGGAGGCGCTCACCGCCGTCAGCGTCGCCGCGCTGGCGCTCGTCGACATGGTGAAGGGCCTCGACAAATCGGTCGAGATCGAGAACGTCCGGCTGGTGCGCAAGACCGGCGGCAAGAGCGGCGACTGGGTGCGATGACCGCGGCCATCGTGCTCGCCGGAGGTCGTGCCGCCCGCATGGGCGGTGCCGACAAGGCGAGCATCGACATCGGCGGGCGCACGCTGATCGACGCCGTGTACGACGCACTCGCCGGCGCCGACCCGGTGATCGCGGTCGGACCGCAGAGCGTGGGCCGGCCGGGTGTGCAGGTGATCCGGGAGGATCCCCCGTTCGGCGGTCCGGTGGCCGGACTGGCCGCGGCACTCGGGGCCGTCGGCGACAGCGCCGAGGTGTGGCTGCTCGCCTGCGACCTGCCCCGAGCCGAGGCGGTGGTCGCGCAACTCCGGGACGTCGCTCTCGCCGCCGTGGACGACGCGGTGGTCCTGGAAGACGCCGACGGCCGGATCCAGTGGCTGGCGGGACGGTACCGGACGGCGTCGCTTCGCCGGGCGGTCGCCGCGCTGACCAGTGCGCGCGACGCGTCGATGCGGGCGCTGACCGCGGGGCTGTCGCTGCGCACGGTGGTCGACCGAGCCGGCGCCGCGATCGACCTCGACACCTGGGACGACGTGCGCGATTATCGGTTGACCACCCGAACCGTCGATACGGAGGACGAATCGTGACCGCCTATCCCCCCGGACTGGACCGCTGGGCGCAGGAACTCGCCCCGGCCCTGGGTCTGAATAAGGCCGAGGTGCCCACCGCGCTGCTGCTGGATGTGACCCGCGATGTCGCTCACTCGATCCTGCGCCCGGCCGGCCCCATCACGACCTATCTGATCGGCCTCGCCGTCGCGAACGGCATGTCGGCAGAGGATGCGGCCGCACGGGTGCACGAACTGGTGGAGAAGAGATCGGCCGAATGATCATCCGTTACTTCGCGGGAGCCGCGGAGGCCGCGGGCCGTTCGGAGCAGACCGCTGACGGTTCCGCGGCGGTCGGCGACTTGAAGGCTCGGCTGTCCGGAGAACTGGGCCCCGAGTTCGAGCGAGTGCTGAGCTGCTGTTCGATCCTGGTGGACGGGGTCCGCGCCACCGACGAGACGGTCGCGGCGGCCGACGCCACCGTGGACGTCCTGCCGCCCTTCGCCGGCGGCTGACGGCACCGGCTCCGGCTCACCCGCCGATCGCGGACATCGGACGGTCGGGTTGCAGGAAGCCGGGATCGTCGATGCCGTGTCCGGCGAGCTTCGCGGTCACCGACTCGCGGATGGCCGACTCGATCCGTTCGTCCGGTGCCCCGGAACGCAGCAGCGCGCGCAGATCCGATTCACCGCGTGCGAACAGGCAGTTCCGGAGCTGTCCGTCGGCGGTGAGTCGCACCCGGTCGCATGAACCGCAGAACGGCGCGGTCACCGAGGCGATGACCCCGACGGTGGTGGGCCCGCCGTCGACCGTGTACAGCTGTGCCGGATTCGAGCCGCGGTCGTCGCACGCGCTGAGGGCGAACTCCGCCGACAAGGCCGCGAGGATGTCGTCACCGGTGACCATCTGCGCCCTGGACCAGGTGTGCCCGGCATCGAGCGGCATCTGCTCGATGAATCGCAATTGAGCGCCGTGCTCGCGCGCGAAACGGACGAGGTCGGTCAGCTCGTCGTCGTTGACGCCGTGCATCGCGACGGTGTTGATCTTGAGCGGTGTGAGGCCGGTGACCTGTGCGGCGGCGACTCCGCGGAGCACGTCGTCGAGCCGGTCCCGGCGCGTCAGCGTCGCGAACCGGTCCGGTCGCAGCGTGTCGAGGCTGATGTTGAACCTCTCCAGACCCGCATCGGCCAGTTCCCGAGCCCGCGTGTCCAGTCCGATCCCGTTGCTGGTGATGGAGACGCGCAGCGGTCCGTCCGCGCCCTCGATCGCCGAGAGCCGGTGCACCACGTCCGCCAGGTCGGGTCGAAGCAGCGGCTCGCCCCCGGTCAGCCGTACCTCGACGATCCCCAGCGACGCGAAGACCGACGCCAGACGGATGATCTCGTCGGTGGTCAGCAGTTCGGGACGCGGGATCCACGGCACGCCCTCGGCGGGCATGCAGTAGGTGCACCGGAGGTTGCACCGGTCGGTCAGGGAGATCCGGAGATCTCGGTGCACGCGGCCGAATCGATCGACGAGCTCGCGGCCGGTCATGTCGCGACCCGGCCCAAGCCGACCCACGTGTGCGAGCCGTCGCTCTCTATCTGCTTCTTCCACATCGGCAGTTCGGCCTTCACCGTCTCCACCAGATCGCGATCGAGGTCGAAGGCGTCACCGCGATGCACCGACGAGACCGCTGCGACGATCGCGACGCCGCCGACCGGCAGCCGGCCGACCCGGTGGCTGACCGCGATCCGCACTCCGGGTCGGTCGACGCGCTCCGCGATCTCGCGCAGGATGCGCTCGCTGTCGGGGTGAGCGCTGTACTCCAGTTCCACTACCTGCCCGCGCGCGTCGGGATCGTTGTCGCGCACCGTCCCCACGAACAGCGCGGTGGCGCCCGCATCCGGTGCCGCTACGGCGTTCACATGGGCCGCGACGTCGAGGTCGACGTCACTGATCCGGGCGAGGACGATCATCGGTGATCGCCTCCGGCGGCCTGAGCGACGGCGTGCTCGGCGATCTGCACGATCACGGGGACACCGTCGCGCACCGCGCCGGTCGACCCCGCCAGATTCACCACGAGGGAACCGCGCCGCATGCCCGCGACGCCCCTGGAGAGCATCGCGTGCGGCAGTGCCGCGATGCCGACCCGCCGGATCTCCTCTGCCACGCCGGGCAGTTCACGCGTCAGCAGCGGTGCCGTGGCCTCGGGCGTCACATCGCGGGGCGAGACGCCGGTGCCGCCGGTCGTGACGACAAGACCCGAACCGGCCTCCACCACTTCGACGATCACACTCGAGATCGCGTCGCGATCGTCGGGGACGACGATCACCTCGGCGCTCCAGCCCGCCTCCCCGAGGAGATCGGCCGCCAGCGGACCGGAGACGTCCTCGCGTTCGCCGGCGAACGACCGGTCGGAGACGGTGATCACCGTCGCGCGCTTCTGCTTGGAATCCACACCTTCGAGCGTGCCACGTCCGATGCCGCGGCGTGAACCGCACGGCCGTTTCATTCCGGTGCTCATCGATCGTCCCGCCGCGCCGTCTTGGTGTACCAGGGGCGCGGACCGTGCCAGCCGTAGCGCAGCGACGCCAGACGAACCACGGTCACCAGCGCCGCGCACAGCAACCCCACCCACGGCCGATAGACGCCGAGGTGCAGCAGCAGCGCCGTCACCGCCGCGCCGACCAGCGACGGAATCGCGTAGAGATGCTCGTTTGACCGCAGCACCGCGGGCACCGATCCGGAGAGCACGTCCCGGATGATGCCGCCGCCGATCGCCGTCGTCAGACCGAGCATCGCCGCGCTGGGCGCGCTGAGCCCGTGCTCGTAGGCGGTCACGGTGCCGGTGACCGCGAACAGGCCGAGACCCACCGCATCGGCCACCTCCAGCGGCCATCGGGTCAGCCGGGCCGGCGGGTGCCACACGAAGATCACGAGCGCGGTCGCGACGGCCACTGCCACCAGACGCAGGTCGGTGAAGGCCGTCGGAGGCGTCTTCCCGATGATCACGTCGCGGATGATGCCTCCGCCGAGCGCGGTCGCCGCGGCCAGCAGCACGATGCCCACGACGTCGAGGTCGCGCCGCACGGACAGCAGCGCACCGGACGCCGCGAAGGCCACGATCCCCGCCAGTTCGCCGCCGTGGTGGACCAGCGACGCGGCGTTGTCGAGGTTCGAGGACAGCCACACCGACATCGACCACCTCCGAGTCCGTCTTCGACCTGCATGCGGCAGACGCGTGAGGCGTCCGAGGCCCGATCAGCCCGAGGTGAATCTAGCGCAGGCACCGCGCCTGGTGAGCAGCGGAATCCCCGTCGCCGGCTCCGCGGGTCCGCGGAGCCTGGCAGACTGGAGACATGAGGAAGAAGTGGGCCGAACTCTCACCCGCCGCACGTGCGGGGATCATCTCGATGGCCGCGGTCGACGCGGGCCTGCGCGTCTGGGCGATCCGCGATCTGCGGTCACGCGACAAGAGCCAGGTCAACGGCCCGAAACTGGTCTGGACCGTGGTGCTCGGCGGAGTGAACTCCGCGGGGCTCCTGCCCACCGTGTACCTGCTCGCCGGGCGCAAGCGCACCCCGTCCGAATCGCATTAGCCTGCGGTCGGAGCCGACGCGCCGTACGCTGTCAGTGCACCTGACCGGACCGGCTGCGAGATCGGACTCATCCGACATCCGCCGGACCCTTGCGAACCACGGATGCGCCGCATCCCGTCCCGAACCCGATGGCCTCGCCGAATACGGTGGGGCCATCGGTGTCTGGACGCTACGCGGCGAGCCTCCGGTTCCGCTGTTCCACCGCGAAGTGTGCGAACACGATCAAGCTGAGGAATGCGGCGAAGGTGCACCAGATCGAGGCGTATCCCGCGGCGTTCATCACCGCGGCGACGCTCATCGCGACGAGATTGCCCGCTCCCATCGCGACGACGTAGCGGTGCGAGCTCGACATCGGCGCGACGCAGGTGGCGAACACATAGGGAACGGCCAGCCAGGCAGCACTGAACGGGACGCCGAGCCGGTAGTCGAGGTTGCCGTCGACCACCGCGACGCTGATACCGGGCTGGATCGCGAGATACAGCATGTACACCGCGAGCACCGCGCCGACTCCCAGCGGAACCGTCTGCAACCGGCGCCGGTGTGGCTCCGATTCCATCAGCCACACGGCCCACGGGATGTAGGCAGGCAGCACGGCCCACGCGAACATCACCCACATGTGCACGCCTGCGCCGGAGAGCAGCGCCTCGCTGCGGTCGCCGAGCGCCAGCCAAGTCCATCCCTCCAGCGCCTGATGCACCCCGAAGAGCAACGGCAGCGCCGCGAAGGGCAGCTGCCGCACATCCCGGACCAGGCACAGGGTGGTGGCGCCCACCGCGGTGATCACACCGGCGCCCACGAAACTCGCAGTCGCGCTGAAGCACATGCGTCGAATCCTGCCACTCGCGCGGGCACGGCAGCGGACATTCACCCTCGGCCGCGCCGCAGAACGGACGAGGACCCGCCTCCTTGAAGGAGACGGGTCCTCGTCACATGCCTATCGGCGGGAAGTCACCAGCTGGACTTCTGCACACCCGGCAGCTCGCCGGCGTGCGCCATGTCGCGGAAGCAGACGCGGCACAGGCCGAACTTGCGGTACACCGAGTGCGGGCGTCCGCACTTGTTGCAGCGGGTGTAACCCCGGACTGCGAAC
Organism: Gordonia sp. QH-12; assembly: GCF_001578675.1. NCBI lineage: Bacteria > Bacillati > Actinomycetota > Actinomycetes > Mycobacteriales > Gordoniaceae > Gordonia > Gordonia sp. QH-12. The sequence goes on from NZ_KQ969282.1 coordinate 90,359, forward strand.
TTGGGCTTCTTGTTGGCCTTGTTGACCAGAGCCTTCTTTGCCATCTCAGTTGTCCCTATCTCAGTTCGCGGCTGCGTCGTTGCTCTTGAACGGGAAGCCCAGAGCGCGAAGCAGCGCACGGCCTTCGTCGTCCGTGGTGGCCGAGGTGACGACCGTGATGTCCATGCCACGCGGCCGGTCGATCGAGTCGATGTTGATCTCGTGGAACATCGACTGCTCGTTGAGGCCGAAGGTGTAGTTGCCGTTGCCGTCGAACTGGCGGTCGCTCAGACCGCGGAAGTCGCGGATACGCGGGAGGGCGATCGACACGAGGCGATCGAGGAACTCCCACATGCGGTCGCCGCGGAGGGTGACGCGCGCACCGATCGGCATGCCCTCACGCAGCTTGAACTGCGCGATGGACTTGCGGGCGCGGCGGATCTCCGGAGCCTGACCGGTGATGAGCGCCAGGTCGGCGACGGCACCGTTGATCAGCTTGGCGTCACGGGCGGCGTCGCCGACACCCATGTTCACGACGACCTTGACGACGCCGGGGATCTGCATGACGTTGGCGTAGTTGAACTCTTCGTTCAGCTTGCCCTTGATCTCCTCGCGGTACTTGAGCTTCAGGCGAGGCTGGACCTTCTCAGAAGTGGTCATATCAGATGTCCTTCCCGGTCTTGCGGGAGATGCGGACGTTCTTGCCGGTCTCCTCGTCGCGGCGGTAACCGACGCGGGTCGGGTTGCCGTCGGCGTCGACGATCATCACGTTCGAGACGTGGATCGGAGCCTCCTGCGTCACGATGCCGCCGGACTCCGCACCGCGCTCGTTCGCCGAGGCGCTGGTGTGCTTCTTGATGCGGTTGACGCCCTCGACGAGCACGCGCTCGCGCTTCGGGTAGGCCTCGATGACCTTGCCCTTGGCGCCCTTGTCCTTGCCCGCGATGACGATGACGGTGTCACCCTTATGGATCTTCATGGGTCAGATCACCTCCGGTGCGAGCGAAACGATCTTCATGAAGCGCTTGTCACGCAGCTCGCGGCCGACCGGGCCGAAGATGCGGGTACCGCGCGGGTCGCTCTCGTTCTTGAGGATGACGGCCGCGTTCTCATCGAACTTGATGTACGAGCCGTCCGGGCGACGGCGCTCCTTGACGGTGCGCACGATGACGGCCTTGACGACCTCACCCTTCTTGATGTTTCCGCCGGGGATGGCGTCCTTGACGGTGGCGACGATGACGTCACCCACGCCGGCGTAGCGCCGCGACGATCCACCGAGAACACGGATGCAGAGGATCTCCTTCGCACCGGTGTTGTCGGCCACGCGCAGCCGCGATTCCTGCTGAATCACTGCGTAGTCTCCTTGACCTGGATACTTATGTCCGCCGGATTTCCGACCCGACGCACACGGTCTGTCACCATCGAAACCCGCGCCTGCCTGGGCGTTCCCCGGATTCCGGAGGACGCCGCAGTGGGTTCGCGGCTCGACTCGCGGCGCACACGCCGCAGGCAACCGCTCTAGTGTAGGCCGATCCCCCTGCTGCAGCCAAATCAGTTCAGCGCCGGGACCTGGGGAAACCTCGCCTGCGAGTGCTCACCGTGCCGGCCGTCCGCCTTCGGCGGGCTCCGGTGGAAAGTCGATCCTGCGGGCGGAACCGTCCTCGGCGACGGCGATCGTGGCGTACCGGTCTCGCCGCTCGGGCAGGAGCCGCACCGTGACCTGCGCGCCGGCGCGCGCCCCCGTCAGCACCCCGACGGCGGCCTGCCGGACGTCGTGCAGCACGGTGCTGTCGAGGACCGGCGCTGCCTTCCGGTCGTCCAGCAGCAGCACGCGGACGCCGCGTGCTCGCGCCTGCCACGCGGCCTCGGCCAGTTCGGGGACATCGAGCCCCGGAGCCCGGATGCGGTCGCGCAAGCCGGCCTCCACGAGCAGACACATCGCCACTTCCCGGTCGGTCAGCGGTTCACCCGAGGCGATGCGCTCGAGCAGCGGCCGCACCCCGTCCTGCAGCTGTCGGATGCGGTCGCCGCGGACCGCCAGGGGCTCCCCGTCCGCCCCGCCCCGTTCCCCCAGGCCCCGTTCTCGCAGGCCCCGTTCTCGCAGCCTGCGCATGGCACTGATCTGCCGGACGCGTGGCCGGATGATCATCGCGAAGAAGGTGGCCGCTGCCAGTATCCCGATGTTCCCGGGCACCGCGATCTGCGCCGCCGTCACGAAGTCGATGTCGCGAGCCTGGGCCGCCACGGCCGTGGCGAGCACGCCCAGGAGTCCGCCCGCCCACGCGATCGCGATCTGCCCGCGCACCGCGAGGACCAGCGACGTCAATGCCACGGCGCCGCCGAGTGACAAGACTGCCGCACGGTCGCTCACCTCGGCCGCCCAGACGGACAGCCCGGACGCGGCCACGCCGGACGCCGCCACGGCGACCGCGTGCCACGGCCGCATCGGGTCGGACGGCGAGCGCAGTCCGGCGACCCAGCCGGCGCCCAGGATCACGAACCCGCCGACATACGCGGCCGGCGCCCGCACGTCGCCGCTGGCCAGACCGAGTGCGGCGAACGCCGTCCAAGCACAGGCCACCACCAGCGCCGCGCCCCGGCTCCGCAGACCGAGCACGGTCGCGACGTCGGCACTCCCCTGCTGGGCGGCGCGGTCTGCCGCAACCCGATCCGGCGCGGTCATCCGACGCTCACCGCCGCCGGTGACCAGCGCAGACGGACAGTGCAGCCCTGTCCCGGCCTGCTGACGACGACGGCCTCTCCACCGCGGAGCGCGCCGACGCGATGGCGGATGCTCAGCGCCAGCCCGAGGCGGTCCGCCGACACCGATTCGGGATCGAAGCCCACCCCGTCGTCGGTCACCACGATCTGGATCAGGTCGGGCCCGATTCCGATGAACACCGCCGTCGCAGCCGCGGCGCCGGCGTGGACGACGCTGTTACGCACGGCCTCGGCGGCTGCCTCGGCCAACGCCGAGATCACCGTGTCGGGACAGGCGATCGCGTGGTCGTCGATCTCGACCGTCACCGGCAGATCGCCGTCGATCCGCGCGATCACCGCCCGCAGCCGGGCCACCGCCTCCCTGGCGCCCACGTCGTCGGGCGTTCCCGCCTCATCGGCCAGCCGGTCCAGCGCCTCGAGTGCACCGGCGGCCTGGTCGGCCACTCGTGGGTCGTCCCGGTCGGCCGCCACCGCCACGAAGGTCGAGAGCACATAGTCGTGAATGAGGGCGTCGACCCGCGCCGCCTCCACCTCTGCCACTCCCTGAGCGACTGCCGATTCGGCTTTCGATCGGGACTCGTCGAGTTCCGCGCCGAGCCGCAGCACCCGATGGGCCAACAGAACACACACCGACGTGAACACGATCCCGAAGAGCGCCTCCTCCACCGCCGACCACACATCGGCGCCGGTGACGTACCAGACCGCGACCATCGCACCCAGAAGCTTGGCGACGGCCAGCAGTGCGATCGCCTCGCGGACCGGCCGCACCAGGACCGCTGCCATGCCCACCAGGCCGGCGAAGTCGAGGATCCAGAACGCCGGGCTCTGTGTCTCGGCGCGGCACAGCGCCAGCCACAGCACCGCCGCGGCGAACAGGCCGATCGCGCACGAGAGTGCAAGGGCCGCGATGCCGCGATGCCAGGCTCTCACCAGCGAGGCCGCCAACAGTGCGAAGCCCGGGCCGAAGGCGAGCAGGGCGGCGGCCACCGGGTACCACTGCGGCAGCCGTCCATCGGCTTCAGACGCCATCTGCGGCAGCGCGATCACCGCGTAGATGAGATAGCCGATTCCGACGAACCTGGCCAGGGAGGTTCGGACGCGGTCACGCTGAGGGTCGCCGCCGAGAACCGTTCCCATCGAATGTCGCCGCCCGCCGTCCGGAGATCCGGACAGCGGGCGGCGACTTCTGATGAAAGTCCGGGTCACCACTCCTCTAGTGTCGTATACCCGTCCTGCAATGCGCGAGCGAGAAGGTGCGCTTTCGTCGGTGCCGGGCGGCCGACGGCCGCGTACTTGGCACGAATCCGCGAAATATGCGTGCTCACGGTCGACTGAGAGATGAAGAGTTTGTTCGCGGCGTCCTCTTTCGACTCCGCCGCCATCCACGCGAGGAGCACTTCGACCTCACGTGTCGACAGTGCGGGTCGCGACGGAGGTGCGACGACCAGATGCGGCAGTACTGCTGCATCGACCACCGGCGCCGTCATGCGGGGCACCCGCCCATCGTTGATTCCGACCTCGAGTTCGGCAACGCTCACAGGCGATCCTCCTGTCAAATCCCCGACCGGCTGTGGTTGGCACCTGAACAGGAATCGCCCAGGCTCACAATCAACGTTACGAACGGCGTCGCCGCCCCGGTAGACCCAGAAATAGGGACATCTTCGGGCGTTCCGCGCGCTGTGACGCACGGCATGTGAGCAGCGGAGAAGGCCCCTCAGGAGTCCCGGAGCGGCATCGGGAGCCAGCCGTCTTCGACCGCACGTTTGAACAGGTCGAGTTTGGTGCGCGTGGGACGGCCCGCATCGGCGTACTTCTGCCGGATCCGCTTCAGGTACTCGTTGACCGTGTCCGGGGTGACACCCAACTCCTGTCCGACGCTGACCGACGTCCCGCCGGACGCGTACAGCGTCAGCACTCGTTGCAGCTGCGGACTCAGGTCGACGGCATCGAGGTTCGGGTCACCGTCGATGGCGGCCGCCCACTCGGTGGTCAGCACTTCCTCGCCGCCGGCCGCGGCGCGGATCGCGGCGAGGATCTCCTCCTCGGAGGCGGACTTGAGAACCACCGCGAGCGTCCCCGCGCGGGCAGCCGAGCGCAGCAGGTCCGGATGCTCACCGGAGGTGTAGACGACCGTCACGATGCCGTGATCGGCGAGCGTGCTGACGTTCTCCCGCGGGGTGGTTCCGTCATTGAGACGCAGGTCGAGGATCACGACGTCGAGATCCGTCGCCTTGTCCAGGAGCTCGGCCACGGTGGGTGCGGAGCCGACGAGTTCGAGGTCGTCCTGACGCTCCAGAATCCTTTCGATCCCCCATACCGGCGACTGGTGGTCGTCGACCATCCCGACGCGAACGACCCCGGACTCGGGCGTCCGCGGACCGCCGTCGTCGTCCATGTGCTTCGTCATCTCCCCATCCCCTGTCCGATACGAACATCTCGGACGTCTTCAAACTATCGAACGCCTCCGACAAGATCTCGGTGTTCCTTCGTTCGGGGGACCAAAGTCCGTGACATGCGCCATCTCCTTCACCAGGGAACTCACCCGCAACGCCAGACTCACGACGTAGCGTGAGACAGATGACTGACATGCGAGTTCACGACGTTCTGGGCGTCGACGTCGAGATGCCCGTACGGATCCGGTCGGCACGCTGCTTCGTCGCCGGGTTCACCGCCGACACCGAAGCCGTGCGCGCCGCCGTCCGCCGCCGCGGCGACCTGGACCTGGCACCGTTGCAGGTGCGCCGCGGACGAGCACTGTGCATGCTCGTCTTCGTCGACTACCGGGACGGCGACCTCGGGCCGTACAACGAGTTCGGCGTCTGCTTCCTCATGCAGCCGCCCGGGCGGCAGGCCTCGGCGCTGTCCGCGATGCGATCCCTGGCGTCGGCCGACGCCCATGCGTTGATCCACGATCTGCCGGTGGACGGCGAGTTCACTCTGGCGGCCGGCCGCGGGATCTGGGGCTTCCCGAAGATCCTCGCCGATTTCGAGGTCGACCACGACTCGGCGGTGAAGCACGGACGCGTCAGCCAGGACGGCAGGCTCATCGCCGACCTCACCGTGAGCCGTGGCGTCCCGGTTCCCGACAGCGCGCGCGACACCGTTCTGCAGGCGTATTCGCAACTCGACGGCGTCGCGCGCCGGACCCCGTGGCGTCTGACCTCCACCTCGGGAACCAGGACCCGACTGGGTGGCGCGCGCCTGACGCTGGGCGACCACCCGATCGCGGACGAACTGCGGCGCCTGGATCTGTCCCGGCGCGCGCTGATGGCGTCGTCGGTGGCCGACCTGTCGATGACCTTCGACGATGCGACCGTGCTCACCCCGGCACCCTGACGGCGACATCTGCTGTTAGGCTTGCCTAAATAATCCCGTCTGACCACTAGGAGAGCCATGACCGCCATCCGAAACCTCCGTCGCCCCGCCGCCGCGCTCGCGGCCGTCGCCGCCACCACCGCACTGCTGGCGGCATGCTCGAACTCCGACGACGACACCGCGAGCACCGCCTCCGCTTCGCAGTCGGCGAGCGTCGAATCGAGCGCCATGGCCGGTGTCGAAGGCCTCGACAACGCCAAGGCACAGGAGATCATCCGGACCGCGGTCGACGGCAACACCTCGATCGACGACCTCTCCAAGGTCGTCGACACCTCGACTCCCGGGTCGGCCGAGGCGCTCAACGCCTTCGCCAAGGCCTCCGGTCCGGCCGGCTACACCCCCGACGCCTACACCGTGAAGTCGGTCAAGGCCGACGGTGAGAACAAGGCGGTGGCCGTGACCGCCGTCAAGTCGCCGCACGCTCCGGCACCGGTCGACATCCAGCTCGCGATGGTGAAGCAGGACGGACAGTGGAAGCTGGCCGGCGCCTCGGTCACCACGCTGACCTCGATGATGCCCAAGCACTGACCGGGGATCTCGACTCAGTCTCCGCACCGGCGGCGCTCCTCAGTCCGAGGATGCGCCGCCGGTGTCGTCTCTCCAGGCCAGTTCACCGGCGGTCGAGACCGCGCACACGCGCCGCCGCGTGCGGGTGCCGTCGGATTCGCCGATGGACGCCACCACGTCCCGGCCGGCAGGAAGCAGACGGGCGGTCACCCCGCCCCGCCGCGCCCGGGTGAGCACCGCGACGAGTTCGGCGTGGAGGGGGCCGTCGGCGACCCCGCCCCGCGCGTCGACCCGCCGGTCGTCGAACAGCCGGACATCGACACCGCGCTCCCGCGCCGCCGCCGCGGCGTCCCGCACGGGCTGCGACATCCAGCCGCGGCCGCGGACCTCATCCCTCAGCTCGGCCTCCACCAGTCGCGCCCGCATCACCTCGCCGGGCGAGAACCCGTCACCGACGGAGAGTCGTTCCAGAAAGGGCCGGACCTCCTCGTTGAGGGCGTCGAGCTGCGCGCGCCGCTGAATCAGCGTCGCCTCGTGCGCAGCGCTCGCTTGGACGGCCGCGACCTCGCGGCGGTCGAGCACGCGGGCGAACGCCAGCAGCGGCCGGACGTAGAGCATCATCAGCGAGGCCGGCACCATCGCCGCGAGCATGCGCAGCGCCACCGGGACCGCCGTGCCCGGACGCCAGCCCCACGCCGCCACCGCCACGCACGACAGTCCGATCACCAGCACGAACCCCAACCACGCCCACCTCGCCCGGCCGCGCACGATCAGCAGACACATCGCGACCGCGTACGCGATCATCGGCGCGCTGGGGCGCACCCAGTTGGCCGGTCCCACCGGAATCGACCACCACACCACCGCGCCCGAGGCCGCGCCGAGACAGACCACGACGATCGCCGCCGGCCGCGACAGCGGGTCGTCCACACCGCAGGTCGCCAGACACAACGATGCGGCCAGACCGATCGATCCGACGACCATCGCAGTGAGCTGTGCGAAGCTGAGGTCGAGCCGTGGCAGGAACAGTTCCACCACCACGTACGCGACCATCACCGCTCCCACGGCCACCCGCAGTCCGGGGCGGCCGAGACCGAGCATCTCCGCCATGGTCTCCGGTCCCCGGCCGGGCCGCGCGTCGCCGGACGGGCGCGGGGCGCGGCGGACCGTCGCGGTCACGGCCTGCGCCATTCCAGCGACACCATCGTTCCGTCGGACGCCGAGGAATCGATCCAGGCGCCGCCGCTGGGCTGTTCGCGCATGCGGCGGAGGATTCCGAGTTCGATGCCCGCACGGTCGGGCGGCACGCGGTCCGGATCGAAGCCGACGCCGTCGTCGACGATCCGGAGACGGATGAGGTGTGCGTCGAAGACACCGACGAGTGCGCGCGAGGATCCCGGCCCGGCATGGGTGACCGCGTTGGCGACCGCTTCGGCGGCCGCGTCGACGAGTGACTCGACGAGCACGTGCGGGTACTCGATCTCCGGATCGTCGACCCGGAGGTCGATCATCGTGTCGTCGCCGATCGCGTTCACCGCCTCTCGCAGCCGGAGGACCGACTCGCGAGCCGAGACGTGCAGGGGCGGCCGGTAGGGGGCCGAACGGCCGTCGAGGTCGGCGAGCGCCGTGGCCGCCTCCCTCCTCGTCTCGGCGTCGGCCGGGTTCTCCGACACCAGTCTGAGCATCGCGACCACTCCGTCGCGCACCACCGCGTCGAGCCGCTCTCGCTCAGCCGTCCGGGCGGCTCGACTCGCGGCATTCGCACTCGCCGCCAGGATTCGGTCCCGGCGCGCATCGGTCTCGCGCAGCGCACGCATCATCGAGTACTCCACCGTGAGGAACACACCGACCAGTGTGGCGGTCAGCAACGAGTTCGCATAGCCGATGGTGCCGAGTTGCCCCTGCTTCACGTACTGCTGCGCGGTCGCGAGCAGGATCAGCACGAATGCCGTGTACGTCACCGTCACCCGGGGCCGGTACACCGTCGCCATCACCACGGCGGGCAGGACCACGGTGTTGGCGGGCCAGATCGGCGGCGACCCGTACGTCGACGGCGCCGCACCGCCTTTCCACGCGACGAGCCACAGCACCACGGCGGCCGCATTGGCGACGCCGAGGAGCAGGGAGAGCGGACCTACGCGGCGCCCGTTCCCGAACGACGCGTCCAGGAGCAGGGCCGTCGCCGATCCGCCGACGAGCGAGATGCTGACCGGGAGCCACCACACCTCCACCAGGACCACCACCTGGTCGTAGTACGCGAGCATCAGGGTCGGCACGAGCAGCGATGTGATCGCCATGCAGACCGCGGCGCCGCGCCGCATCCGGAGTTCGTTCACGACTCCACCACCCGGGTGCGTCCGCCGCTGAACTCGACCCGCCGCCGAGTGCCGCCGTGCGCCACCGTCACCGATGCCACCGGGCAGCGGCCGGGCGGCGCCACGCGGGCCACCACCTCGCCTTCGGATAATGCGTCGAGTTCGGCGCACAGGACCGTCGAGACCTGCGCCAGGATCACTGCGGCTTCGTCGACGGTCACCTCGCTCAGGCCGCCGTCGTCGAGCAGGGTCACCGACACGCCGCGGTCTCTCGCGCGCCACACCGCCCTGCGGACCTCGGAGGTGTCGAATGACGGCGCTCGGATGCCATCGCGCAGGAGGGCCTCGATCAGCCGTGCGGTCCGGACGTCGGCTCCGGTGACCCGATCGGCGTCGAGCACGTTCTCCAGCAGCGGACGCACCCTCCCGTCGATCCGCGCGATCCGCTCCTCACGTGCCAGCAGCGCAGCCTTCCCCGCGCCCTCCTCGTCGGAGGCGCGCTCGTGTCTGGCGGCCAGCGCGTCGAGTTCCCGGAACAGCGGCGACAGCATCGCCGTGGCCGCCGTGGCTGCGGCGAGGAGCACCGCCGTCGTGGTCTGGACGGTGCTCCACCAGTGGGTCGCGCCGGTGACCGCGCCGAGCACCAGACCGAGGGCGATGCCGCTCAGTGCACCCACCCAGGCGATCACGGCCCGGCTGCGGAACACCAGCAGTGTCTCCAGCACGAAGGCCGTGACGAACATCGGCAGGTATGCGTGGGCGTCGGTGACACCGTCGGCCGCGACGGCCACCCACACCACCGCCTGCGCCACCAGCGTCAGACCGATGGCCACCAGTGCCGGGCTACGGCCGAATCGCCCCGGGGGCGGAGAGAGCGTCACCGCGAAAGCCGCGGTGTAGAGCGCCAGCCCGCAGCCGGCGCCGACCCAGTACGCGAAGCCCCGCGGTTCCACCGCACCGCGGACCGCCATCAGAATGCCCAGCGCAACGAGGTATCCGGCCAACACCACCACCATCGGTGCACGACGCACCGCAGGTTCGGTGATCGTTCTTCTGGGCTCCACAGCGGCGCTCACCGGTCAGCGCCCGGATCGGCCCAGCCGAGTTCCACTCGGGTTCCGGCGCCCGGAGCACTGACCACCCGGCTGGTGCCGCCGTCGAGCTGGCGCATCCGTTCCAGAATCCCGAGGGCCACCCCGATGCGGTGCGCAGGAATCGCCTCCGGGTCGAATCCGACTCCGTCGTCCACGACCACCGCGCTGATCCGGTCGGGCCCCACGCCGCAGAGCACGGCGCCGGACGCCTCGGGGCCGGCGTGCCGATGGAAGTTGCGTACCGCTTCCCCGACCGCTTCGATCACGGTGTCGGCCGCCGCGGCCGGGAACTCGGTGCCCGGCGGAGCGGAGACCACGGCTTCCACCTCGACCCCGGAACCGAGATCGTCGACGGACAGACGCAGTCGCTGCAGGAACTCGGTCGCCCGGATCCGCTCCGCGCCCGGCTCCACCTCGGTCGACCAGTTCGCGAGTTCGTCGAGCACACCCGAGATGCTCTGCCGAAAGCCCACGGACAGCGGCCCGGGTCGCAGAGCCGTCAGAAGCGCGATGAGGCGGTCGTGCACCATCGCGTCGATCCGGCGCCGTTCGGCGTCGCGGACGTTGCTCCGCAGCAGTGCCACGGCTCGCGCGGCCGCCTCCTGCCGCTGTTCGTCGAACCGGTGCGCTGCGCTCATCACCGCCCAGCAGATGCCCAGATAGATTCCGGCGAGGGCCAGAACCCACAGTCCCGCGGCGAGGTCCACCCAGGCCACGCCTCCCGAGGCGATCGAGGCGACGAGAAGGCTGAGCCCGCCGGCGACCACGAGGTTCGCGACCGCGAAGCCGAGCCTGCCGCACAACACCAGCAGGCAGCTCGCGATCTGGGGGATGAAGACGATGCCGTGATCGAACCCGTTCGCCGGAACCTGGCCCACGTGCCCGTCCCACCCGGCGAACCAGGCGGCGATCAGCGCGAGGAAGGCGAGGGCACAGCCGACGGCCACCGGTTCGAGCCGATCGATCCGGCGGGTGACCCCGACGGCGACGACGGCGAGCGCGGAAGCCAGGACGACGGCGATGCCCAGCCACCGCCACCAGTGGCCGGTGAGCGCGAAGTAGCGGTCGAGATCGCTGGGCGCGAGGAAGAAGATACCGAGATAGGTGAAGCCGAATACGGTGGTGCCGGTCGCCTGCATCCGCGCCGACACCGACGGCACCGATCGACTAGCCGGCATCGCTCCCTCTCCCGACCCGGCGAGACCGCGGTTTCCCCAAGCGTGAAACGTCGCCCGAACGGGCCGGTCAGGCGTTCTTCTGGTCTGCTTCCATCGCGTCGATCAGACTCTGCGGGCGCAAGTCGGTCCAGTTCTTCTCCACGTACTCCAGGCACGCTTCTCGACTGTCCTCGCCGAACACCTTGGTCCAGCCGGCCGGGATGTCCGCGAACGTCGGCCACAGCGAATGCTGGTTCTCCGCGTTCACCAGAACGTAGAACCGGCCGTCTTCATCGTCGAACGGGTTGGTCATCACTCATTCCTTCCGGCCGCCGCAGTCCGGTGCGGCGGCCCACACAGCAGAGCCCGGCGGGCCTCATCCTCCGGCCAGTCAACCGGTCACACCTGACGATAATCGCAGCCCGGCGGCCGATTCCGCAAAAACATGCCGGGCGCGCGCTGCGATGTGCTTTGTTAAACAATTGCAACTTTGGCCACAGAGGCCCCGCAGCACCGCGCTCACCTGCAAAAACAGCGGCAAACCGGACCGCCTGCACATACGTTCGGACCGATCGCGAGCAGTTCTGGGAACTAACCCCTATCGCGGACCGTTGTCAGCAGGACATACTCATTCAAACGCACGACCACAGCGGCAGCTAGAGAAGTACAGGTGATCACCATGAGTAGCGATCTGCTCGAACGCATCGAAGACCGCAGCATCACGATGCCGCGGCTCGTCGCCGTCCGCCTCGCGGGCAAGCCGGTCACCTATGCCGAACTCGCGGACGAGATCGCTTGCCGCCTCGAGGCCGGCGGTTACTCCGACCACTCGGCGAACGCCGCGCTGTTCGCCGCGCTCATGAACCTTCTCCCCTATCGCCTCCGCACCGTCGGGCCCCATGAGGACCTTCGCATCGTCTCTTCGGCCATCCGCTGGCTCAACGCGTACCACGGCACGGGCGTTGAAGAGCGGCGCCTTCAATCTGTCAGCTGAACGGACTATCGGCCGACCCCGATCATTCTGTTACAGCTTCCGATCCACATCGCGAGTGTTGAGTCTGCGATATAGATCACACACGACTTGGGGCGGGTAGCGTGTCCGATTCGACGGATCTGATCGCAGATTCATCTGAAACGCCGACACACCCAGATCTGTCCGCCGACAAACTCCGAACTGTCCGCATTGGGCGGTAGGGTTCGGCTTTGTGACTCACCCAACTCTCTCCGTCATGGTTCCGGCGCTCAACGAGGAGGATTCGATCGCGCAGACGCTGACCCGTCTCTGCGAACAGATCGAGGACCTCAACGAGATCATCGTGGTCGACAACGGTTCGACCGATCGCACCGCCGAGATCGTCAGCGAGTGCAGCGCGCGGGAGCCGCGGATCCGTCTGGTCAGCGAGACCCGCCCCGGACTGATATTCGCGCGCAACGCCGGATTCGAGGCCTCGACGAGTGAACTGACGGCGCGCCTGGACGCCGACACGGTTCCGCACCCCGGCTGGGCCCGCTCCATCCGGGAGTTCTTCGCCGACATGCCCGACGACGTGGTGCTCGCCACCGGCCCCCTCACCCCGTTCGACTCTCCGTTCAAGAAGACCTTCGAGAAGTCGAATCAGCGGCTCATCGCGCGGGTGCGGGCCAAGTCCGACGACCCGCGCGGAATCGTCGGTCTGCACATGGCCACCGGCGGCAACAGCGTTCTGCGCACCGCGGTGTGGCCCACGATCCGGGACGCCGTCTCCGACCGCCCGGACGTGTACGAGGACTTGGATCTGTCGCTGTGCTGCCGGGAGGCCGGCTACCGGATCGCCTTCATCGTCGGCATGGCCGCCGACAGCTCGGCACGCCGTTTCCGCAGCAGCCCGCGCTCCTACGGCCGGTACATGCGGCAGTTGCCGGAGACCTACCGCATCCACGGGCTGCACGGCGAAGCCCGCAAGAGCCGCCTGCAGGTGCTGAACAACCGGGTCCTGCACCTGTTCACCTGGCTGCCGACCCGCGCGTACGACGCGAAGACCGGGACGATGTCGTTCCGCCGGATCTTCCGAAGCGACGACCCGAGCGACACCGCCCGCGTCTGAATCCGAGCGGCGCCGCCGGGGATCGGGTCACGATCCCCGGCGGACTCGTCTCACGGGCGTCCCTCCAGCAGCCGTGCCAGGATGGGCCCGATCTGTGCCAGCGCGTGCTGTGTGGTCATGTCGTTGTGGCTCGCGTCCACGTCGAAGACCACGATCGCCTCGGCCGCATCGGTCCAGTCCTCGCTCGGATCGTCCCGCCGCAGCCGGCCCTGACGCGCCGCGAAGTAGTCCACCCGGCCGTCGAAGAGCTGCGGGCGGTACGACTCGATCTGCCGCGCCACCAGATCGGTGTCCGGCAGCATCGCCCGCAGGTCCTTGCCGACCAATGAGGGCGGCAGGCCCGGCATCTGCGGAAGCAGTTCGAACAACCGCTCGGTGCTGACACCCTCGAGTCCGGCGAGCATCGACGAATCGAAGCCGAGTCCGGCGAGCACCTCGCCCATGTTGTCCGCGGCGGCTGCCTCACCGACCTCCGACAGCGACAGGTGGCTGTCGAGCATCGCCAGGGTCGCCACCTGCTGACCGTCGGCCCGCAGTGCGACGGCCATCGCGTGCGCGATGACACCGCCGAGCGACCAGCCGAGCAGGTGGTACGGACCCTCCGGCTGCACCTCGCGGATCTTCGCCAGGTACAGCGCCGCCACCTCTTCCACGGTCTGCGGCATCTCACCGCCGGACAGCACCGGCGACTGGATGCCGTACACCGGACGGTCGGGGAGGTATCCGGTCAGCCCGCCGTACGACCACGACAGGCCGATGAACGGATGGACGCAGAACAGCGGGGCGGCCCGGCCCTCGGTCCGGAGCGGGAGCAGCACCTGCAGATCGTCACCGGTGTCCTCGGCACCGAGCTCCGAGAGCCGTTCGGCGATCCGGCGCGGTGTCGCATCGGCGAACATCCACTGCATCGGCACCCGCAGGCCGAGTTCGTCGCTGATCAGGCCGACGAGCCTGGTCGCGAGCAACGAATGACCGCCCAGATCGAAGAAGCCGTCGTCGATTCCGACGTCGGTGGTGCCCAGCACCCGCTCGAACGCGTCCACCAGCATCTGCTCCTCGTCCGTGGACGGCGGGACGTACGGCGCACGTTCGGCGAACTCCGGCACCGGCAGAGCCTTCCGGTCGATCTTGCCCGCACCGGTCAGCGGCACGTGATCGATCGCGACCACCGCCGCCGGAACCATGTACGCGGGCAGCGTGCGGGCGACGAACTCGGACAGGGCGTCGGGATCCACCGCCGCCCCCTCCACGGGCAGGACGTAGGCGGCCAGCACGGTCTGTCCGCCCGGTCCGGGAACGCCGATGACGTGTGCGAAGTCGACGCTCGGGTGCGCGCTCAGCGCGGACTCGATCTCGCCGAGCTCGATGCGGAACCCTCGGATCTTGACCTGGAAGTCGGACCGCCCGACGTAGTCGAGCACCCACTCGTCTCCGCTCAGCTCGCCGCCCGGAATCCAACGGACCACGTCGCCGGTGCGGTACATGCGGTCACCCGGCTCTCCGAACGGATTCGGCACGAACCGCTCGGCGGTCAGACTCGGGCGCCGGTGATAGCCGCGCGCCAGACCCGGCCCCATCAGGTACAGCTCGCCGACCACGCCCGCGGCCACCGGCCGCAGGTTCGCGTCGAGCACCACTGCCCCGAAACCGGCACGCGGCGCACCGATCGTGACTCGCTGCCCGGCCTCCACGGCGATCCAGTTGGACCAGACCAGCGCTTCGGTGGGGCCGTACACGTTGACGAACAGGCGTCCCGGCGCCCAGCGCTCCACCAGCTCCGGCGGGCACGCCTCGCCGCCCACCGCGACGACGCGGAGATCGTCGAGTCCGGCCGGGTTCACCGAGGCCAGCGCACCCGGAGTCATCAGCAGGTGGGTCACCCGCTCGGCGCGCAGGAGGTCGGCGAGTTCGGCTCCGCCGAACACCTCCGGCGGGGCGACGACCATTGTCGCGGCCGCGCCGAACGCGATCAGGTACTCGCCCACCGAACCGTCGAAGCTCGGCGAGATGACGTGCAGCATCCGGTCGCCCGGAGCGATCGCCATCCGCACCCGCGCGTCCTGCGCCGATCCGGCCACGTCCCGATGGACCACCACGACGCCCTTCGGCATACCCGTCGACCCGGACGTGTAGATCATGTACGCGGCGGTCTCCGGCCGGATCGGCCGCAGTCGCACCTCGTCGGTGACCGGACCGGCCGGCCGGCCCTGGATCTGCGCGTGGTGCGCGGGATCGTCGAGGACGATCCACTCCAGTCCGCCGCTCGGGCCGCCCCGATGCGCGGTCACGGTGAGCCCGAGGACCGATCCGGAG
Source organism: Gordonia sp. QH-12 (assembly GCF_001578675.1). NCBI lineage: Bacteria > Bacillati > Actinomycetota > Actinomycetes > Mycobacteriales > Gordoniaceae > Gordonia > Gordonia sp. QH-12. Next base: position 105,901 of record NZ_KQ969282.1, read on the forward strand.
TCGGTGAGCATGTGCTCGATGCGGTCGGTCGGATAGTTCGGGTCCACCGGCAGGTACGCCGCGCCCGATTTGACGACGGCCCACACCGCGGCCACCGACTCCACCGAGCGGCCGATCGCGATCGCCACGACGTCCTCGGTACCGACGCCGCGTGCCATCAGCTCGCGGGCCAGCCGGTTGGAGTACTCGTCGAGTTCGCGGTACGTGACCGAGCGCTCCCGCGCGACGACGGCGAGCGCGTCCGGGTCGACCGCCGCGGCGGCGGCGAACATGTCCGCCATCGACGCGTACGGGTAGGCCGCGCGTCCGGTCGCCGGCACCAGGGCGGCGCGCTGCGCCGGGTCCATCAGGTCCAGCTCCACCACTCGCGCCGTCTGCTGCTCGGCGAACGCGGTGATCGCCCCCACCAGGACGTCCATCACGCCCTGTGCCCGCTCCGGCGAGAAGGCGCCGTCGAGGTACTTGAGCCGCAGCACCAGCGAGTCCGTGTACTCCGCGGCCAGCGCCAGCGGGTAGTGGACCGTGTCGGTGCCCGTCAGACCCTCCACCGTCATTCCGTCGATGTCGCCGCCCTCGCCCGCCTCGACGTCGGGGTACGACTCGAACACCGCGAGGGTGTCGAACCCGGCGCCCGGCCCGGCGACCGCCTGAATCTCCGGCATGCCGACGTAGTGATGGTCGAGCAGATCGGTCTGTTCGGTCTGGATGCGTGCGAGCAGATCCTCGAGCCGCTCCCCGCCGCGGATGCGAACCCGCACCGGCAGGGTGTTGATGAACAGGCCGATCATCTCCTCGACGCCGTCGAGCTGCGGTGGCCGTCCCGAGACGGTGGCGCCGAAGACGACGTCGTCGCGTCCGGTCAGCGCCGACACCACGAGTGCCCATCCCGCCTGCACCACGGTGTTCATCGTGAACCCGCGGTCGCGGCCCAGGGCGTTGAGTCGCTGCGACAGTTCGGCGTCCAGCGTCACCGCGAGCTCACGGGACGACGATCCGTGGTCGACCGCGTCGCCGACCACCAGGGTCGGCTCGTCGACGCCGTCGAGGACGTCCCGCCACACCGACAGCGACTGTGCGCGGTCCTGCTTCGAGAGCCACACCAGGAAGTCCCGGTACGACCGCGCGGGCGGCAGGTGGGTCGCGTCGCCGTGCGTCGCGTAGAGCACGAACAGCTCCCGCAGGAACAGCGGCGTCGACCAGCCGTCGACCAGTGCGTGATGGACCAGGACCGCCAGCCGGTGATCGCCGTCGGCCATCTCGACGAGGGTGAAGCGCAGCATCGGCGGCCGGGACAGATCGAATCCGCTCCGCCGGTCGTCGTCGAGCAGACGCCGCAGCGCCTCATCCCGTTCGGCTTCGGGCACCTGCGTCATCGACACCGATCGGAAGGGCAGTTCCACTCCGTCGAGCACCACCTGTGCCGCGACACCCGCGTCGTAGCTGAAGGCCACGCGCAGGTTCGGGTAGCGGTCCAGGATCGCCTGCCCCGCAGCGCGGAGCCGGTCGGCGTCCACCCGGCCACCGAGCTTCAGCACCATCTGGACCTGGTAGAAGTCCTCGTCGTCGGTCGCGATCTGCGACTGGTAGACGAGACCCTCCTGCAGCGGCGACAGCGACCACACGTCGTCGACGCCGCCGTAGGCGCTCTCCCAGGCGTCGATCTGACGCTGGCTCACCGACACCAGGTCGAAGTCCGACGGGGTGTGCCCACCCGCGTCGGCCCGGTCGGTGTGCCGCGCGAGAGCCGTCAGCGCCGCCACCCACAGATCGGCCAGGCGCGCCACCTCGTCGCGGGTCAGGACGCCACCGGCGTACGCCCAGTCGGCCGTCAGCGACGAACCGACCGCGACCGCGTTCACGTCGAGCAGCGCAGGCACCACCATGTCGGGGTTGCGCGTGCCGCCGAGATTCACGGCCTCGCCCCGCTGCTCGGCTGCCTGCGGTGTCTCGCCGGCGCGCCGTCCGAGGTAGTTGAACCCGATCTGCGGTGTGCGCAGCGTGGACAGACGTGCCGCCGTCTCCGGGTTCATCCTGCGCAGCAGACCGTAGTCGACGCCTCGATCGGGTACGGCGGCCAACTGCTCCTTGACCGCCTTCACCGCCCGTCCCAGCTCGGGTCCCGCGGCGAAGGCGTCGTCCAGGTCGATGCCGGAGACGTCGAGCCGGACCGGATACTGCGAGGTGAACCAGCCCACGGTCCGCGACAGGTCCGCGCCGGGGAGCAATTGCTCCTCGCGGCCGTGGCCCTCCAGCGTCACCAGTGCCGTCGACTCGTCGACACCGCGTTCGGCTCGCCAGGCGACCAGCGCCAGGGCCAGCGCCGTCAGCAGTGAATCGTCCACCGATCCGTGGAAGGCCTCGGGCACCCGGTTCAGAACGGCGTCGGTGACGTCGTCGGGAACCACCACGCGGAACTCCTCCACGGTCTCGACGAGGTCGAGCGCCGGGTCGAGCGGGCGCGAGCCCAGATCCGGGTCGGGGCCCTCGAGCACCGACTCCCAGAAGTGGGCGCGATCGGCCGCATCGTCGGTCGAGGCGAGGTCGGCGAGTCCGTGCATCCAGCGCCGGAAGGAGGTTCCCACCTCGGGCAACTGCACCGGTTCTCCGCTCGCGATGCGCCCCCAGGCCACCGTGAGGTCGGCGGCCAGGATGGGCCACGACACCCCGTCGACCGCGAGGTGGTGGACCACCACGAGCAGGTGGCCGAGCCCGTCGGCGTCGTCGCCGACCAGCCACACGGCCTGGACCATCCGGCCGGCCCATGGATCGAGCCGGGTGCCGGCCGCCTCGAGTGCGGCGGACGCCGCGGCGGTGAACTCTCCCGAGTACCGCACCTGCGTCAGGATGCCGGACGGATCGACCGACCCGGCCTCCGCCACGTGCAGCGAGGTGACGCCGTCGGCGTCCACCAGACGGGCACGCAGCATGTCGTGATGGTCGACGACCGCGCCGAGCGCCGCGGTCAGATCCTCGAACGCGGCGGTGCGCGGCAGCGCCAACACTTCGGCCTGCGAGAACCGCGAGTAGCTGCGCCCGTGCTCGATCATCCACCGGCCGATCGGCGGCATCGGAACGTCGCCGACCCCGCCTCCCGGCAACTCGTCGAGGGTCACCAGCTCCGCCGCCTCGGCGGCCACCGCCAGCGCGGCCACCGTGCGGTGCTCGAAGACCATCCTCGGCGTGAGCAGGATCCCCGCGCTCTTGGCCCGCGACACGAGCTGGATCGCCATGATCGAGTCGCCGCCGAGGGTGAAGAACGAATCGTCCACACCGACTCGCTCGGCGCCGAGGAGTTCGGCGATCAGCTGCGCCAGGACCGCCTCGGTGTGGGTGGAGGGCGCACGGTAGGTCTGCGACCGCGACTGCGTGTCGGGTGCAGGCAGCGCCTTCCGGTCGAGTTTGCCCGAGGCGTTCAGCGGAAACGCCGGCAGCACCATGAGCACCGCGGGAACCATGTACTCCGGCAACCGCACCGACAGTGCCGCGGTGAGCGCGTCGACGTCGAGGCTCTCCCCCGCAGCGGCCGTCACGTAGCCGACCAATTGCGCAGCGCCGGGGATGTCTTCGCGCACCAGCACCACGGCCTGTGCCACACCCGGCTGCTCCAGCAGGACCGACTCGATCTCGCCGAGCTCGATCCGCAGTCCGCGCAGCTTCACCTGGAAGTCGGTGCGCCCGATGTAGACCAGCTCGATGCCCTCACCGTCCGCGGTCCGCACCCATTTGACGAGGTCACCGGTGCGGTACATCCGCTCGCCCGGCGCATGCGGGTCCGCCACGAAGCGGTCCGCCGACAGATCCGGGCGTCCGACGTAACCGCGGGCCAACTGCACGCCCGCCAGATACAGCTCACCGGCCACCCCGATCGGCACCGGGTTCAGGCGTGCGTCGAGCACGTGCAGCCGGGTGTTCCACACCGGCCGGCCGATCGGCACGGTCACCGTGTCGGAGGCGGTGTACTCGTGGAACGTCACATCCACCGACGCCTCGGTGGGACCGTACAGGTTGTGCAGTCGCGCCGGACTCAGCGCGGCGAAGGCCTGTGCGGCTTGCGGGGTCAGCGCCTCACCCGAGCAGAACACCTGCCGCAGCGACGGAACCCGACCGGGCTCCACGAGCGAGGTGAACGCGGAGAGCATCGACGGCACGAAGTGCGCAGTCGTCACCGACTCGGCCTCGATGAGATCGGCGAGGTACTGCGGGTCGCGATGGCCGTCCGGGCGGGCGATCACCAGGGACGCACCGACCTGCAAGGGCCAGAAGAACTCCCACACCGACACGTCGAAGGTCGACGGCGTCTTCTGCACCACCGCATCGTCCGAGGTCAGCGGGTAGGCCGACTGCATCCACGCGAGCCGGTTGACCACACCGGAGTGCGGGACCGCGACGCCCTTCGGGCGCCCCGTGGACCCGGAGGTGTAGATCACGTACGCGATGTTCGTTCCGCGCAACGGTGCGAGCCGTTCGGAATCGGTCACCGGACCGTCGGGGTAGTCGTCGACGTCGATCGCACCCAGCGTCCACACCGGGACACCGTCGGGCACCTCGAGGTCCACGCCTGTGTCGGCGAGCACCACCTGCGGTGCCGCCGATTCGAGGACGTACTGGGTTCGCTCGGCGGGGTGGTCCGGGTCGACCGGCACGTACGCACCGCCCGCCTTGATCACCGCGTACATGCCGACCAGCAGGTCGAGCGAGCGGCGCGCCGCCAGGGCGACGTGCACGTCCGGTCCCACACCGGCGTCGATCAGCTTCCGCGCCAGGGCATTGGCCTGAGCGTCGAAGTCCGCGTACGACAGTCGTCGGCCCTCGAAGACCAGTGCCTCGGCGTCCGGCGTCCGCGCGACCTGCGCGTCGAACAGGTCCGCGAGCGTCGCGGGGACGAGATCGTGCCCGGTGGCGTTGACCGCGGCGAGTGCCGAACGGTCGTCCTCGCCGGCGAGCGGCGCATCGCCGACCGCCGCGTCCGGATCGGCGACCAGTGCCCGCAGCACCCGGACGAAGGCGTCGCCGAAACCGCGCACGGTGGACTCGTCGAACAACGCCGTCGCGTAGCCGAACGAGACCGCGATCTCCGCCGGGCTGCCGTCGTCGGCGTATCCCTCCTCGACGCCGATCGACAGATCGAACCTCGCCGGTTCCGGTCCCGAGCCGACCGCCGAGACCGTCAGGCCCGGCAGTTCCAGGTCTTCGCGCTCGAGGTTCTGGAACGAGAGCATCACCTGGAACAGCGGCGAGTGCGCGGTCGACCGTTCGGGATCGAGAACCTCCACCAGACGTTCGAACGGGATGTCGGCGTTGCCGAACGCCGCCAGGTCGAACTCGCGAACCTGGTCGATCAACTCGGCGTACGTGATGCCGGGCTCCACCTGGGCACGCAGCACCAGGGTGCCGACGAACATGCCGACGAGATCGTCGAGCGCGGCGTCTCCACGGCCCGCGGTGGGGGTGCCGACGGCGATGTCCGACGACCCCGACAGCCCCGCGAGCAGCGCCGACAGCGCGGCGTGGACGACCATGAAGACGCTCGCCCCGCGATCCCGCGCCACCTCGATCAGGCCGCGGTGGGTGTCCGCGTCGACGGTGACCGCCACCGCGCCGCCGTCGAGCGACTGCACGCGCGGGCGCGGCCGATCGGCGGGCAGCTCGATCTGCGCGGGCAGATCGGCGAGTGCCTCGGTCCAGAAGGCCAGCTGACGTGCCGCACGCGACTGCGGGTCGCGCTCATCGCCGAGGAGTTCCCGCTGCCAGACGGCGAAGTCCGCGTACTGCACCGGAAGCGGCGTCCACTGCGGCGCCATGCCCGCGGCACGGGAGGCGTACGCGACCATCACGTCGCGCACCAACGGTGCGGTCGACGAGCCGTCGCCGGAGATGTGATGGATCACGACCACTAGCACGCGCTCGTCGGGTGCCGCCTCCAGCAGTTCCATCCGCAGGGGCGGCGCCGCTGTGACGTCGAAGCCGCGGGCCGCGAACGCGGTCACCTCGTCGACGATCCGGTCGGCGGACACCTCGATCACCGGCAGATCGGGAACGGTGTCGGCGGGCAGGATCACCTGATGCGGTTCGCGGCCGACGGCCGGGTACACCGTGCGCAGCGTCTCATGCCGCGCGACCACGTCGGCGATCGCCGCACGCAGCGCGTCCACGTCGAGTTCGCCCGTCAGACGCACCGCGAGCGGGATGTTGTACGCGGCCGACTCGGGATCGAACTGGTTCAGGAACCACATCCGTCGCTGCGCCGGCGACAACGGGATCCGGTGCGGGCGATGGACCGGGACCAGCGCGGGGCGGTCCGCTCCCGAGCCGCGCCGGGCGTCGATCAGCGCGGCCAGACCGGCCACCGTCGGTGCGTCGAACACGTCGCGAACCGCGAGGTCGGCGCCGAGCACCGCGTTGACGCGCGCCGTGACGCGCGTGGCCGACAGCGAGTTGCCGCCGAGATCGAAGAACCCGTCGGTCGATCCGGCGCGGGACACGCCGAGCACCTCGGCGAAGACGCCCGCGAGGATCTCCTCGGTCGGGGTGCGCGGCGGCACATAGGTTCCGGCCGTCTCGGTGATCTCGGGGGCGGGCAGCGCCCGGACGTCGAGCTTGCCCGCGGGGGTCAGCGGAATCTCGTCCAGAATCACGATCGCGGCGGGCACCATGTAGCCCGGCAGCCGCTCGCCGGCGAACGCCAGAAGTTCACGCACTGCGAGCTCCTCGCCGTTCGAGGGCAGCACGTACGACACGAGCAGGGTGTCGCCGCCGTCGGTGACGTGACCGCTGGTGTGCACGAACTCCACCGCCGTGTGGGCGGCCAGCACGGCGTTGATCTCGCCGAGTTCGATACGGAAGCCGCGGACCTTGACCTGCTGGTCGGAGCGGCCGAGGTACTCCAGGGACAGTCCGCGCTCAGCCTCGACCCAGCGAACGAGGTCGCCGGTGCGGTACATGCGCGCCCCGTTCCCGCCGTACGGGTTCGCGACGAATCGCTCGGCGCTCAGACCGAGTCGATCGTGGTAGCCGCGCGCCAGAGCCGGCCCCGCCACGTACAGCTCACCGGGCACGCCGACGGCCACCGGCCGCAGCCGGGCGTCGAGCACGAGTGCTTCCACACCGCGGTTCGGCGACCCGATGGTGACGGGTTCGGCGGGCTGCAGCGGCCCGTCGATCGTGACCGAGATAGTCGCCTCGGTGGGACCGTACATGTTGAACATGCGGCGCCCGGGCGCCCAGCGGGCGACCAGTTCGGGCGGGCAGACGTCGCCGCCGACGCCAATCATCTCCAGCTGGTCCATGCCCGTCTCGTGGACGGAGGCGAGCGCGGCCGGAGTGATGAAGGCGTGCGTCACATCGTGACGCCGCAGCAGCTCGGCCAGGTCGTCGCCGCCGTACACCGAGGTCGGTGCGATCACGAAGGTGGCACCGGCCCCGAAGGCCAGCAGGTACTCCAGCACCGACGCGTCGAAGCTCGGCGATGCGAAGTGCAGGACCCGCGAACCCGGCCTGGTTCCGCAGCGCTCCCGCAGTTCGGTCGCGAAGTTCATCAGGCCCTCGTGGGTCACCGCGACGCCCTTGGGCAGACCGGTGGAGCCGGAGGTGTAGATGAGGTAGGCGGTCTGCGCGACGTGCAGCGCGGCTGTGCGCTCGGCATCGGTGATCGCCGCGGCCGAGGCCGCGTCCACCGCGCTCGCGGTGTCCGCGTCGTCGAGTGTGAGCCATCGGCCGACGGAGCCGAAGGCGTCGCGCCAGGCCGATGTCGTCACGCCCAGGACCGCACCGGAATCGGTCAGCATGTGTGCGATGCGGTCGGCCGGGTATCCCGGGTCCACCGGCAGGAAGGCCGCGCCGGACTTGGCGATGGCCCACATGGCCACGACGGAGTCGATCGAGCGCGCCATGCCGAGCGCGACCACGGTCTCCGGGCCCGCGCCGCGGGCGATCAGCACCCGCGCCAGCCGGTTGGAGCGTTCGTCGAGTTCGGCGTAGCCGATGGCCTCGTCGCCGAGCACCAGTGCGGTGGACGCGGAGTTCGCCGAGGCCGTGGACGTGAGCATCTCGGCGAGGGTCGCCGGTCCGGCCGGTGCGGCGCCGCGGACCGGTGCGAGCGCCTCGATCTCGGCGTCCTCGAGGAGTTCGATGTCGCCGATCCGCACCCGGGCGTCCGCAGCCACCGCGGCCAGGATGCGCGTGAGGCGGTCGCTGAACGCCCGGACGGAGCTCTCGTCGAAGATGTCGGTGGCGTAGCCGAAGGTCAGCGCGAGCCCGGCCGGACGACCGTCGTCGTCGAAGCGCTCACGGTACGACAGTTCGAGGTCGAACTTCTCCACGTGGGTGTCGTCGGCCAGCCCGGTGACCGTGAGCCCCGGGAGCTCGAACCGCTCCTCGCCGATGTCCTCGGTGGACAGCACCACCTGGAACAGCGGCGAATGCGCGCTGGAGCGCACCGGATCGAGGATGTCGACCAGCCTCTCGAACGGCAGGTCGGCGTTGGCGAAGGCACCGAGGTCGGCACCCCGGGTCTGCGACAGCAGATCGGCGAAGCCGGCGTCCGGTTCCACCTGGGTGCGCAGCACCAGGGTGTTGACGAACATGCCGATCAGATCGTCGAGGGCGCGCTCACCGCGGCCCGCGATCGGCGTGCCGATCGCGATGTCGGAGCTGCTCGACAGTCGCGCGAGAAGTGTCGCCAGCGCCGCGTGGACCACCATGAACATGGTGGCGCCGCCCTCGGACGCGATGTTCCGCAGGCCGTCGTGGACCCGCGCGTCGAGTTCGAAGCCGACGCTCGCGCCCTGCTGCGACCGGTCCGCCGGACGCGGCCGGTCGGTCGGCAGGTCGAGAACCTCGGGAAGGCCCGCGAGCGTGCTCTGCCAGTACTGCACCTGCTGTGCCGCCAGCGACGCCGGGTCGTCCTCCGCCCCCAGCAGCGACCGCTGCCAGATCGCGAAGTCGGCGTACTGGACCTGCAGCGGCGCCCAGCCGGGCTCCGAGCCCGCCGAGCGCGCCAGGTACGCCACCATGACGTCACGTGCCAGCGGCGCCGTCGACGAGCCGTCGCCGACGATGTGGTGGACCACGAACGCCAGCACGTGCTCGTCGGGGGCGATCCGGTACAGGGCCACGCGCAGCGGGGCCTGAGCCGTCACGTCGAAGGGCGCCAGCGCGAAGTCTCGGACGACACCGGCGATCTCGCCGGCGGCCACGTCGACCGGTGCGAGGTCGCCGAGGACCTCGTCGGCGGGCCGGATCGACTGGTAGGGGCCGTCGTCTCCGGCCGGGAAGACCGTGCGGATCGACTCGTGCCGGATCACCACGTCCCGGACGGCCTGAGCCATCGCCGAGGTGTCGAGTTCGCCCGACAATCGCACGGCCAGCGGGACGTTGTACGCCGCCGACTCCGGGTCGTACCGGTTCAGGAACCACATGCGCTGCTGCGCGAGCGAGAGCGGGATCCGCTCCGGGCGCGGCTGCGGCGCCAGTGCGGGGCGGGTCCGGCCGGTGCCGGTCCGCTCGGCCGTCTCGGCGAGCCCGCCGACGGTCGGTGCGTCGAACAGGGCGCGCACGCCGAGGTCGGAGCCGAGAGCCTCGTTGACCCGAGCGATCACCCGGGTGGCGACCAGCGAGTTGCCGCCGAGCGCGAAGAAGTCGTCGGTGACGCCGACCCGATCGAGGCCGAGCACCTCGGCCACCACTCCCGCGACGACCTCCTCGACCGGCGACCGCGGAGCCACGTACTCGCCCGCGTCCGCCTCGAGGTGCGGCGCCGGGAGAGCGCGTCGATCGAGTTTGCCGCTGGCGCCCAGCGGCATCTCGTCGAGCGCGACGAATGCGGCGGGCACCATGTACGCGGGCAGTCGCGTCCCGAGGTACGTCTTCAGTTCGCCCGCGTCGAGAGCCTCGACGCCGGCTGCGACCACGTACGCGACCAGCTGATCGCCGACGTGGTCATCGTGATGGAGGATCACGGCCGTCTGGTCCACCTCGGGGTGGCTCGCCAGCGCCGCCTCGATCTCGCCCAGCTCGATGCGCAGGCCGCGCAGCTTCACCTGGAAGTCGGTGCGCCCCAGGAACTCCAGCCGTCCGGCGTGGTTCCATCGCACCAGATCGCCGGTGCGGTACATCCGGGTGCCGTCGGCCGCGAACGGATCGGCCACGAACCGTTCGGCCGTCAGATCGGGGCGGCCGAGGTACCCGCGGGCCAACTGGACGCCGGTCAGGTACAGCTCGCCCGCCGAGCCCACGGGAACCGGGTGCAGACGGTCGTCGAGCACCAGAGCGCCGGCGTTCCACGACGGACGCCCGATCGGCACCGTCGCGACCTCGCCGAGCGCTTGGACCGCCGGCTCGAACAGGATGCCGACGGTGGTCTCCGTCGGACCGTAGGTGTTGTCGATGACGGTGCCGGTGGCCGCGGTGAACTCCTTCAGGAGTCCGGCCGACAGTTCCTCGCCGCCCGCCACGACGTACTCGAGCGAGTCGAGTGCGGATGCGTGGCCCGCGGTGAGGAACGCGCTGAGCAGCGACGGAACGAACTCCGCGACGGTGACCCGCTGCTCGGCGATGAGTCGGGCCAGATAGTCCGGGTCGCGGTGTCCGCCCGGAGCGGCCACGACGACGCGACCGCCCACCTGGGTGACCGCGAACGTCTCCCAGACCGAGACGTCGAAGGTCGCGGGAGCCTTCTGCACCACTCGGGACGACTCGTCCAGCGAGTACCGGTCGACGATCCACGCGAGGTAGTTCGCGATCGCCTGCTGGGTGAGTGCCACGCCCTTGGGGAGGCCGGTGGAGCCGGAGGTGTAGATCAGGTACGCGAGGTGGTCGCCGCGCAGCGGAACGATCCGGTCGGCGTCGGTCACCGGTTCCGGCGACAGACCCGCGACCGCTTCGTCCTCGAGGAGGATCGGCTCGACGCCGTCGGGCAGTGCCCCGCGGTCGGCCTCGGTGGAGATCACGACGGCCGGCTCGGCCGAGTCGAGCACGTAGGCCGAACGCTCGCGCGGCTGTTCCGGGTCGATCGCGACGTAGGCGCCGCCGGCCTTGGCGACCGCGTACATCGCGGTCAGCATCTCCACCGACCGCGACACGGCGATCGCGACCACCGTGTCCGGTCCCACGCCGGCGCCGATGAGCCGGCGCGCCCAGCGGTTGGCCTGCGCGTCGAAGTCCCGGTAGCTGATCTCGCGGCCCTCGTAGACGACCGCGACCGCATCCGGGGTGGCGGCCACCTGACGTTCGTAGCGCGCCAGCAGAGTCCGCTCGGCGACCTCGACGGCCGGGCCCGCGCCGTCGGCGAGCACCGCGGCGCGCTCTGCCTCCGACAGCCAGGCCGCGTCGCCCACCCGCTGTTCGGGATCGGCGGTCAGCGACGTCAGCAGCCGGACGAACCTCTCGGCGATCGTCGCGACGGTCGAGGCGTCGAACAGTTCGGTGGCGTAGACGAAGTAGGCGTACATCCCATTCGGCTCGCCGTCCTCGGTGACGGCGTCGCCGAGTGTCAGGTCGAGGTCGAACTGAGTCACCTCGACGCCCGGGTCGAGCGCACCGACCGTGAGCCCGGGCAGTTCGAGCTCGGCCCGCTGCTGATTCTGCAGTGACAGCGAGACCTGGAACAACGGGTGATGCGACGTCGAGCGCACCGGATTGAGCGCCTCGACGAGCTGCTCGAAGGGCACGTCGACGTGCCCGAACGCCGCGAGGTCGGACTGGCGCACGCGATCGAGCAATCCGGCGAAGGTCTCGTCGCCGTCGATCTGCGAACGCAGCACGACGGTGTTGACGAACATGCCGACGAGATCGTCGAGCGCGGCCTCGCCGCGGCCGCCGATCGGAGTGCCGACGGCGATGTCGGTCTCCCGAGCCAGCCGCGAGAGCAGCACCGCCAGCGCCGCGTGCACGACCATGAACGGCGTCGCACGATGCGCGGCCGCCAGGTCGGCCACCGCTCGGCGCACGTCCTCGCCGATCTCGAACACGTGCCGGGCTCCGGCCATCGACTGCTCCACCGGACGCGGACGGTCGGTGGGCAGGTCGAGTGCGTCGGGCAGGCCGGCGAGTTCGCTCCGCCAGAAGCCGATCTGCCGCGCGGCCACCGACTCCGGATCGTTCTCGTCGCCGAGGACCGCCCGCTGCCAGACGGCGTAGTCGGCGTACTGCACCTCCAGCGGCGACCAGCCGGGCGCCTCGCCCGCGGCGCGCGCCGTGTAGGCCACCATCACGTCCCGCGCCAGCGGTGCCATCGACATGCCGTCGGCGCTGATGTGATGGACCACCATCACCAGCACGTGCTCGGCGACGTCGGTGTCGGCCACCTGGAGCAGCCGCACCCGCACCGGCGGAGCGGCCGTCACATCGAAGCCGGAGCCGAGGACGTCCGCGACCGCGGGAAGCAGATCCGCCGCGTCGACGGCGACCGGTGTCAGGTCCACCGGGACCGCCGCGGTCGGCAGCACATCCTGGTAGGGCCCGTCGGCCGAGTCCGGGAAGCGGGTGCGCAGCGACTCGTGCCGCTCCAGCACGTCGGTGATCGCGGCGGCGAGGGCATCCACGTCGAGATCGCCGGTGAGGCGAATCGCCATCGGAATGTTGTATGCGGGCGACGACGGGTCGAACTGCGCGAGGAACCACATCCGCTGCTGAGCCAGCGAGAGCGGCACCCGGTCCGGTCGCGGCCCGGCGACCAGCGCCGGGCGCTCGGCGGTCCGGCCGGTCCGCTCGTAGCACTGGGCCAACTCGGCGGCCGACGGCGCGTCGAACAGGTCCCGCACGCCGAACTCGGCGTCGAGCGCCGCGTTGACGCGCGCCACCACCCGGGTCGCGACCAGCGAGTTGCCGCCCAGATCGAAGAAGCCGTCGTGAACGCCGACGCGGTCGACTCCGAGCACCTCGGCGAAGACGTCGACGATCGCCTGCTCGACCGCATCGCGCGGGGCGACGAACTCCGTCGCGGCACCTGCCGTGTCGGGGGCGGGCAGCGCTCGGCGGTCGAGCTTGCCGTTGGCCGTCAGCGGGAACTCGTCGAGCACGACGATCGTCGACGGGACCATGTACGCGGCCAGGAATCCGCTGACGTGGTCCAGCACCGCGCCGGGCTCCACGTGGGCGCCGGCCTCGGGCACCACGTAGCCGACGAGGCGGTCGCCGGTGTGCTCGTCGGTGTGCACGACCACCGCGGAGGCGGCCACACCGCGATACCGCATCAGCGCGGACTCGATCTCACCGAGTTCGATCCGGAATCCGCGCAACTGCACCTGGAAGTCGCTGCGGCCCAGATACTCCAGCTGTCCGTCGGCGTTCCAGCGGGCCAGGTCGCCGGAGCGGTACATGCGTTCGCCGGGCGCACCGAACGGATCCGCCACGAATCGCTCGGCCGACAGGTCGGGACGGCCGAGATAGCCGCGCGCCAGCTGGCCGCCGTGGACGTACATCTCGCCGACGACGCCCACCGGTGCGGGCTGCAGCCGGGAGTCGAGGACGTAGACGCCCATGCCCGGCAGTCCGCGCCCGATGACGCTGGCCTTGGACGCGCGGGCGAACTCGCGGTCGAGCGGCAGATAGCTGACGTGCACCGTGGTCTCGGTGATGCCGTACATGTTGACCAGCGCGACCTCCTGGTCGTCGTGCCGCTCGTACCAGCGCTCCAACTGCGCGAGGTCGAGCGCCTCGCCGCCGAAGACGACGTAGCGCAGCGCCAGATCGGGAACGGACTCCTCCCCCGCGCCCGCGACGCGGTCGGCTTCGGCCAGCTGATAGAAGGCCGACGGCGTCTGGTTGAGGACCGTGACGCGCTCGCGACGCAGCAGTTCGAGGAACTCGTCCGGCGAACGCGAGGTCAGGTAGTCGACGATCACCAGGGCGCCGCCGTGCAGCAGCGGGCCCCACAGCTCCCACACGGAGAAGTCGAAGGCGTAGCTGTGGAACATGGTCCACACGTCGGTCTCGTCGAAGCCGAAGTCGAGCTGGGTGTCGGCCATCAGCGTCAGCACGTCGACGTGGGGAATCACCACGCCCTTGGGTCGCCCGGTGGACCCCGACGTGTAGATGACGTACGCGGGATGCTGCGGGCGCAGCGGTGCCAGTCGGTCGGCGTCGGTCACCGGGCCCTCCGGCTGCGCCGCCATCCGCTCGGCGAGGTCCGGCGAATCGAGCAGCAGGACGGGCAGTTCGTGCGCGGGCAGGGACTCCGCGTCGGCGGCGGTGGACACGACCACCGTCGGACGGGCGTCGGCGAGCATGTACGACAGCCGGTCCTGCGGGTACGTGACGTCGACGGGCACGTATGCGCCGCCCGCGGTGACCACCGCGAGCAACGCCACGGCCAGGTCGGCCGTCCGCGGCATGGCGACCGCGACCAGCGACTCGGGCCCGACGCCCTCGGCGATGAGCACCCGGGCCAGACGGTCGACCCGTCCGGCCAGTTCCGCATAGGTCAGCCGCTCGCCGCCCGCGACCACGGCGGTCCGGTCGGCGTGGGCCGCCGCCTGCGCGGCGAACGCATCGGCCAGCGTGTCGGCCGTGGGCGCGACACCGGGCACGAAGCCCAGTCCCAGCACGTCGGAACGCTCGGCGTCGCTCAGCACGCCGATCGACGCGATCGGTGCCTCCGGCGTTTCGGCGAATGCGGTGAGCACCCTCTCCACGCGGTCGAGCACGGTCTCCGCCGCGGCGGCGTCGTACAGATCGGTCAGGTACTTGAGCTGCAGGTGGAGACGGTCGGCTGAACTCGCCACCAGCGTCAGCGGGTAGTGGGTGGAGTCCATGCCGCGCAGTCCGGTGACCCGCATGCCGTCGATGTCGGCGGCCTGCGCGAGGGCCTCGGAATCGACCGGGTACGACTCGAAGACGCTCAGCGTGTCGAATCCCGCGCCCGCGCCCACCGCGCGCTGGATCTCCGAGAGACCCAGGTAGTGGTGGTCGAGCAGTGCCGCCTGTTCGGCCTGCAGGCGCCGCAGGAACTCCTGCGCCGACTCCCCCGGACGCACCGTGACACGCACGGGCAGGGTGTTGATGAACAGGCCGATCATCGATTCCACGCCCGGAAGGTCCGCGGGCCTGCCGGAGACGGTGGTACCGAAGGTGACGTCGTTGCGACCGGTCTGCGCCGACAGCACCAGACCCCACGCCGCCTGGACGAGGGTGTTGAGGGTGATGCCGTGAGCCCGCGCCAGTGCGCCGAGGGTGGACGTCAACCCGGCGGGCAGCAGCCGTTCGGTGTCGGCGGAGTCGGCCGATGCCGCCGTCGCCTCGCCGGCGACGAGTGTCGGCTCGTCGAGTCC
This sequence comes from Gordonia sp. QH-12, assembly GCF_001578675.1. Lineage (NCBI taxonomy): Bacteria > Bacillati > Actinomycetota > Actinomycetes > Mycobacteriales > Gordoniaceae > Gordonia > Gordonia sp. QH-12. The sequence continues at coordinate 121,167 of NZ_KQ969282.1, forward strand.
GTCGAACGCGGCGGCCCAGGCGGTCAGCGACGACCGGTGGTCGCGGTGCGAGAGCCACACGAGGAACTCGCGGTACTCGCCGACGACGGGCAGCGCCGAGCCGTCACCGGAGGCCGCGTACAGGAACAGCAGGTCCTTGAGCAGCAGCGGTGTGGACCAGCCGTCCAACAGGACGTGGTGGTTGGTCGAGAGCATCCGGTAGTCGGACTCGCCCAGTCGGGCGAGGGTGAACCGCAGCAGCGGCGGCGTCGCCATGTCGAAGCCGCGCCGGCGGTCGGCGGCCAGCAGATCGTCGAAGGCCGCTTGCGGGTCCGCGGCGGCCCGGAGGTCCACCTCGGCCCACGGCAGCCTCACGGCCGCGGGCACCACCTGGACGGGCAGTCCGTCGATCGAGTCGAAAGCGACCCGGAGGTTCGCATGCCTGCGCAGCAGTGCCTCGCCCGCCGCGCGGAGGCGGGCGGGATCGACCACGCCCTCCAGCGTGAGGACGGTCTGCACCATGTAGGCGTCGAGTTCGTCACCCGCGAACTGCGCGTGGAAGAGCAGTCCCTCCTGCAGCGGCGAGAGCGACCAGATGTCGGCCACGTCGCCGTGACGCTCCTCGACGGCCTCGACGGCTCGCTGGTCGAGCCGCACCAGCGGCAGATCCGACGGGGTGAGACCGCCGGCACCGGGCGCGTCCGCGTACCGGGTCAGAGCCGTGAGCGCCTCCACCCACAGATCTGCGATCTCGCGGACCTGTTCGGCGGTGAAGACACCGGTGGCGTAGGAGAAAGTGGCGCCCAGGCGCGTGCCGTCGGCGGAGTCGACCGCCGAGGCGTTGATGTCGAGCGCGGCCGGGAGGGCCATCGCGGCATCACGCGTGCCGCCCAGGCTTCCGGAGTCGCCGTCGAGCTGCCACGGGGCGTCGTCGACTGTCCCGGTGCCCGCGGAGACGCGGCCGAGGTAGTTGAAGCCGATCTGCGGCGTGCGCAGTCCGGCGAGCGCCGAGCGCCCCTCCTCGGTCAGATAGCGCAGCATGCCGTAGCCGATGCCGTTGTCGGGCACCGCGCGCAACTGCTCCTTGACCCGCTTGAGCGCGGCGCCGGCCGCCGGACCACCGGCCAGCGCGTCGTCGACGTCGAGTCCCGAGAGGTCGACGCGCACCGGGTACGAGCTGGTGAACCAGCCGACCGTGCCGGACAGGTCGGCGCCGGGGACGGCCTGCTCTTCGCGGCCGTGCCCCTCCAGCGTGACGAGTGCGCTCGGGGCGTGGACTCCCCGCGCCGCTCGCCACGCCGCGACGGCCAGTGCCAGCGCGGTCATCAGGGAGTCGGTCGCCGAGCCGTGGACCGTTCCCGGTACCCGGCCGAGGACGGCCTCGGCGATCTGCGGCGGCAACTCGATCCGCAGGTCATCGACGGTCTCGACGGTGTCGATCTCGGGGTCGGCGTACCGCGCACCCAGCGCGGGATCGTCGCCGGTCAGAGTGGAACGCCAGAACTCGAGTTCCCCGGCCCGCGACGGTGCGGCCTCGGCGAGGGCGTGGGCCCAGCGGCGGAACGACGTCGCCACCGGCGACAGTTCCGCCGTGGCCCCCTCGGTGACGCGGTACCAGGCCAGCGCGAGGTCGGGAACCAGCGACCGCCACGAGACACCGTCCACCACGAGGTGGTGGGCCAGGACCAGCAGACGGTCGCGCCCGCCGTCGGTGCGGTGCAGCCAGACGAACTGGGTCGTCACGCCGGACCGCGGATCGAGCCGGGCACCGGCGCGGCGCATCTGTTCCTCCGCGGCCGCGGCGAAGGCCTCGGTTCCGGGAGCGGCGTCGACGTCGACGCGGGTCAGCAGTCCGGCCGCCGGAACCGAGCCCACCGGGCCGATGGACAGACCGGTGGCGTCGGCAGCGGTTCCGGTACTCGTGACGAGGCGGGCGCGCAGGACGTCGTGGTGGTCGAGCAGCATGGCGATCGCGGCCGCCAGATCCGACTCCTCGACGGACTCGGGGAGCGTCAGGAGCACGGCCTGGGAGAACTCGTCGTACGCACGGAGGTCTTCGATCATCCAGTGCATGATCGGCGTCAGCGGTGCCTCGCCGACCCCGCCTCCCGGCAGCTCGTCCAGGCCGGCTGCGGCCTCGGCGGCGGCCACCCGCGCCAGCGCGGCGACGGTGCGGTGCTCGAAGACCTGGGCCGGACGCAGGACGATGCCCTCGCGCTTGGCGCGCGAGACCAGCTGAATGGCCATGATCGAGTCGCCGCCCAGCGCGAAGAAGGAGTCGTCCACACCCACGCGGTCGAGACCGAGCAGTTCGGCGACCAGATCGCAGAGCACGGTCTCGACACGGTCGGCCGGTGCGCGGTACTGCGTGACCGACTCGGTCCGGTCGGGCGCGGGCAGCGCCTTGCGGTCGAGCTTGCCCGAGGCGTTCAACGGGAACTCGTCGAGCGGCATCAGCACCGTGGGCACCATGTACTCCGGCAGGCGAGCCGAGATCGCCTCGGTGAGAGCGTCGACATCGAGTTCACCGGACGCGACGTCGCCGACGACGTAGCCGACGAGCTGCTGTGCGCCCGGAACGTCTTCGCGCACCACCACGACGGCTTGCGCGACCGTCGGCTGATCGAGCAGCGCCGCCTCGATCTCGCCGAGCTCGATGCGCAGACCGCGAAGCTTGACCTGGAAGTCGGTGCGGCCGATGTAGTCCAGTTCCAGCCCGCCGTCGGTCCGGACCCATCGGACCAGGTCGCCGGTGCGGTACATCCGCTCCCCGTCGGCCGCCGGGTTCGCCACGAAGCGGTCGGCGGTGAGGTCCGCGCGTCCCACGTAACCGCGCGCCAGCTGCACGCCGGCGAGATACAGTTCGCCTGCCACGCCGACCGGCACCGGATGCAGACGGTCGTCGAGGACGTGGACTCCGGTGTTCCACACCGGGGCGCCGATCGGCACGGCGGCCGTGTCGGCCGGGGTGACCTCGTGGTAGGTGACGTCGACGGCCGCCTCGGTGGGGCCGTAGAGGTTGTGCAGACGCGCATCGCTCAACGCCGCGAAGGCCTGCGCGGCCCGCGGCGTCAGTGCCTCGCCCGAGCAGAACACCTGGCGCAGCGAGCCGACCGATCCCGGAGCCACCGCCCCGGTGAACGCCGACAGCATCGACGGGACGAAGTGCGCGGTGGTGACCGACTCCGCCTCGAACAGCTCGGCGAGGTACAGCGGGTCGCGGTGCCCGTCCGGCTGCGCGATGACGAGCGACGCGCCCACCTGCAGCGGCCAGAAGAACTCCCACACCGACACGTCGAAGGTCGCGGGGGTCTTCTGCGCCACAACGTCGTCCGGGGTGAGCGCGTACTCGTGCTGCATCCAGGCGAGGCGATTCACGATCGCCGAATGCGGCACCGCGACGCCCTTGGGGCGGCCGGTGGAACCGGAGGTGTAGATGACGTACGCGGTGTTCGTCCCGCGCAGCGGCGCCGACCGCTCGGCATCGGTGATCGGCGCTGTCGACCATCCGTCGAGGTCCACCGTGTCGACGGTCCACACCGGCAACCCGTCGGGCGCGGGAAGGTCGGTGTCCGACGCCGTCAGCAGCACGGCGGGCGAGGCGGAGTCGAGCACGTACAGGGTGCGCTCGGCGGGATGGTCGGGATCGACCGGGACGTAGGCGCCGCCGGCCTTGACGATCGCGTACATCGCGGTGAGCAGTTCCAGCGACCGCGGAAGGCCGAGTGCCACCGGGACGTCCGGTCCCACGCCCGCGTCGATCAGCATCCGTGCGAGCGCGTTGGTCCGGGCGTCGAACTCCGCGTAGGTGAGGCTCTGCCGGGAGGCGCCGGAGCCGAACACCAGCGCCGTGGCGTCCGGAGTGCGCGCGGCCTGCGCGGCGAACACTCCCGCGAGCGTGCCCGGTTCCACCGGAGCAGCGGTCGTGTTGACCGCGGCCAGGTCGGCTCGGTCCTGCGCGGAGGTGACGGGCACGTCGCCGACGATGCGGTCGGCGTCGTCGCAGATCCCGTGCAGGACCGCGAGGTAGGCCTCGGCGAAGCGTTCGACGGTCGTCCGGTCGAACAGCGCCGTGGCGTAGCTGAACGTCGCGGGCAGATCGGCGGGCGACCCGTCGGCGTCCCGCCGGTCGGTCACGGTCAGCTGCAGATCGAACTTGGCGACATCGAAGTCGGAGGTGAGTCCGCTCACCGACAGACCCGGCAGGTCGAAGCTCGCCGGGGCGTTGTTCTGCATGGTGAACATCACCTGGAAAAGCGGCGAGACCGCCGTCGACCGCGACGGCGCCAGCACGTCGACGAGTTGCTCGAAGGGCATGTCGGCGTGGGTGAACGCGGCGAGATCGTTCTGCCGGACCTGCGCCAGCAGGTCGGCGAAGCTCGCACCGCCGTCGACGCGGGTACGCAGCACCAGGGTGTTGACGAACACGCCGACCAACTCGTCGAGTGACTGCTCGCCGCGCCCGGCCACGGGCGTGCCGATCGCGATGTCGGATTCGCGGCCCAACCGGGACAGCAGCGCGGCGAAGGCCGCGTGCAGCACCATGAACAGGGTCGCGTCGTGCGCCTCCGCGACCTCGAGGAGCCGCCTGTGCAGGCGGGCGTCGATCGTGAACGGGCTGCCCGCACCGGCCGTCGACTGGACCGCCGGACGCGGCCGGTCCATCGGCAGGTCCAGCACCTCGGGCAGACCGGCGAGGCGATCGGTCCAGTAATCGCGCTGGCGCCCCAGCAGTGACTCCGGATCGTCCACGTCGCCGAGCGTCTCGCCCTGCCAGAGCGCGTAGTCGGCGTACTGGACCGGCAACGGCGACCACTGCGGCGCCGCACCGGCGGCACGCGCGGTGTACGCGACCATGATGTCGCGGGCGAGGGGCGCGACCGACGCACCGTCGGCCGTGATGTGGTGCATGGTGACCACGAGCACGTGCTCGCGGGGGCTCTGCTCCAGCAGCGCGATCCGCACCGGCGGCCGCGCGGTCACGTCGAAGCCCTCGGAGATCAGGTCGACCGCGCGCGCGACGACCTCGGCCTCGGTCACCGGGATCGGCGTGATGTCCACGCGAGAGGCCGGGAGAATCTCCTGGTAGGGACCGTCGGCGGAGTCCGGGTACACGGTGCGGAGCACCTCGTGACGCGCGAGCACGTCCTCCACTGCCTGTTCGAGGGCGGCGACGTCGAGTTCGCCGCTCAACCGCACGGCCAGGGGCACGTTGTACGCGGCCGACTCCGTGTCGAACTGATTGAGGAACCACATCCGGCGCTGGGCCAGCGACAGCGGAATCCGATCCGGACGCGGGCGGGCCGTGAGCGGAGGCCGCTCGTCGGCGGTCGCCGTCTCCAGATGGGCGGCGAACTCGGCCACCGTCGGGGCGTCGAACAGGTCGCGGACCCCGACGCGCACGCCGAGCGCCGCGCCGACGCGCGCGGTGACCTTCGTCGCCGACAGCGAGTTGCCGCCGAGGTCGAAGAACCCGCTGCTGACGCTGACGCGCTCGAGGCCGAGGACCTCGGCGAAGACGCCTGCGACGATCTCCTCGGTGAGGCTGCGGGGCGCCTGGTAGTCGCCCTCCTCGATGGTGAACGACGGCGCGGGCAGTGCCCGGCGGTCCAGCTTGCCCGCAGGCGTGAGCGGGACCTCGTCGAGTGCGACGACCTGAGCGGGAACCATGTACGCGGGCAGGAACTCCGCCGCGAACGATTTCAGCGCGACCTCGTCGACCACGTGTCCGGGAGCGGGCAGCACGTACGACACCAGCGCGGTGCCGCCGTCGGGTGCGGTGACGCCCTCCGTGGTGACGAATCCGACGCTGTCGTGGCACGAGAGCGCGCCGCTGATCTCGCCGAGTTCGATGCGGAAGCCGCGGACCTTGACCTGGAAGTCCGAGCGGCCGACGTACTCGAGCCGCCCGTCGCGCGTCCACCGGACCACGTCGCCGGTGCGGTACATCCGCTCGCCCTCGCTGAACGGGTTCGCGACGAATCGCTCGGCGGTCAGCCCGGCGCGATCGTGGTAGCCGGCGGCCAAGGCCGGTCCGGCGAGGTAGAGCTCACCGGCCACTCCCACCGGAGCCGGCCGGAGGCGGCCGTCGAGCACGGTCAGCCGGAAGCCGCGCGTCGGTGCGCCGATCGTGATCGGCGCACCCGCACGCAGGGGCTCGGACACCGTGCACCAGACGGTGGTCTCGGTGGGTCCGTACAGGTTCAGCATGGTGCGCTCGGGTGCCCAGCGGGCCACGAGTTCGGGCGGGCAGGCGTCGCCCGCCACGGCCAGCACGCGCAGGTCGTCCAGTCCCTGCGGATCGGCCGCGGCCAGCGCGGCCGGCGTGATGCAGGCGTGGGTCACCCGGTTCGCGCGCAGGAAGTCCGACAGTTCCACGCCGCCCAGCAGCCCCGCGGGCGCGACGACCATCGTCGACGCGCTGCCGAAGGCCATCATCATCTCGAACACCGAGGCGTCGAAACTCGGTGACGCGAACTGCAGCGACCGCGAGCCGGGGACCAGCTGCATGTGCGCGCGCTGCTCCGCGACCAGGTTCGCCAGTCCCCGATGGGTCACCACGACGCCCTTGGGCAGACCGGTGGACCCGGAGGTGTAGATGACGTAGGCCGGCGAGTCCACGCGCATGCGGCGCACCGGGGTCACCTCGGCGACCGACTCGGCCGCCAGCAGCGCATCGATCTCGTCGAAGACGATCCAGTCGACCTCACCGGAGAGCTCGGGACGCTCGGTCGACGTCGTGAGACCGATCCGTACACCCGAATCGGTCAGCATGTGCGCGATGCGGTCGGCCGGATAGCTCGGATCGATCGGCAGGAACGCCGCGCCGGTCTTGACGATCGCCCAGACGGCAGTCGCGGTGCGGATCGATCGCGGCATGGCGACCGCGACGTAATCGCCGGTGCCGATGCCGCGCTCGGCCAGCAGCCGGGCCAGCTGGTTCGACCGCTCGTCGAGCTGACGATAGGTGAGCGCCGCGGAGCCCTCCTCCACCGCGATCCGGTTCGGATCGTCGGCGACGGCGTCGGCCAGGATCTGCGGGAAGGTGCGGGGCGCCACGGACGCCGGGCCGGCGACCGCGCTCAACTCGTCGCTCTCGGTCGGCGACAGGATCGGGACGTCGCCGATCGGCACCGTCGGGTCCACGACCACGGTCGACAGGATGCGCACGAGCCGCTCCGCGAAGACCTGGACGGTCGACGCGTCGAAGAGGTCGGTGGCGTAGTCGAACGAGCCCCGCATCCCGGCCGGAGTACCCGATTCGTCGACGGTCTCGGCGACCGTCAGCTGCAGGTCGAACTTCGCGACGTCGGCGCTGATCTGCTCCGGCGCGATGGCCAGGCCCGGCAGCTCCACCGCGACCTCGCCCGCATTCTGGAAGTCGAGCGCCACCTGGAACAGCGGATGGTGCGACTGCGAGCGGGTGGGGCTGATCGCCTCGACCAGACGCTCGAAGGGCAGTTCGGTGTGCCCGAACGCGGCCAGGTCGGTGGCGCGCGTCTGAGCGAGGACACCGGCGAAGTCGACTTCGGGCTCCACCACGGTGCGCAGGACCAGGGTGTTGACGAACATGCCGACGAGCCCGTCGAGTTCGGGTTCCCCGCGGCCGGCGACCGCGGTGCCTATCGCGATGTCGGTGGTGGCCGACAGTCGGGCCAGCAGCACCGAGAGCGCCGCATGCATCACCATGAACGTCGACGCGCCGTGCGCGCGACCGATCTCGGTGACCGCGCGATGCACTTCACCGTCGATGGTGAACTCCACACGGCCACCGCGCATCGACGGACGCGCCGGGCGCGACCGGTCGGTGGGCAGGTCGAGCTGATCGGGGAGCCCGGCGAGCGCCTTGGTCCAGTAGGCCAGCTGGCGTGCACCGCGCGAGTGCGGGTCGTCCAGGTCTCCGAGGAGCTCACGCTGCCAGATCGCGTAGTCGGCGTACTGCACCGGCAACGGCGCCCAGTCCGGGGCGTGACCCGCTGCGCGGGCGGTGTAGGCGGTGATGACGTCGCGGACCAGCGGTGCCAGCGACGACGCGTCGGACGCGATGTGGTGCAGGACCAGCACGAAGACGTGATCGGTCACGTCCTCGCCCGGTTCCGCCACCCGCAGCAGAGCGGCGCGGATGGGGACCTCGGCGGTCACGTCGAAGCCTTCGGTGGCCAGCGCCGCGACGCGGCCCGCCACCTCGTCCGGGCCGACCCGGTCACGGATCAGGTCCAGTCCCGCCGATTCCGCGTCGAGGATCTGCTGGTGCCCGCCGTCCCCCGCATCGGGGTAGACGGTGCGCAGCGTCTCGTGCCGCGCGACCACGTCGCCCAGCGCGGCGCCGAAGGCATCGGCGTCGAGCTCACCGGTGAGCCGGACCGCCAGCGGGATGTTGTACGCCGCCGACGAGGGGTCGAGCCGGTTGAGGAACCACATTCGCTGTTGCGCCAGAGACAGCGGTGCCCGCGCCGCCCGCTCACGCGGCGTCAGCGCCGGGCGGCCGTCGGCCGAGCCTCGAGACACGCGGGTGGCGAGTTCGGCGACGGTCCGTGCCTCGAAAAGATCCCGCACTCCCAGGTCGGAGCCGAACTCGGCGTTGATCTGCGCGACGACGCGCGTCGCGATCAGCGAGTTGCCGCCGAGGTCGAAGAAGTCGTCGGTGGCGCCGACGCGCTCGGCACCGAGCACCCGGCCGACCACCTCGGCCACGCCGACCTCCACCTCGCCCACCGGCGCGACGTGAACCGCCGCGCGGGTGAACTCCGGTGCGGGCAGCGCCTTGCGGTCGACCTTGCCGATCGGGGTCAACGGCACCTCGTCGATCACCATGATGACCGCGGGGACCATGTACGGCGGCAGCCGGTGCGCGGCGTGCGCCGCCAGCGCATCGGTGTCGACGACAGCTCCGGCCACCGGCTGGACGTAGCCGACCAGCACGGTGTCGCCGGCCGGTCCGGGGACACCCAACGTGACGGCGAAGGCCACGTCGGGGTGCGAGGTGAGCGCGGCGTCGATCTCGCCGAGTTCGACGCGGAAGCCGCGGATCTGCAGCTGGAAGTCGGATCGGCCGATGTAGGCGAGTTCGCCGTCTGCGGTCCAGCGCACCACGTCGCCGGTGCGGTACATCCGCTTCCCCACCGCGTACGGGTTCGCGACGAACCGCTCGGCGGTGAGACCGCGCCGGCCGAGGTAGCCGCGCGCGAGGCCGGCGTTGGTGATGTACAGCTCGCCCGGCGTCCCGACCGGGACCGGCCGCAGCCGGTCGTCGAGAACCAGGGTGTGCACGCCGCTCATCGCCGAGCCGATCGTGATCGGCTCGCCCGCGGCGAGCGGATCGGTCATCGTGACGATCACGGTGGTCTCGGTGGGCCCGTACGCGTTGCGCAGCCTCCCGCCCCAGCGGGCGACCAGTTCCGGCGGACACACGTCGCCGCCCACCACCACGCGGGTCACCAGGTCGAGTTCGCTCGCGTCGACCGTCTGCACCGCGTTCGGCGCGCCGACGAAGGACGTGATCCGCTGATCGCGGATGAAGCCCGCCAGTTCGGCACCGCCGTAGAGGTCGGTCGGGGCGATGACCATCGTCGCACCCGCGCAGAAGGTCGCGAGGATCTCGCCGACGGCGGCGTCGAAGCTGATCGCCGCGAACTGCAGCATCCGCGCGCCCGGATAGGTCTCGTAGTACCCGACGACGTCGTCGGCCAGCGTCGACAGCCCGCGGTGCGGCACCGCGACGCCCTTGGGCAGACCGGTGGTGCCGGACGTGTAGATCACGTAGGCGAGGTCGTCGACGGTCAGCGGCGCACGCCGGTCCGCATCGGTGAGCGGTGCGCCCGAGCGGCCCGCCAGATCCTCCGCCAGCGCTGCGTCGTCGAGAAGGGTCCAGCCGTCGACCGGCCGCGCCTGCGACGGCAGGGTGTCGGCGGTGGCCGAATGCGTCAGACCGATCACCGAGCCGGAGTCGGAGACCATGTGCGTGATGCGGTCGGCGGGCAGCTTCGGATCGATCGGCAGGTAGGCCGCTCCGGCGGCCGCCACGGCCCAGATCGAGACCATCGCGTCGATCGATCGGGTCATGGCGAGGGCGACCACCGTGTCGGGGCCGGCACCGTGGTCGATCAGCCGTCGCGCCAGCCGGTTGGAGCGCTCGGCGAGCTCGGCGTAGGTCAGGCTCTGCCCGTCGAACTCGACAGCGACGCGGTCGGCGTGCCGCCCGGCGGTGGCGCCGAACAGATCGGCGAGGGTCCGCGGCTCCGCCGCGTCCCCGCCGCGCCGGTCCACGAGGTCGGCGCGCTCGGCGTCGCCGAGGAGAGGAAGATCGCCGACGGCGGTCTCGGGAGCCTCGACCGCTGCCCGCAGGATGCGGACCAGGCGGTCGCCGAACGACTCGACGGTCGGCTCGTCGAAGAGATCGGCGGCGTAGGTGAAGACGGCTTCGGCGCCGACCTCGGTGTTCTCGCGCACCGTGAGCTGGAGATCGATGTTGGCCGTGTCGGTCGAGACGTCGACGGCCTCGACGTCCAGCCCCGCCATCTCGAAGCTCGTCGGGGCCTCGGACTGCAGTGCGAGCGCCACCTGGAACAGCGGCGAATGCGCGGTGGAGCGCGTGACGTCGAGAACCTCGACCAGCTGCTCGAACGGGACCTCGGCGTGCTCGAAGGCCGCGAGGTCCGCGGCGCGGACCTGAGCCACGAGCGCATCGAAGCTCTCGTCCGGACGCACCCGGGTGCGCAGCACGAGCGTGTTGACGAACATGCCGATCAGGTCGTCGAGCGCACGCGTGCCACGACCGCCGACGGGGGTGCCGACAGCGATGTCCGCGGTACCCGTCAACCCGGCCAAGACGGTCGCATAGGCGGCGTGCAGGACCATGAACGGCGTGACGCCCCGGGCGCGGGCGTACGCGCCGATCGCGGAGTAGAGCTCGGCGCCGATCGGGGTGCGATGGATGGCGCCGCGCATCGACTGCACCTGCGGGCGTTCGTGATCGGTGGGCAGTTCGAGGCGGTCGGGCAGCCCGGCGAGGGTCTCGCGCCAGTAATCGATCTGGGCGGCGGCCACTGACGAGGAGTCCGCGGGATCGCCGAGCACGTCGCGCTGCCAGATCGCGTAATCGGCGTACTGCACTTCCAGCGGCGCCCAGGCCGGCTGCTCGCCGGCCGCCCGCGCGCCGTAGGCCACCATCACGTCCTGCACCAGCGGCGCCATCGACAGACCGTCGCCGGAGATGTGGTGAAGCACCAGGACGAGCACGTGCTCGCCGCGCGGGTCACCGTCGGTGACCCGGAGCAGCCGAACCCGCAGCGGCACCTCGGCGGTGACGTCGAATCCGGTCATGACGGCCTTCGCGACCGCCTGCTGCACGCCGTCCCGGGTGACCTCGATCGGGCGCAGGTCGGGCACCGCGTCGCCGACCGGCAGGATCTGCTGGTACGGACCGCTGTCGGAGTCGGGGAACCGGGTCCGCAGCGACTCGTGCCGGTCGAGGAGGTCGCGGACTGCGGCCTGCAGAGCGGGCTCATCGAGCGGACCGGTCATCCGGACCGGCAGGGGGAGGTTGTAGGCCGGCGAGGCCGGATCGAACCGGTTGAGGAACCACATCCGCTGCTGTGCCAGCGACAGCGGTGCGGTGTCGCCGCGGTCGGCCCGGGTCAGTGCGGGCCGCGAAGCGCCCCCGCTCTGCTCCACGCGGGCGGCCAGTTGGGCGACCGTCGGCGCGTCGAACAGGTCGCGTACCCCGAGGTCGACGCCGAGTGCGTCGCTGACCTGCGAGATCACTCGGGTCGCGATCAGAGAGTTGCCGCCGGCGTCGAAGAAGCTCTCCTCGACGCTGATCCGCGGCAGACCGAGGACGCCGGCGAAAACGCCCGCGATGATCTCCTCGACCGGGTCGCGCGGAAACACGTACTCGGCGGCGAGCAGGTCGAAGGACGGCTCGGGCAGCGCCTTCCGGTCCAGCTTGTCGCTGCTGTTCCGGGGGAACTCGTCCATCACCACCACGGCCGCCGGGACCATGTACGAGGGCAGCGATCCCGCCGCATGCGCCGCGACCGACTCGCCGGTCACGTCCGCGGGCGCCACCACGTAGCCGACCAGCTGGTCGCCGGTGTGCGGGTCGTGGCGCACCAGCACCACCGCCTGCGTGACGCCGGGCGCGGACAGCAGGGCCGCCTCGATCTCGCCGAGCTCGATGCGGTTTCCGCGCACCTTGACCTGGAAGTCGGTGCGGCCGATGTACTCGAGGACCCCCGCGTCGTCGGCGTCCGGGGTGGCGCGGTGCCGGACCAGGTCGCCGGTGCGGTACATCCGCTCGCCCGGGGCGCCGAACGGATCGGCGACGAACCGGTCCGCCGACAGGTCGGGACGACCGTGATAGCCGCGCGCCAGCTGGACGCCCGACAGGTACAGCTCTCCCGCGACGCCCGGAGGCACCGGCTGCAGGCGCGAGTCGAGCACGTACAGGCGGGTGTTCCACATCGGGACGCCGATCGGGACCACGCCCTGGTCGGCTTCGGTGTGACGCCAGTAGGTGACGGCCAGCGACGCCTCCGCGGGTCCGTACAGGTTGTCCAGCGGCGCGGCGGAGAGTTCGCGGAAGGCCTCGGCGGTCTCGATCGGCAGCGCCTCGCCGATCGCGATCACGGCGCGGACGGTGTCGGGGATCCGCGCGGACGAGCTCGACACGAACATCGCCAGCATCGACGGGACGTACTGGACCACGGTGACGTTCTGCTCGCGCATCAGCGTCGACAGGTACTCGGGGTCCCGGTGGCCGTCCGGACGGGCGATGACGAGGCGGGCACCGGTCTGCAGGGTCCAGAAGAACTCCCACACGGAGACGTCGAAGGTCATCGGGGTCTTGAGCATCACCGCGTCGTCGGCGGTCAGCTGGTATTCGCCCTGCATCCAGCACAGCTGATTGACCAGACCGGCATGCGGCACCGCGATGCCCTTGGGACGGCCGGTGGAGCCGGAGGTGTAGATCAGGTTCGCCGGATTCTGCGGGCGCAGCGGCGAACGGCGGTCCGCGTCGGTCACCGGGGTGCCCGCGACGCCGGACAGGTCGAGGACGTCGATCTCGAGCGTCGGCACGTCCGCGGGGACCGCTCCGGAGTCGGCGGTCGTGGTCACGACCGTCACCGGGCAGGCGCTCTCCAGAACGTATCCGTTGCGCTCCGCGGGGTGGTCCGGATCGAGCGGCACGTAGGCGCCGCCGGCCTTGAGGATGCCGTACATGCCGACGAGCAGATCGATCGAACGGCGGATCGACAGGCCGACCAACGACTCCGGACCGACACCCATCGAGATGAGATGCCGTGCCAGACGGTTGGCTCGCGCGTCGAACTCCGCGTACGTGATCTGCTCGCCCTCGTATACGAGGGCGGTGGCTTCGGGCGATCGCGCCACCTGCGCGTCGAAGAGGGACACGAGCGTGTCGCTGTCCGCATCGATGGATTCGATCCGGTGATCGGTGGCGTTCCAGGTCTCCAGGACCCGGGTCCGCTCCTGGTCGCCGATGATCGGGATGTCGCCGACCACCACCGCGGGATCGGCCGCCACCTGTGTCAGCACCGACGTGAATCGGTCGCCGAAACGCTCCGCCGTCGACCTGTCGAACAGATCCTCGGCGTAGGTGAGCACCACGTCGATCTCCCCCGGCGCGCCTTCGGCGTCGGTCCGGTCGGTCACGGTGAGTTGCAGGTCGAACCGCGACAGACCGGTCTCGAACTCGGCGGGGGAGACGGTGAGCCCGGGAAGCTCCAGCTCGGCGCGCGCGATGTTCTGGAACCACAGTGAGACCTGGAACAGCGGGTGGTACGCCGCGGACCGGGTCGGGTTGAGCGCGTCCACGAGACGCTCGAACGGGATCTCGGTGTTGGTGAAGGCACCCAGGTCTCGCTCGCGCACCTGCGCCAGCAGATCGGTGAAGGCCGCGTTCTCGTCGATCTCCGTGCGCAGCACCAGGGTGCCGACGAACATGCCGACCACATCGTCGAGCGCGGCTTCACCGCGGCCGGCGATCGGCGTGCCGATCGCGATGTCGTCACTGCCCGAGAGTCGTCCGAGCAGCGCCGACAGTGCCGCATGGACCACCATGAAGAGCGTCGTGTCGGTGGAGCGAGCCACCTCGAGCAGCGCCGCATGCAGTTCGGGGCTCAAGGTGAAGGCGACGTCTCCGCCTCGGAACGACTGCTGTGCCGGCCGCGGCCGATCGGTCGGCAGCTCCAGCACGTCGGGAAGATCGGCGAGTTCGGCGCGCCAGTAGGCCAGCTGCTGCGCGGCCAGCGATGCCGGATCGTTCTCGTCGCCGAGCAGTTCCCGCTGCCAGACGGCGAAGTCGCTGTACTGCACGGGCAGCGGCGACCACTCCGGCGGCTGTCCGGCGGTCCGTGCGACGTACGCGATCATCAGATCGCGGGCCAGCGGAGCCGACGACCACCCGTCGAAGGCGATGTGGTGCAGGACGAAGACCAAGACGTGTTCGTCGGGGCCCACGGCCAACAGATGCACGCGGACCGGCGGTGCGGCGGTGACGTCGAAGGGTGCCGTCGCCAGCGCGACGACTTCCGCTTCGAGGTCGGCCTCCGCGACCGCCACCTCGACGAGGTCGGCGGTCGCCGCCACATCTCGCACCGGCAGCACCACCTGTCGGGGTCCGTCGGCGGAATCGGGGTACACGGTGCGCAGGGCCTCGTGACGCTCGCAGACGTCGAGCATCGCCGCGCGCATCGCGGACACGTCCAGCGCACCGGTCAACCGGATGGCGAAGGGCATGTTGTAGGCCGCGGAATCCCGATCGAATCGGTTCAGGAACCACATGCGCTGCTGAGCCAGCGACAACGGTGCCGGTTCGGTGCGCTCGCGCGCCACCAGCTTGGGCCGTACCGCACCCGTCCGCTGCTCGGCCACCACGGCGAGTTCGGCGACGGTCGGGGCCTCGAAGATCTCGCGGACTCCGACGTCGGTGCCCAACGCGTCGTTGAGTCGCGCGATCACCCGGGTGGCGACGAGCGAGTTGCCGCCCACGGCGAAGAAGTCGTCGGTCGCACCCACGCGCTCGACGCCGATCGTCTCCGCGAAGATCGTCGCGATGATCTCCTCGACCGGGTTGCGCGGAGGGACGTACACCCCGGCGCTGAGCACCAGCTCCGGTGCCGGGAGCGCACGGCGGTCGATCTTGCCGCTGGCACCGACGGGCAGTTCGTCGAGCACGATGAACAGCGACGGCACCATGTAGCCGGGCACCCGAGCGCACACATGAGACTTCAGATCTTCCTGAGTCACCCGCTCGGTACCGGGAGCGGCCGAGACGTATGCGACGAGCGCATCGCCGGTGTGCTCCCCGTGGTGCAGGGTCACCACCGCCTGATCGACTCCGGGATGGGCGGCCAGCGCCGCCTCGATCTCGCCCGGCTCGATGCGCAGGCCGCGCAGCTTCACCTGGTCGTCGGTGCGGCCGAGGAACTCGAGTTCGCCGTCCGCGGTCCACCGGACCAGGTCGCCGGTGCGGTACATCCGCTCGCCCGCCGCGTCGTACGGTGCGGCGACGAATCGCTCGGCCGTCAGGTCGGGACGGCCCGCGTAGCCCCGAGCCAGCTGCGCGCCCGCGAGGTACAGTTCGCCGGGCGTGCCGACCGGGACCGGACGCAGCCGGGTGTCGAGCACGTGCACGCGCACGCCCTCGACGGGCGAACCGATGGGCACCGAACCGGCTCCGGCACCGGCCGCGCGGCGCGTCACCTGCATCGCCGACTCGGTGGGGCCGTACAGGTTGTGCACCTCGGTGCGCAGGCGTTCCATGACGTCTTCTGCGACCGATGCCGGCAGCACCTCGCCGCCGGAGAACAGCAGCCGCAACGAGGTCACTGCGCGCTCGGCGAAGGTCTCGACCACCAGCGGCAGCATCGACGGCACGAACTGCACCACGGTCACCGAGTGCTCGGCCGCCAACTGCGCCTGCTGAGCCGGGTCCCGATGACCGTCGGGCCCCGCCAGCACCAGTCGTGCGCCCGCCTGAAGCGGCCAGAAGAACTCCCACACGGACGCGTCGAACGTCATCGGTGTCTTCTGCAGCACCACATCGGTTGCGGTGAGACGGTATTCGCGCTGCATCGAGTCGAGCTGATTGGCAGCCGCCGCATGTGGCACGGTGACGCCCTTCGGCAGCCCGGTGGAACCCGAGGTGAACAGCGTGTACGCCGCCGACTCGGGACGCAGCACACCGCCGCGCTCGGCGTCGGTGAGCGGCCCGTCCGGGTGTGCGCCCAGGTCGAGTCCGTCGATCTGCAGCAGCTCGCGATCGACGGGCAGCGCGGCCGAGTCGGCGGACGTGGTCAGAATCAGCCGCGGATCGGCGGTGTCGATCACATGCGCGTTGCGCTCGGCTGGGTGGGCCGGGTCGAGCGGGACGTAGGCGCCGCCCGCCGCCAGGATCGCGTACATGCCGACCACCAGGTGACGGGACCGGCGCATCGCCAGACCGACCTGGTCGCCCGGTCGCACGCCCGACGCGAGGAGTTCCCGCGCGAGGCGGTGCACCTGTGCCGCGAACTCCGCGTAGGTCAGGACCTCATCGCCCGTCACCAGGGCGACGGCGTCCGGAGTCCGGGCGGCCTGCTCCTCGAACCGCTCGACGAGCGTCGCGCGCGCAGGTGCCTGCGGTCCAGCGGTCCACGATTCGAGCAACTCGTGCTCGCGAGGCCGCAACAGGTCCACGTCGCCGACCGGCCGGTCCGGTGCCGCGATCAGCGCGTCGAGGGCGCGGACGAATCGCTCCGCGTACCCGGCGGCGGTGTCCTCGTCGAAGAGATCGGTCGCGTAGACGAACGTCACGTCGTAGCCGGCGGCGCGCTCGGTCACGGTGACCTCGAGGTCGAACTTGGAGACGGTGGTCTCGATGCCCTCGGCCTCCACGGTCAAGCCCGGAAGGTCCACTGTCGGGGTCTCGAAGTTCTCCAGGGCGAACTGCACCTGGTACAGCGGGGCGTGCGCGGTGGATCGGGCCGGGTTGAGGATCTCCACGAGCCGTTCGAACGGCACGTCGGCGTGCTCGAAGGCCTCCAGATCGGTGTGCTTGACCTTCGCTAGCAGGTCGCTGAACGAATCGGCGCCGTCGACTCGTGTCCGCAGGACGAGGGTGTTGACGAACATGCCGACGACGTCGTCGAGCAGCCGCTCACCGCGGCCCGCGACCGGGGTGCCGACGCTGATGTCGCTCTCCCCCGACACGCGTGCGAGCAGGACGGCCAGCGCGGCGTGCAGGGTCATGAACGGAGTGGCGCCGTGACGCCGTGCGGCGTCTTCGACTCGGGCGCGCAGGGCCCCGTCGATCCGGACGCGGGTGCGCCCGCCCGATCCCGAGGCCACCTCGGGCCGCGGTCGGTCGGCCGGAAGTTCCAGGAGTTCGGGGACACCGGCGAGTTCCTCGCGCCAGAATCCGATCTGGGCGGCCGCGACCGAGTGCGGATCGGACTCGTCGCCGAGCATCGCGCGCTGCCAGATCGCGAAGTCCGCGTACTGGACCTCCAGCGGGGCCCAGCCGGGTGAACTCGACCGGGTCCGGGCGGTGTACGCCATGACCAGATCGCGCGCCAGCGGCGCCATCGAGAAACCGTCGGCGATGATGTGGTGCATCACCAGAGCGAGGACGTGAACGTCGTCGCTGATCCGGAACAACGCCGTGCGGATCGGGACCTGAGCGGTCACGTCGAAGCCAGTCGCACCGAGTTCCAGTGCGCGCGAGGCGAGTTCGTCCTCCGAGACCGCGATCGGATCGAGCCGGAAGGCGACCTGCGAGGCGTCGAGCACCTGTTGGTAGGCGCCGGAGTCGGAATCCGGGAACACCGTCCGCAACGACTCGTGGCGCTCGATCACGTCGCGCACCGCGGCACGCAGCGCGTCGACGTCGAGTTCTCCGGTCAGACGGATGGCGAGCGGAACGTTGTAGTTCCCCGAGGCCGGGTCGTAGCGGTTGAGGAACCACATGCGCTGCTGCGCGAGCGACAGCGGAATGTGCGCGGGCCGCTCCATCGCCGTGAGCGCGAGCCTGCCCGCCCCGGCGGCCGACCGTTCGGCGCGTAGGGCGAGTGCGGCCACCGTCGGTGCCTCGAACAGATCGCGGACGCCGATGTCGGTGCCGAGTTCGGCGTTCACCCGGGCGATGACCCGCGTGGCGATCAGCGAGTTGCCGCCGAGGTCGAAGAACTCATCGGTGGCGCCGACGCGGTCGAGGCCGAGCACGTCGGCGAAGGCCGCCGCCACGATCTCCTCGGGCGGCGTCACCGGAGCCACGTACTCGGACACCGCGAACTCGAACTCCGGCTTCGGGAGCGCACGCCGGTCCAGTTTGCCCACCGGAGTCAGCGGCACCTCGTCGAGGACCACGATCGCCGACGGCACCATGTATCCGGTGAGGGAACGGGCCGCATGGTCGATCAGCTCGGCGGTGTCCACGTCGCGGCCGCCCACCGGCCGCACGTACGCCACCAGCTGTGTCTGTCCGCGTTCGTCGTCCACCCCGAGGGTCGCGACGAAGTCGACGTCCGGATGAGTGGCGAGGACCGCGTCGATCTCCCCGAGCTCGATGCGCAGGCCGCGCACCTTGACCTGGAAGTCCGAACGGCCGATGTACTCCAGTTCGAGGTCGGCGTTCGGCCGCACCAGATCGCCGGTGCGGTACATCCGGTCGCCGGGAGCACCGACCGGGTTCGCCACGAAACGAGCGGCGGTCAGTGCCGCCTGCGCGTGGTAACCGCGAGCCAGACCGGCGCCGGTCACGTACAGTTCGCCGACCGCTCCCACCGGCACCGGACGCAGATCCTCGTCGAGCACCAGCAGGCCGGTGCCGCGGATCGGTCCGCCGATGGTCACCGGGCGTCCCGCGACCAGCGCGTCGGTGCCGGCGGCCACGACGGTGGTCTCGGTGGGACCGTAGGCGTTGAACACCTGGCGGCCGGGAGCCCAGCGGGCGACGAGGTCGTCGGAGACGGCTTCGCCTCCGAGCACCAGGATCTCGGGACGCTCGCCCAACCGCTCGGGGTCCATGGTGGCCAGCGCCGACGGTGTGAGGAAGACGTGGCTCAGTGATTCGCGTGTGATCAGGTCGCTCAGTTCGGTGCCGCCGAAGACGGTCGGCGGTGAGACGACCAGGAGCGCGCCGGTACCGAAGGCCATCACGAACTCCAGGACGGAGGCGTCGAAGCTCGGTGAGGCGACGTGCAGCACCCGCGAATCGGGCGTGACGCGGTAGCGCTCGCGCTGTTCGAGCGCGAAGCTCTCCAGACCGTGCCTCGGCACGATGACGCCCTTGGGCAGACCCGTGGTGCCCGAGGTGTAGATCATGTACGCGGCCTGGTCCGGGCGGCATGCCCCGCCGCGCTCGGCGGGGGTGACCGGTTCGGCCGATCGGCCCACCAGTTCCACCCGCAGCACGGAGTCGTCGAGCACGAGCCAGTCGGTGCTCTCATCGGGAAGATCGGCGGCGTGTGCGGCGACGGTGATGCCGACACTCGCACCGGAGTCGGTCAGCATGTGCTCGATGCGGTCGGCCGGATAGCTCGGGTCCACCGGCACGAAGGCCGCTCCGGACTCGAGCACCGCCCACATCGCGACCACCGAGTCGAGCGAACGGGGCAGCGCGAGGGCGACGAAGCTCTCCGGGCCGACGCCGCGGTCGAGCAGTGCCCGTGCCAGTCGCGCCGCGCGGCCGGACAGTTCCCGGTAGGTCAGTTCTTCGCCGTCGAACCGCACCGCGGGGCGGTCGGCGTGTTCGTTGCGGACCGTGTCGAAGAGGTCGAACCCGGTGTCCGAGACGGACGCCGGCATCCGGGTCATCGGTGCCAGGACCGCGCGTTCCCCCTCGTCGAGGACGTCGATGGACGCGACCGGTCGGTCGAGGTCCGCGGCGACGGTCGCCAGCACCCGGACCAGCCTCGTCAGCAGTCGGTCGGCGGCCTCGGCGCTGAACGCCGTCGGCAGGAACTTCAGTTTGAACCGCAGTCGCGGGTCCTGCAGCGCCACCAGTGTCAACGGGTAGTGGGTGGCATCGTTGACTTCGACGTCCACCACTCTCATGCCCGCGACCGCGTCGACGTCGGCGAGCACCGAGCGGTCGATCGGGTAGGACTCGAACACGGTCAACGTGTCGAAGAGGGGGCCGAGACCCGCCGCCCGCTGGATATCGGTGAGTCCGGTGTAGTGGTGGTCGAGCAGGTCGGCCTGCTCGACCTGCACCCGGCGCAGGAGATCGCGGATCGATTCGGTGCGGTCGAGCCGAACCCGGACCGGAACGGTGTTGATGAAGAGACCGACGGTGGATTCCACGCCCGGCAGCTGCGGCGGCCGGCCGGAGACCGTGGCGCCGAACACGACGTCCGAGCGACTGGTCAGGCGGGCCAGGAGCACACCCCACGCGGCCTGCACCACGGTGTTCACCGTGACACCGAGCGTCCGGGCGGCGGCGGCGAGCGCCGCCTCGACATCCTCGTCGAGGTCCAGAAGAAGTTCCTCGGGCGTCGGCATCGCGAGCTCGCTCGACTGCGGGGCGAGGACGGTCGGCTCGTCGAGGCCGGCGAGGGCCCGCGACCACGCGTCCAGCGAGGCCTGCGGGTCCTGGCCCGACAGCCAGTCGAGATAGGCGCGGTAACTCGGCGCGGCGGCCATGCCCGAGCCGTTGCCGTTGGCGCCGTACAGCGCCAGAAGGTCGGTCAGCACCAGAGGCAGCGACCAGCCGTCCAGCAGGAGGTGGTGATTGGTCAGCGCCAGACGGTACGCGCCGTCCGAGAAGCGGATCAGCCGCATCCGGATCAGCGGCGGCCGGTCGAGACGGAAGCGAGTCTCCCGATCCGACGTGACCAGATCGCGCGCCGTCCGCTGCGCCTCCTGCTCGTCGAGGTCTGACAGATCCGTCGACTCGAAGGGCAGCCGCGCGTCGTCGACGATGATCTGAGCGGGGACGCCGGTGTCGTCGTAGACGAAGGCGGCACGCAGGCTGGGATGCCGGTCGACGAGCGCCTGGCCCGCCGCGCGCATGCGTTCGGCGTCGACCTCGCCGCTCAGGTCGAGCACGATCTGCGCGGTGTAGACGTCCACGAAGTGCTCGGCGAGGCCGGCGTGGAACAGCAGACCCTCCTGCAGCGGTGAGAGCGACCAGATGTCGGACAGCGACTCGAAGTCGCGCTCCCACGCATCGATCTGTTCCTGCGAGAGGTTCACCAGGGGAAGGTCCGCGGGCGTGAAGCCGCCCGTGGTCTGCGACTGCGACAGCGATGCCATCGCGTCGAGGGCGCGCGCCCACAGATCGGCGAGTTCGACCACCTCGGTCTCGCTGAGCAGCTCCGAGGCGTAGCTGAAGGTCGCAGTGAGTGCGACGCCGTCTCCGTCTTCGGCGGCGATCGCATCGATCGTCAGCGCGGCCGAGAGCGGCATGTCCTCGTGACGCTGGGCACCCGCGCCGAGCATCTCGCCGTCGGGCAGCCAGCCCACGGCGCGCAGTTCGGCGGGAATCTCACCTGACGACAGCCGGCCCAGATAGTTGAACGCGATCTCGGGGCGGTGCCATTGCATCATCTCGGCGCGCGAATCGGGATTCAGGTGCCGCAGCAGGCCGTAGCCGACGCCCTCACCCGGAATCCGCCGCAGCTGTTCCTTGATCGTCTTGAGCAGCGCCGCCGTACTCGGCCCGCCCTCGAACGCGGCGTCCAGATCCACGTCGCCGACGTCGAGCCGAGCCGGGTACACGCTGGTGAACCAGCCGACGGTCCGTGCCAGATCGGCACCGGGCACCGCCGACTCCTCACGGCCGTGGCCCTCGAGATCGACGAGCATGCTGCGTCGCCCGTCCGCGCCGCGCCATGCGGCGACCGCCAGCGCCAGCGCCGCGAGCAGACCGTCGTTGACGCCCGCACGGTACTGCCGCGGAATCACCGCGAGCACGGCTCTCGTGGTCTCCGGGCTGAGCCGGACCTCGAGCCGCCGTTCAGTGGCGGCCACATCGACCCGCGGATCGAGCGGGCGCCGGCCCACCGGCTGGTCGCCGTCCGCGACGATCCGCCGCCAGTGCTCGAGCTCGGCCTCACGGTCGGCGCGGCGGGCGGCCTCGGCGAGTCCGTGCGCCCATCGGCGCATCGAGGTTCCGACAGGCGGAAGGGACGGGGTCGCGCCGGCGGAGACGCTCACCCACGCGAGTGCGAAGTCGGGGACCAGCGTGCGCCACGACACACCGTCGACGGCGAGGTGGTGCACGACGGCGACCAGTCGGTCTCCGTCGGTCTCGCCCGATCCCGTGAGTCGGACGAACTGCGCCATGACACCGGTGTCCGGACTCAGGCGGCGCGCCGACTCGGCCGCGACTCGGCCGATCTGCTCCGCGAGCTCGGCCGATCCGGCGCGTCCCCGGGCGGGAACGTTCGAGATCAGCGATGTCGCGTCCACGCTGCCCGCCGGTCGCGTGACGATGACGGGTTCGGGGCCGTCCGCGCGCAGCACCGCGCGCAGCATGTCGTGATGATCCACGACGGCGGCGATGGTGGCGGCGACGCCCTCATCGCTCGCGCCCGCCGGGAGGACGAGGGTCAGCGCCTGTGCGAACGCCTCGTAGCGTCCGAGTTCGAGCATCTGGTGCATCACCGGGGTCAGCGGCATCGGCCCGACGCCCTCGCCCGGAAGTTCGGTCAGCTCCGCCTCTGCCGAGTCGGCGGTCCGCGCCACCTGGGCCAGACCGGCCACCGTCTGCTGTTCGAAGACCTCGCGCGCGGTGAAGACGATGCCGAGGTTCTTGGCCCGCGACACCAACTGCAGGGAGATGATGCTGTCGCCGCCGAGCTCGAAGAAGCTCGCGTCGGCGCTGACACGGTCGAGACCGAGGACGTCGGCGAAGACCTCGGCGATCCGCTTCTCCAGCTCGGTCGACGGCTCGCGGTACTCCGCCGTGCTCGCGCTGAAGTCGGGATCGGGCAGGGCGGCGCGATCGAGCTTGCCGTTCACCGTGAGCGGCACCTCGTCGAGCACGACCACCGCGGCGGGCACCATGTATTCGGGCAGCACCTGTCCGGCGGCGATCCGCAGACCCGACGGGTCCAGATCCACGCCGTCCTCGGCCAGCACGTAGGTGACCAGCTGTGGCTGACCGGCTGAACCGGTACGGACCTGCGTAGTGGCGAAGTCGACGCCCGGGCAGTTCTCCATCACGGCGTCGATCTCGCCGAGTTCGATGCGGAAGCCGCGAATCTTGACCTGGAAGTCCGAGCGCCCGATGTAGTCGAGCTCGCCGTCGTCGGTCCACCGGACCACGTCGCCGGTGGCGTACATGCGGCTGCCGGGTGGGCCGTACGGATCGGCGACGAAGCGCGAGGAGGTCAGCGACGGGCGGGCGTGGTAGCCGCGCGCAGTACCGGGATTGGCGATGTACAGATCGCCCGCGACACCGACCGGCGCCGGCCGCAGGCGGTGGTCGAGCACCAGCGCTCGAACCCCGCTCATCGGCGCGCCGATCGTGATCGGCGTCCCGGCGGCCAGTGGCTCGGTGATCGTGACGATCACCGTGGTCTCGGTGGGACCGTAGGCGTTGCGCAACCGGCCGTCCCACCGCGCCGCGAGTTCGGCGGGCAGCACGTCGCCGCCGGTCACCACCCGGCGCATCGAGTCCAGGCCGGTCGGGTCGAGCGTCTGCGCGGCGGGCGGGGTCGAGACCAGCGTGGTCACGCGTGCGGCCGCGAGCAGTCCCGCGAGTTCGTCGCCGCCGGTCACGGTCGGCGGTACGACGATGAGAGCTCCGCCATGAGCCCACGCGGCGAGCATCTCACCGAATGCCGCATCGAAGCTCGGGGAGGCGAACTGGGCAACCCGGGCGTCGGATGAGACCGAGTACACCACTCGCAGGTCCTCGGCGAGCGTCGACAACCCGCGGTTGGGCACCACGACGCCCTTCGGCAGTCCGGTGGAACCGGACGTGTAGATGACGTAAGCGGGGTTGTCGGGCCGGACCGGGGCGAGCCGTTCGGCGTCGGTGATCGGCGCGGCCGACTCCGCGTCGGCGAGGGTGGTCGCCTCCAGCGAGTCGAGCGCGAGCCAATCGACGCCGTCCGGGAGGGCGGCGCGGTTCGCGATGGTCGTCAGACCGTGCTCCGCGCCGGAGTCGGTCACCATGTGGGCGATGCGGTCGGACGGATAGCCCGGATCGATCGGCAGGTAGGCGCCTCCGGCCTTCGCGATCGACCAGATCGCCAGCACCGATTCGAGCGAGCGCGGGACCGCCAGCGCCACCAGGCTCTCCGGTCCCACCCCTCGCCGGATCAGGACACGTGCCAGGCGGTTCGAGCGTTCGTCGAGTTCCCGGTAGGTCCAGACGGTGCCTCCGAACTCGACGGCCACCCGGTCGGGGTACACCGCGGCCGAAGCGGCCAGGATGTCGCCGAAACCGCGTGGCTCCGCGGCGGTGCCGCCCTCGCGCGAGAGCAGCCATTCGCGCTCGCCGGCGCCGAGGACCTCGAGGTCGCCGATCGCGGTGTCGGCTCCGGCGGCCACGAAACGCTTGAGGAAGTCCACGAAGCGGGCGTGGTGACGCTCGTTCTCGGCCTCGGTGTATCGGGCCGGGTTCGCGATGAAGTCGATGTGGGTGCTGCCGGTACCCGTCTCGTACAGGTTGAGCATCAGGTCGTCGACCGGACCGGACGAGAGGACGTGCAGTCGTGATTCGATGGCGCCCAGGCGCAGGTCGCCCAGACCCATCATGATGTTGACGACCGGGCCAAAATAGGCGCGGTCCGCGCCGAGCGAACCGGCGTCGCGACGGATGTCCTCCGTGCGGTAGCGCTGGTGGCGGAGCGCGCCCACCAGCTGGACCTGCACCGATTCGACGAGGGCGTCGACAGTGGCGTCCGCGGGCACGGCGATCCGGAGCGGCACCACATTCGAGACCATGCCGCCCGCCCGGCGCATCAGCGCGGTGGTGCGCGCCGAGACGGGAAGCGACAGCAGGACGTCGTCGGTTCCGGTCAGCCGGCCGAAGTACGCCGCGAACGCGGCGATGGTGACCGGTGCGAAGGAGGCTCCGTCGGTCGTCATCGCCTCGGCCAGATCGCGCGGCAGTGCAGTGCTCGCGACGGTGCTCAGCGCCTGCGGCGCGGCGTGACGCGAAGCGAACGACTCGGGTTCGGGCATGTCGTCGACGACCTGCGCCCAGTACTCGCGGTCGGATTCGAATCGGCGCGACGACCGGTAGGCGTCCTCGACCTCGTACAGCTCGCGCAGGTGGTCCGCCGGATCGGACGGCAGCGGCGCGCCGTCGAGCGCCTGCGTGTACAGCTCCGCCACGCGGGTCATCAACGTGATGGCACCCACGCCGTCGAGCGCCACGTGGTGCACTCGCGCATACCAGTAGTGGTGGTCGGGGCCGATCGTGATGACCGCACAGCAGAAGAGCGGACCGGTCTCGAGATCGATCGGCGCCGTGTACTCGGCGCGCATCCACTCGTGCGCCGCGGCCTCCGGATCGGGGCGTTCAGAGAGATCGACGCGGACCAGCGACTGCTCGATGTCGCGGTCGACGAGCTGGTACGGGCGGCCGTCGACGTCGATGATCCGCAGGTAGCCGGATCCGATCTCCTTGCCGGTGGCGATCAGGCATTCTTCGAGCAGGTCGAGATCGAGCTGACCGCGCAGCTCCACGTACTGCGCCATGTTGATCGGCACTTCGGGATGCAGCTGCTGCGACAGCCACAGCCCGAACTGCGCTGCGGAGAGTGGGAACGCTCCGGCGGGCACACCCCGCTGCCCGGGCGCCGACTCCCCCATGCCGGCCGCAGCATCATCCTGACCCGCACGAACAGTTGTTCGTGTGTCGTCAGTCTCATGAGCATCGCCCGTCACTAGCGCATCACCTCGTAAATATTCGTACCCAAAGTGGTCAATTCTAAGCCCGCCTACGGCGTAGACGGAAACCGCCTGGATTCCACCCCCGGGCCGGAGTCGGCCGCCTCGCGTCGCACGACACCGCTCAGTGTCCCACCGCAGCCTTGCGATACCCGCGCAAAGCGGGATAAATCGTGACCGCGAAGATGCCGATCACCCAGCACGCCACCTTGATCGCGTTGTCCATCAGCGGCCCGCCCGCGGCGAGCGAACGCATCAGTTCGATCGCAGGCGTCATCGGCTGGTTCTGCACCACCGGCTGAAGCCAATCGGGGTACGCCTCCACCGGCGAGAATCCGGAATTGAAGAACATCAGCAGGCTCGACAACAGTCCGAGATAGGGCACCAGCGGCGCACCGGGGGCGGCGTTCACCGCCAAGGCGAGCGCGAGCATCCCGTACGCGGCGCCGTAGGCCATCGCGACCACGAACAGTCCCACGGCCGGTCCCACACCCTGCGTGAACCGGAATCCGATGAGATGGCCCGCCGCGAGCAGGATCGCCGAAGTGATCAGGACTCGCACCGAATCGGCGGCCACCCGCGATGCGAGATCCGCCGATCGGTTGATCGGCATCACGTACAACCGGCTCAGCAACCCGCTGCGCCGCTCCACGTTGAGCCGGGTGGCCGACGCCACCGAACCGAACATCGCCGCCACCAGGACCACCAGCGGCACGGTGCCGTACGCGCTGTTCTGTCCCGTCGCCTGACCGATCACGTCGCCCAGCACCACCTTGAACATGATCATGCTCAGCGCGGGGAACAGCAGGATCTGGGTGAGTGTCGGAATGTCTCGCGCCAGCACCATCACCTGCCTGCCGGTCAGGATCGCCGACTGCGTGATCCAGGCGCGCAGCGATGTCTCCGCGGGCGACTGCACCGGCGGGAACTCCATCGCTTCCTGTGTCTCCCCGGCGCCCGGCGCCGTGCTCGACTGATCGGTCATCGCGCGTTCCTCCGCATGTAGATCCCGAGGAGGATGGCCGCGACCACCGCGAGCCCGATCATCCAGCACACCGACGGGAACAACTGGTGCCACGTCAGCGTGCCGTCGTCGGCCGAACGCATCACTCCCGCGAACTGGGAGATCGGCTGGTTTCGAGCGAACGGCCGGATCCACTCGGGGAACCGTTCCTCCGGAACGAATCCCGTCGACAGCATGCCCAGGATCAGCGTCGGCAGACCCATCGTCTGGCTGGTGGCCTGCGGGCTGCCCGCGATCAGGCCGATGCCGTCGGCCACCGTCGCCAGCAGCAGACCGATCAACGCCCCGATTCCGTAGAGCGCGAGAGTTCCGGTGACTCCCCCGCCGGGCCGCCACCCCATGATGAGGGTCGCGACGGTGGCGCACACGAGCGAGACCGTGAGAAGCACGGCATTGGTGGCCGTGCGCGCCAGCAGTGGCACCGCGGGTCGCATCGGCATCGCGCGGAAGCGGGTGTTGACGCCCTCCGAGCCGTCGAAGGACGAGCGCATCGCCGCCGACGAGGCAGTGAACTCCAGCGACTGCAGAAAGATGATCGGCATCAGGTACTGCGCATAGTTCATGTCCATCTGCGCATTCATGATCTTGCGCAGCGGGAGATAGAAGCACAGCGCCAGCAGCGCCGGCGAGAGGAAGGCGAGCACGATCTCGCCGTTGCGGACCACCTTGCGCAGTCCGCGTCCGGTCAGCGTCCACCACTGCTGGACCGGACTGATCTGCGCGGTCGCGCCGTCCGGACCGAACAACCGCGGAGCGACGGTCGCCTCGTGGGCCATCAGGCGCCCCGGTCCTTGTTCGGATCAGTCAGCGCCAGGAACACCTCGTCCAGCGAAGGCCGGCGCAAGGCGATGTCGGCCAGCGGGATCCGTGCCGCCTCGGTCCGCCGGATCACCTCGGCGAGCGTGTCCGGACCGTCGGGCGCCGGGACGGAGATCGTCTCTCCGTCGTCCTTGGCGTTGGCGCCGAGCAGATCGGCCAGGCGGGCCCGCAGCCGCGGCAGGTACGCCGGGTGCGCGGGTGTCACCTCACAGTAGGCCGCACCGGTCGCTGCTTTGAGCTCGTCCGAGGTGCCTTCGGCGATCACCCGGCCCTTGTCGATGACCACGATGTTGTCCGACAGCATGTCGGCTTCCTCGAGATACTGGGTGGTCAGCAAGATGGTGACGCCGGAATCGCGCAGCTGTTCCACCAGTTCCCACACGTCCTGCCGACTGCGCGGATCCAGGCCCGTGGTCGGTTCGTCGAGGAACACCACCTTCGGTTCGGTGACGAGCCCGCAGGCGATGTCGATGCGCCGCCGCATGCCACCGGAGTACTGGCCCACCCGTTTGTCGGCCGCCGCGACGAGAGAGAAGAACTCCAGCAGCTCGTCGGCACGGGCCCGAGCCGCGGGCTTCCGCAGTCCCATCAGCCGGCCGAACAGCACGAGGTTCTCACGCCCGGTCAGCGACTCGTCCAGCGCGGCGAACTGCCCGGTGAGCATGATCGACCGCCGGACCTGCGCCGCGTCCTTGAGGACGTCGTATCCGTTGACGGTCGCCGTACCCGAGGTGGGTCGCAGCAGGGTGCACAGCATGCTCACCGTGGTCGTCTTCCCGGCGCCGTTGGGTCCGAGCAGTGCCACGATCTTGCCCTTGGGCACTTTGAAGCTCACATCGTCGACGGCGACCATGTCGTTGAAGACCTTGCGCAGGCCATCGACCTCGATCGCGTATTCGACCGGACCGGCCTTCTCCCCGATGGGCACCATGTCGAGCGCCGGAAACGAGACCGTACGGGCAGCGGAGAGCGCAGCCTCCTCCGGGCTGATCTCCGGTTCGGCCGGCTTCACCACCGGCTGTTGCGCGGAGATGACGTCCCACGCGGCGCTGCGGCCCTCGGGCATCCGCGGCGCGCGGCGCGGCCGCTGCTCCACCAGTTCCGGCTCCTCCTTGCGGAAGCCGAGTCCGTTGAGCAGCCACGGCGCCGTCATCGGATTCTGCGTCCACTCCTCCTTCGGCGTGGAGTGACGCGCCTCGTGCACCGTCTCCTGCGGCTCGTCGCGCGGGACCGGGGTCGGAGTCGCCCGCTCAGCCGACGGCGCGGGTCCGGCCGTCCCCGTACCGAGTTCGGAGCGCCATGCCCGCAACTGTTCGGCGACGGGATCGTCTTCGTCGGATCCCCATCCGGGCACGTCGGACAGCTCATCCGAGCCAGACGTCAGTGGCTCCGCGCCGCTTCGAAGAGCATTCGATTCGTCGTCACGCCTGTGGCCAGCGTCCGGCATGGTGTCCTAACTAGTCGGTTGCGGCAATCGGCTGTCGATGCCCGGTGCCGCTAAGCGGTACCCGGCGCAGTATATCGACAGTGCACCACGGTATCGGCCGGCGCCGCCAGATCGACGCGAACGATCATCCACTCCGACGACGACCGCCCGCCCCGGAATCCCGGGACGGGCGGTCGTATGTTCGTCGTACGCGAAGCGCCGATCGGGCCTACTTGGCCTTCTCGAGCACCTCGACCAGACGCCAGCGCTTGGTCGCCGACAGCGGTCGGGTCTCCATGATCCGGACGCGGTCGCCGACGCCGGCGATCTGCTCCTCGTCGTGCGCCTTGACCTTGCTGGTCGTGCGGATGATCTTGCCGTACAGCGCGTGACGCGTACGATCCTCCAGCTCGACCGTGATGGTCTTGGTCATCTTGTCACTGACGACGTAGCCGATCCGCTCCTTGCGGCTGGCGCGATCTTCGGTGTTCACCTTCTGGTCCTCACTCATGCGTCTTCACCCTCCGGTCCGGACGCGAGGCCCAGCTCGCGCTCACGCATCACGGTGTAGACACGCGCGATCTCGCGGCGCACGGTGCGCAGACGACGGTTGTTGTCGAGCTGACCGGTGGCCATCTGGAAGCGAAGGTTGAAAAGCTCTTCCTTCGACTCCTTCAGGCGCGCGACCAGGTCGGTATCGCTGAGCTCACGGAGCTCAGAAGCAGCGACTCCGAGTGCCATCAGAACTGCTCCTCTCGGGTCACGATTCGGGTCTTCATGGGGAGCTTGTGCTGTGCGCGGCGCAGTGCCTCGCGAGCGGTCTCCTCATTGGGGTAGCTCATCTCGAACAGCACGCGGCCCGGCTTCACCGGGGCCACCCACCACTCGGGCGAGCCCTTACCGGAACCCATGCGGGTCTCGGCGGGCTTCTTCGTGATCGGGCGGTCCGGGAAGATGTTGATCCAGACCTTGCCGCCACGCTTGATGTGGCGGTTGATCGCGATACGAGCAGACTCGATCTGACGGTTGGTGATGTACGCACCTTCCAGAGCCTGGATGCCGTAGTCACCGAAGGTGACCTTGGTTCCGCCCTTGGCCCGGCCCTTCAGGCTGGGGTGGTGCTGCTTGCGGTGCTTGACCCTGCGAGGGATCAACATGGCCTCAGCCCTCCTGGTTCTCTGCAGACGCCGGAGCGGACGCGGTGGCGTCGGCGGCCGGAGCCTGCGCAGCGTCGCTGCTGCGACCGCCCTGGCCACCACGCGCGTCGCGGCGCGGACGGCTCGGACGACGCGGTCCGCGACGATCCTCGGCGGGCGCGGCTGCGGCCAGCTCACGACGGCCGCCGACGATATCGCCCTTGTAGATCCACACCTTCACGCCGATGCGGCCGAAGGTGGTACGTGCCTCGTAGAGCCCGTAGTCGATGTCGGCGCGCAGCGTGTGCAGCGGCACGCGTCCCTCGCGGTAGAACTCCTTGCGACTCATCTCGGCACCGCCCAGACGACCCGAGCACTGGACTCGGATACCCTTGACGCCCGGCTGACGCATGGCCGACTGGATGGCCTTGCGCATCGCGCGGCGGAACGCCACACGGTTGCTGAGCTGCTCGGCGACGCCCTGCGCGACGAGCTGTGCGTCGGCCTCGGGGTTCTTGACCTCGAGGATGTTCAGCTGCACCTGCTTGCCGGTCAGCTTCTCCAGGTCGCCGCGGATGCGATCGGCCTCGGCGCCGCGGCGGCCGATGACGATGCCCGGACGAGCGGTGTGGATGTCGACGCGGACGCGGTCACGGGTGCGCTCGATCTCCACCTTGGAGATGCCGGCGCGCTCGAGGCCGGTGCTCAGCAGCTTGCGGATCGCGACGTCTTCCTTGACGTACTCCGCGTACTGCTTGTCGGCGTACCAACGTGAGTTCCAGTCCGTGGTGATGCCCAGCCGGAAGCCGTGCGGGTTGATCTTCTGGCCCACTGTTTAGGCTCCCTTCTTCTTCTGCTGGCGCGAACGAGCACGTCCGCCGTTCTCCGCAGCGGCGACGACCACGGTGATGTGGCTGGTGCGCTTGCGGATGCGGAAGGCGCGGCCCTGTGCACGCGGCTGGAACCGCTTCAGGGTCGGGCCCTCATCGGCGAAGGCCTCCGAGACGACGAGCGTCCGGCGGTCCAGGCCCACGTTGTTCTCAGCGTTCGCGACCGCGCTGGCGAGCACCTTGTAGACCGGCTCACTGGCCGCCTGCGGCGCGAACCGCAGGATGTCGAGAGCCTCGTCCACGTTCTTTCCGCGAACCAGGTCGATGACGCGGCGTGCCTTCATCGGGGTCACGCGAACGAACTTCGCGGTCGCCCGTGCACTCTGCACTGCGTTTTCAGTCTCAGTAGTCATGGTTACCGGCGCTTCGCTTTCCGGTCATCCTTGATGTGACCCTTGAAGGTACGGGTGGGAGCGAACTCGCCCAGCTTGTGACCCACCATCGAGTCGGACACGAACACGGGCACGTGCTTGCGACCGTCGTGGACCGCAAAGGTGTGACCGATGAAGTCGGGGATGATGGTCGAGCGGCGCGACCAGGTCTTGATGACCTGCTTGGTGCCCTTCTCGTTCTGTGCATCCACCTTCTTCAGGAGGTGGTCGTCGACGAACGGGCCCTTCTTCAGGCTGCGTGGCATTTTTTACCTCCTCCTAGTTATCGCTTGTTCTTGCCGGTACGACGGCGACGGACGATCATCTTGTCGCTGGCCTTGTTCTTGCGGGTGCGGCCCTCAGGCTGTCCCCACGGGCTCACCGGGTGGCGACCACCCGAGGTCTTGCCCTCACCACCGCCGTGCGGGTGGTCGACCGGGTTCATGACGACACCGCGGACGGTCGGGCGCTTGCCCTTCCAGCGCATACGGCCGGCCTTGCCCCAGTTGATGTTGCTCTGCTCGGCGTTGCCGACCTCGCCGACGGTGGCGCGGCAGCGCACGTCGACGCGGCGGATCTCACCGGAGGGCATGCGCAGGGTCGCGTACGGACCCTCCTTGCCCAGCAGCTGGATCGAGGCGCCGGCCGAACGAGCCATCTTGGCGCCGCCGCCCGGACGCAGCTCCACGTTGTGGATCTGGGTACCGGTCGGGATGTTGCGCAGCGGCAGGTTGTTGCCCGGCTTGATGTCGGCGTTCGGGCCGGATTCGACGACGTCGCCCTGCTTCAGGTTCTTCGGCGCCAGGATGTAGCGCTTCTCACCGTCCACGTAGTGCAGCAGCGCGATGCGCGCGGTGCGGTTGGGGTCGTACTCGATGTGCGCGACCTTGGCGTTGATGCCGTCCTTGTCGTTACGACGGAAGTCGATCAGACGGTAGGCGCGCTTGTGGCCGCCACCCTTGTGGCGGGTGGTGATCCGGCCGTGAGCGTTGCGGCCGCCGGTGCTGTGCAGCGGACGAACCAGCGACTTCTCCGGATGCGAACGGGTGACCTCGGAGAAGTCGGCACCGCTCGATCCGCGACGGCCCGGCGTCGTCGGCTTGTACTTACGAATTGCCATGAGTCTTAGTCCCTACTCTTCTTCGCGGGCGGTCAGGAGACCGCTCCCCCGAAGATCTCGATGGGCTTGCTGTCAGCGGACAGCGTCACGATGGCGCGCTTGGTGTTCTTGCGCTTGCCGTAGCCGTAACGGGTGCGCTTGCGCTTGCCCTGACGATTGGCGGTGTTGACGCTGGAGACCTTCACATCGAAGATCTGCTCGATGGCGATCTTGATCTGAGTCTTGTTCGAATCCGGGTGCACCAGGAACGTGTACACGTTGTCTTCGATCAGCCCGTAAGCCTTCTCCGAGATCACCGGCGCCAGGATGATGTCACGCGGGTCTGCCTGCGTAGCCATTCCTAGGCCTCCTTCTTCTGGTTCTGCTCGATGAAGGCGTTCAGGGTCTCAACGCTGAACACGACCTCATCCGAGTCGAGGACGTCGTAGGTGTTGAGCTGATCCGGCGCGATCGGCAGGACGTTGCCCAGGTTGGCGACGCTCTTCCACGCGGTGACGTCCTCACGGGACAGCACCACCAGGAACTTGCGACGCTCGCTCAGCTTCGCCAGGAACTCGCGAGCAGCCTTGGTCGACGGGGTCTGGCCGGCGACGAGCTCGGTCACCACGTGGATGCGCTCGTTGCGAGCACGGTCCGACAGGGCGCCGCGCAGCGCAGCGGCCTTGACCTTCTTGTTGACCTTCTGCGTGTAGTCACGCGGCTGCGGACCGTGAACGGTGCCGCCGCCGGTGAACTGCGGAGCGCGGATCGAGCCCTGACGAGCGCGGCCGGTGCCCTTCTGGCGGTACGGCTTGGCGCCGCCGCCGGAGACCTCGCCACGCGTCTTGGTCGAATGCGTGCCCTGGCGGGCGGCGGCCTGCTGGGCCACGACCACCTGGTGCATGAGCGCGATGTTCGCGGTCTGGTCGAAGAGCTCGGCCGGCAGGTCGACGGTGCCATTGGTGGTGCCGTCGGCGTTGCGGACGTCGAGCGTCAGCTTGGTTGCGGTTTCGGTGCTCACTTGGCGCCACCCTTCACTGCGTCGCGGACCACCACGATGCCGCCCTTGCGGCCGGGGATCGCGCCCTTGATCAACAGCAGACCGGCTTCGGCGTCCACCTTGTGGACGGTCAGGTTCTGCGTGGTCACCTTGTCGGAGCCCATGCGGCCTGCCATGCGGGTGCCCTTGAAGACACGACCCGGCGTGGCGCAGCCACCGATGGAGCCCGGCGAACGGTGCACGCGGTGCGCACCGTGGCTGGCACCCAGACCGGCGAAGCCGTGACGCTTCATGACACCGGCGAAGCCCTTGCCCTTGGAAGTACCGGTTACGTCCACCTTCACGCCTTCGGCGAAGATGTCGGCACCCAGCTCCTGGCCGACCTCGAACTCCGAGATGTCGTTGACACGGATCTCGGTGAGGTGGCGGCGCGGGGTGACGCCGGCCTTGGCGAACTGGCCGGCGACCGGCTTGCTCACCTTGCGGGGGTCGACGGCGCCGTACGCGAGCTGAACGGCGGTGTAGCCGTCACGGTCTGCGGTGCGCAGCTGGGTGACGACGTTGGAGCCGGTCGCGATGACGGTCACGGGGACGACCCGGTTGTTCTCGTCGAAAACCTGGGTCATGCCGAGCTTGGTGCCCAGGATGCCCTTGGTTGCATTCTGATTGCTCATTTGATCCAATCCCCCGTCACTGAATGTTGACGTCGACACTCGCCGGGAGATCGATGCGCATCAGCGCGTCGACCGTCTTCGGCGTCGGGTCGAGGATGTCGATGAGTCGCTTGTGCGTGCGCATCTCGAAGTGTTCGCGGCTGTCCTTGTACTTATGCGGCGAACGGATGACGCAGTACACGTTCTTTTCGGTGGGCAACGGCACCGGGCCGACCACGCGCGCACCCGTGCGGGTCACGGTCTCCACGATCTTGCGCGCAGAAGCGTCGATCGCCTCGTGGTCGTAGGCCTTGAGCCTGATGCGGATCTTCTGTCCCGCCACGCTGTGTCCTCTTCCGTCTGTTCATCTCTCGACAGCACAACACCGCGTGACTCCACACCCGAGATCACTCACGGGCGGCAACTGATGCCACATGACCACGCCTTGACATTTGGCGGATCGACGCTGTTCTACTGTCGTTGTACGGTGCCGAACTCTCGTCCGGCTGCCGACTCTCGTCGGCTTCGCCTCCGGCACCCGCGGTCGGGCGTGTCGGTCCGGTTCCCCGGATGAGAATTCATCCGAGCCCACACTGTGGGTCCCGCGTTACACGCCCGGATCCGCGCTTTGCGGTCCTGGAAGTTTGTTCGCCCCTACGCGAGGCAACCTGAATAGTATGCACCACCCCGCCGATGAGCTCAAATCCGCCGACGCGCCCGATTCCGTGGGTGACTCGCGACTGACGTCCCGCACTTCGCGAGATAGTCTGAACAGACGACACTACTGTCGTCTGTATGACCGACATTCATGATGCTGTCCCGCTGAGCGTCCGCGACACCGTCGCTCTGACCCCCGCCGTCACGTCCGTCATCCACTGCGACGTCGTCGCCACCACCGGGGAGTCACTCGACGTCTCCCGAGTCGCCGCCTGGATGAGGGAACGACTCGACTGCTGGCCGATGTTCACCCGCACGCTGCGGCACTCATGGGGCCACGCCGGCCTGCCGCACTGGGTCACGGATCCGTCTGTCGACGTCGCCGCGCACATCCGGGTCGTCGACGGCGGCGAGCCGGCGGGCGCGGAGCGGATCGTGGCGGAACTGGTCTCGACGCCGGTCGATCTGTCGCGGCCGCCGTGGGATCTGACGGTGATCACCGGCGTGACCGGCATGGATCTCGACTACCCCGAACCGGTCACGTTGGTGGTGCTGCGCACCCATCACGCGGCCGGCGACGGAACCAAGATCGCCGCGGTCATGCGCCGCGCGCTGCGCGACGAGCCGGTGCCCGCTCCACCCGTCCCCGGCCACCGGCCGCCCGGGAACCTGAGATCGGCGCTGTCGATCCCGGCCGCACTGGTGCGTCATCTCGCGGCGCTGCCGGGTCTGTCACGGCACGCGGCCAACCTGAAGTCGGTCGAACTCCCCCGGGGAACGCGCTTCAACCACGCCCTGCGCGGACCGATTCACATCGGTTCGGTGCCGTTGAGTCTGCGCGAGGTCCGCGCGGTCCGCGACGTTGTTCCGGGAGCCACCGTCAACGATGCGGTCACCGCGATCATCGGCCGGGCGCTGTTCGAGACCTTGACGGAGCTCGACGGCGGCGAGCCGGCGGTGCCGCTGTACGCCGCGTCGCCCTTCCAGGCCGACGATCTGACCGCTGACGCCAACTCGTTCTCCGAGGAGATCGTGGAACTGCACGGCGACGAATCCGACCCGATCGAGCGGCTCCGGCGAGTACACGCCTCGACCGCGGCTGCCAAGGCGCGGGTCCGCAGTGAGGATGCGATCGCCTTCCGCGCCTTGCAGACTCGGCTCGCACCGACTGTCCTCGGTCTGTCCAGGAAACGGGCTCAGCGATCCGGCGTCGCCGAAGCAGGCGTCGATTCCCCGGCCGCGAGCACCGCCGCCACGCTGATCTCCAACGTCCGCAGCGATCTCGTCGACGCCACCTTCCTCGGTGATCCGGTGATCGACCAGTTGATGTGGCTCAACATCGGCGATCGGATGACGTTGCAGCATGTGGTCACCTCGCTCGGCGACCGGCTGACGATCAACGTGACGGCAGACCTCAGCGCGTTGCGCGACTTGGACGACTACCTCGGCAAGCTCCGTCATCACGCTGCCGTTCTCACCGACGCCTGCGTGAACACCATCCACTGAACTCCGGGCGCCCGCCCCGTCTCCGCGGACGGAATTGGGCCGAACGTGCGACTGACCGCGTACCCAGGGCGGCGATAGGCTGCATTCTCATGCGTTTTCAGAAAGAGGAGCAGCACCGAGAAGCGCGGGATGTGTAAGTCGGATACAGATGTGAAGAACGCGACGTTCGCCCTCGGCGAGGCCAGACAGGCGACAGCCGGCGAGATCGAGCGATGGGACGACCTGATCCGCGCCAACCCCGATGGAGGTTCGGTCTTCCGGTCTCGCGCGTTCGCACACACCCAGCAGCTCGCAGGGCATCACGTCGAATATCTGATGGTCGGCGACCTGGCTGTGTTGGCTGTGGTCGCGACTGTCCCGACGCTCGGCGACTACTGGCAGATCCCCGGTCCGGGTGTCACCTCGGTCGAGGACCTCGTTCTCGTCGTCGATTCACTCACCCCGCTGGCTGCTGAACTCGGCGTGATGACGATTCGCGTCGATCCGTATATTCCCGCCTCCGAGCAGGCTGAGGCTACCCTGATCGCACACGGTCTGAGTCGGACGATGACCTGGACCATCGAGCACACCATCCTGGTCGATCTGAGTGGCACGGACGAGGATGTCCTGGCCAGATTCAGCACGCGGGCCCGGCGATGGATCAAGCGTGCGACCCGTGAGGATGTGGTGGTGGAGCGGGTCGAGGCGACCGATGCGAACTGCCGAATCAATTTCGATCTCCTCCGATCCACCGCGAACGGACGATTCGGGATACCCGATCTCCACACTGCGACGACGACGTACCAGCACCTGCAGAAGTCCGGCGCCGGTCAGTTGTTCTTCGCCCGCCGGCGAGGAGAGGTGGTCGCCACGGCTTTCGCACTCAGATTCGGTCATCGCGCCCTCTACCTGACCGGCGCCTCCGTGCGCAGTGCATCGGACGACAGTTCCTCGAGCGGCCTCGGGACCACCGGCGCCGGGCACGCCGTCCAATGGGAGATCATGAGGTGGGCGCGCGAGAACGGCTGCACCGAGTACGACTTGTACGGGTCGCCCTCTCGCGCTCATCTCGACACACCCGAGCACCCACTCCACGGGGTGGGTCAATTCAAGCTCAGCTTCAGCAAGAACGTCGTCGACTACGTCGGCTGCTACCAACGTCCCGTCAGCAGGCTCCGCACCGTGCTGCTCGACACCGCCGACCACGTCCTCATGACGATGGCCCGGTCGCCTGGCATAGCGGCATTGCGCCGCCGTCCTGTCATCGCCAACCCCGACCTGGACTGGTTTCGGTGGGCTCCGGCGAACTCCGTCCGCGCACTGCTGCGCCACTGAACCGAGGTCCCACGATGGAACGCCTACAGCCCAAGGACGCGATGTTCGTCTACACCGACGGACCGCGATCTCGTCAGATCACCGTGTGCTGTGGTTTCTTCGTGAGCGCCGCTGATCACGACCTGCCGCTGGAGTCCGCCGTGCACGAGTGGTTCGCCGCACGCACGCGCGGGCCACTCTTTCGTCGCAGGCTCCGACGGTCGATGCTCGACCTCGAGTACCCCGTCTGGCTGCACGACGACGACTTCCGTCTCGATCGCCATTTGTTCATGCACGACCCGATGACCTCGGACGGCTTCCTCGAGTTCCTCGGAGAACTGGCCGAATCCGCTATGGATTTGTCCCGTCCACTGTGGGA
This sequence comes from Gordonia sp. QH-12, assembly GCF_001578675.1. Classification (NCBI taxonomy): domain Bacteria; kingdom Bacillati; phylum Actinomycetota; class Actinomycetes; order Mycobacteriales; family Gordoniaceae; genus Gordonia; species Gordonia sp. QH-12. The sequence continues at coordinate 159,253 of NZ_KQ969282.1, forward strand.
GATCCATGTGAGCCGGTGCCCCGACGGATTCGGCCCGATAGCGGACCAGGGCTTCGCCGTGGCCGTCCGCATCCACCACGCCGCTGCGGACGGGATCGCCGTCCAGGCGATCCTCGCCAGTCTCTTCGGGCAGGAATCGTCGGCCGGAAACTCCGAACGGGAGCTGTTACCGGGGTCCGACTGCCACACCGCGGCGGGAGCGCTCACGCAGGTGGTTCGATCGATCACTGACTTCCGTCGGGCCGTTCGCGACTATCGCGCCGCGCTCGATGAGAGAACAACGGTGCGCGCCGCCGAAAACTACCCGGTGCCGCCGACAGACCGGACCGTCACCCCGATCGACGGTCCGGTCGGCCCCAAGCGTGGCGTGGCCGTCGTCTACTGGCCGTGGACGGAGGTCAGACAGATCCGCCGCAGTGCCGGCGAGGCCACCGTCAACGACCTTGTTCTCACCGTGATCGGCCGGGCGATGCACGACTACCTCTGCGCTGTCGGGAGCCCGCCGGACGGCTCACTGGTGGCGTCGGTTCCCATGACGGTACGGCCACGGGAGGCCGACGGCACCGTGACCGACGACGATGGTGAGGGCAACAACCGGTTCGTCATGATGACGGTCGACCTCCACAGCACCCAACCGGACCCGATCGCCCGGCTGCGAGCGGTCCACGACGCAGTGCTGGGCGAGCGCCTCAGGCTCAGCCACCGGGCCGAGGCATCCGCGGATGCGACCGTCAGTTACGTACCGCCCGGCTTCCTGATCCGGGCACTGCGACGACGAACAGAAGACTCCCGCGGCTATCCACGGCGTGACGAGCCCGACGACCGACCTTTCAATACGTCGGTGATGACTGCTTACCGGCTGCCGTTCGAACTCCGCCTCCTGGACTGCCGCCAGGTCTGCGGGCTGGGATTCGGGCCACTCAACGGCACTGGCATCTCCCACGCACACGGTGCCGGCGACGACTGGTGCGGTGTGACAGCACTGTGCGATACCGATCTCGTACCGGACCCGTCCGAGTACGCGTCAGCGCTCGATGCGGCATACGCAGATCTCCGGAACGCCACCCTCGGCACCACTGCCGGATAACATCGGGCGATCGCCCCAAGTCCACCGGCCGTGCCTGCTCTCCGCCCCGGGCCCACGTCCGCAGACTCCCCACCGTCACGATCGGAAGAGTCCTCGATGGCACGTCTGCAACCCAAAGACGCCCTGTTCGTATACACGGACGGACCGCGGTCGCGCCAAATGAACGTCGCCACCCAATTCTTCGTCGTCGACGACCCTGCCACGGAATTGCCCGCCGAGGCCGTGACGGACTGGTTCCGCGCTCGAACCACCGGGATGATCTTCCGCAGATGTCTCAAGCGGTCATTTCTCGACCTCGACTATCCCGTGTGGATCGAAGACGACGACTTCCGATTCGAGCACCACGTGTTCCTTCACCCTGCCGTCTCTGAAAGCGGCGTGCTCGGGTTGCTCGGGGAATTGGCCGAGACCCCGATGGACCTGACGCGACCGCTGTGGGAGGTCCACGTCATTCCCTGCCCAGACGGGTTCGGCCCGGTCAGGCGATCGGGCGTCGCGATCACGCTGCGCGTGCACCACGCCGCGGCCGACGGAATCGAGATGCAGACCATCTACGCCGCGCTGTTCGGCTCCGAACTCCCCGGCGCGAATGGACCGTTCGCCCCGATCTCCGTCCCCGGCGACCGCGGCCACGCGATACTCCGCCGGATCCGCCGCTCGGTCGGCGACTTCATCAGCGCGGCGGATGAACACCGCCGAACTCTCGCCGAGTTGGAGTCGGCGCGCGGCGACGCCGACTATCCATTGCCTCCTTCGGAACCGACGCCTACGCCGATCGATGGGCCCGTCGGACCGCGCCGGGCAGTAGTGGCCACTCACCTTCCCTGGCAGCAGGTACGCGACATTCGCAGTGCTGCCGGCTCGGCGACGATCAATGACATCGCCCTCACCGTGATCGGTGGGGCGATGCACGACTACCTCGACGCGATCGGTTCAACACCTGCGGGATCTCTGGTCGCTTCGGTTCCAATGACCGTGCGACCGAAGACCGCGGACGGCTCGCTCGCGTCAGACGACACGACCGAAGGCAACAACCGGTTCGTCATGATGACGGTGGACCTGCACAGCACGGTTGTCGACCCGCTCGAACGGCTTCGAGCGGTCCATGACGCCGTGCTCGGGGAACGCGAGCGGCTGAGTCACCCGATCGAGGCCACGGCCGACGACATCACCGCGAGATATGTGCCGCCGGGGTTCGTCGCCCGCGCGTTGCGCAGACTGAGGGAAGACGCTCGCGGGTATCCGAGGCGCACGGAACCCGACGGCAAACCGTTCAACACCTCCGTCATGACCAGCTTTCGGCTGCCCTTCGACCCGCAGTTCTTCGGCCGTTCCCGCGCGTGCAGCGTCGTCTTCGGTCCGCTCAACGGCACAGGCCTCTCACACGCCCACAATGTGGCAGGTGAATGGATGGGGATCACCGCTCTCTGCGACCGCGATCTGATTCCCGACCCCGAGCGGTATGCAGCCGCGTTGCGGAGCTCGTATGAGGGACTGCGCGACGCCGCGCTCGGCGCGACTGCCCGATAGCATCGGAACTCATGACTGCAACTCCCGGTAACACCAACAGTGCGACGTACGCCCTCCGCAAGCGTCTGCCCGGTGGTCGGCTCGGCAACGCACTGTTCTCGCTCGGCATGGTCGCGCGCGTGCCGTACTTCGGCACCATTCTCCCGCTCGTCGAGGAGATGGAACCCGGATACTGCCGTGTCTCGGCGCCCAACTGGTTCGGCGTTCACAACCACCTCGGAACCTTTCACGCCATCGCGGCCTGCAATCTCGCCGAGACCGCGATGGGGATGTTGATGGAGGCCACCGTGCCGACGGGGCACCGCTGGATCCCCAAGGCGATGAGCACGCAGTACCTCGCCAAGGCCACCACGCGACTGACCGCCCACGCGGAGTTGGCCGAACCGGTGGACTTCTCGACCATCACCGAGGGTCGTGAAGTGATGGTCACGATCCGGATCCTCGATACTGCGGGAACCGAGGTGGTCCACTGCGACATCACCACCTGGGTGACGCCGAAGTGACCGAATCAGGCACGCCCTTGGTCCTTTCCGCAGGTCTGTAATGAGTTTCTCAGTCGACTGCCAGTAGGGTTGCACTCGTAACCGCCGGACACACAGGGTGGCCGGAGACTCGCTGAGCGATAGCGGAGGAAGAGAATCGTGGCCCAGAAGAACCGGACCGTCATCGATCCTCGGCAGGCCGAGCGCCGCCGTTCCCTCATCTACAAAATCGGTGCGGCGGTGGTGCTGATCGTCATCGCAGTCGGCGTCACGTTCTGGGCGATCAACCACAACAAGGACAGCGCCTCGACCACCGGCGGTTCCGACACGCCCACCGTGATGCGGCCGGACGGCTCCATCCGGATCACCAGTGCGCCGGCGGGCACGGAGCCCAAGGTCGTCATCACCACCGTCGAGGACTTCCAGTGCCCCGGGTGCCGTGCCTTCGAGCAGAGCTTCGGCGGCACCCTCGCCGAACTCGAGAAGAACCCGCAGGTCGCTGTCGACTACCACCCGATCGCATTCCTCGACCGGATGTCGACCACGAATTACTCCAGCCGCGCCATGAACGCGTCCACGTGCGTCGCCGAATCGACCGCCAAGAACGGCGACTGGAGCATCTGGCTCAAGTTCCACAATCTCCTCTTCACCAACCAGCCCGAGGAGGGCGGCGCCGGACTCCCGGACAGCGAACTGATCTCGCTCGCGAAGCAGGCCGGCGCGGAAGGCATCACCGACTGCATCGAGAACAACCAGTTCGGTCAGTGGGTGGCCAAGCAGACCGCCGACACGACAAGCAATCCCGAGTTCCAGGGCACTCCGTGGATCCGCATCAACGGACAGCAGTTCGACCCGCAGGCGGGACCGCAGGGCCTGACCGACGCCGTCAACGCGGCCCTCGCGAAGTAGCCCGCCATGACGGATGAGACGCCGGCCGAGATCGAGGACGGTTCGCCCGTAGTCACGGCGAGCGACGTTGAGACCGCACCGCCCGCCCCCCGGGGCTTCTGGCGAGAGCGTCGCCCGGTGCCCGTGGTGGCCGCCTGGGTGCTGCTGGTGTGCGGTGTTCTCGGGATGGCTGCCGCGGTCGCACTGACGCTCGACCGCATCCAACTGCTCATCGATCCGTCGTTCACGCCCGCGTGCAGCATCAATCCGATCATCTCGTGCGGATCGGTGATGGTGACCGATCAGGGCAAGTTCTTCGGATTCCCGAATCCGCTGCTCGGCCTGCCCGCCTTCGCGGTGATCCTGGTGACCGCCGTGCTGTCGATCGCACGAGTCCGACTGCCACGCTGGTACTGGGCCGGACAGGCCGTCGTCTCGGCACTCGGCCAGGTCTTCGTCGGCTACTTGATCTTCCAGAGCCTCTACCGCATTCACGCGCTGTGCCCGTACTGCATGGTGGTGTGGACGCTGATGCCGGTGGTGCTGATCCTCAGCATCTCGCGCGTGCTGCCCGACTCGCGCGGCGGCCGGTCGGCCCGCGAGTGGCTGTGGATCGCGCTGCCCGTCTACTACGTGGTCGTGATCGCCATGATCACCGTCCAGTTCTGGGACTACTGGCGCACGCTGATCTGAGAGCCGCAGAGGCTGTGATAGCACTCGACGCCGAGTCGGTCACGGTCCATCCACGCCGATCCGAAGGTCTTCTCGAGTCCGCCGATCTGGGTACGGTACTCGTTGGTCGCGGCCAGCTTTCCCGCCCACTCCTCATCCGCCAGCGGGAGCAGTGAGGCGACGAGCGCCGAGTCGGTCTCGACCTCCCGGCACCCGTCGGCCTCCGAACACACCGTGTACGGCCGCTCGCACACCGTCACCAGATCGACGCCGGTGCGCTCGCGGCATTCCTGCGCCAACCGATGCGTGCGTCGGTGATCCGGATGACGAGCGGAGGCGGGGTGCGTGACGATCGTCTGAACATCGTGATCCCGAAGCAGTGCCGTCGCCGCGTCGACCGCGTGTCGATAGCGCGTGCGGCTCGACCGCGAGTACTGCACCTCGTAATCGCCCAGGGCGAACGTCGGTACGCCCGCCGCTGCACACGCCGCGGCGTGCTCGGCTCTGCGCACGTCGATCACTTCGGCCGGTGTCAGTGCGAGTCCGCAGTAGTAGTCCCACTCGGCGAATACCGGACGGCCCACGAATCTGGCCGCGACCTTCACCGGCAATGAGTTGCGAAGCGCCGGCGGCAGCGATCGTCGACGGAACTCGCCCCATCGACCCCGTGGGCACTCGGTGCACAGGACTATGTCGATGGCTCCGCCGCTCGCATGCGCCATGGCGTGAAAGGCGTCGAAGACGCTGTCGTCGTAGTGTGCGAAGAGGAAGGCACACCTCGCCTCACCGCTCATCACCGCCGCCAGCGACCGCTCTTGGTAATCGCGCTCACTCATCATCGCGCCGACGCTAATGGCCGGTGTGGACCATCAGAATCGGTCGTTCAGCCGGATAATGCGCTGACCAGGCAGGCCAACGGATTTTACAGCAGAGAACCCCCGTGAACTGCGGTTTCCGGCCGATCCGGTGCCGACCTTCTCCGACCTTCCGGAAGCGGCGCGACGAACTTCATCTGATCGCCCGACTCGGCGCGGGCAGATCAGACCGACTCGCCCGCCACCAGTTCCTCGGCGATCAGCGCCGCCGTCGCCATCACACTCGCGTGCGGCCCCGAACGCAGCGGCGCGGGCAGCACCGACCCGTCGGCGACGTGGAGCCCGGGAACGCCGTGAACGGAACCGTCCGGTGCCACGGTCGCCCCCAGCGGGAGCGTCCCCCAGGCATGTGACGACAGCCCGACCACCGGATCCACCGTCACCGATCCCGGCTCGACGAGGCCGTCGAACGCCGGCGAGTGCAGCATCTCCAGCACCTCGTCAACTCCCTCCGACAACCGCTCGAGACCGCCGGCGTCGGGCACACCGAGATCGATCACCACCTCATCGCCCTCGATGCCGATGCGCCCGGTGGTGCCGTGAGTCATGTCCGCGACTCCGATCGGGACGCCCCCGGCTGGAATCCCATCGATGAACGACGCGAAATCATCGCTGTAGCAGCGGATTTCGAGGCCGTCTGCGGTGTGCACCACGGTCGGCAGCAGCACCTGCGTCCGGAGGGGGCGCCGAGCGGCGAAGCGCACCAGCGATTCGGGATGCTCGTACACCGACAGTTCCCCGCCCAGCAGCGGCAACACCAGCTCTGCCGTGCCCAGCGTGCCCGCGGTGAGCACCACGGTGGCGGCGTCGATGCGCCCGGCGGCGGTGTGCACTCCCGTCACCCGTCCACCCGCAGAGGCCAGCGATATCACCTCGCTCCCGCCTCGGACCGCGGGGGCGAAGGCATCCATCGCCGTCCACCGCCGTAACACTCCCCCGTCGCGGATGCTGTTGCTGCGGACCCGATTCACGCCGACCACCGGCCAAGCGCCCTCGGGTCCCGCGGCCACGCGGGTTCGCCAATAAGTCTCGAAGGCCGACCCCGCCGGACCGAGTTCGCCGTCGAGAACCTCCCGCACGCGCATCACCCCGCCCCCGGCGGCACCGCCGTCGAGCACGTCGAAGGCGTCGTCGATCCGGCTCGCCGGCCACGGCCACGCCGCATAGTCGTCGCGGTGTCCGCGCAGGAAATAGCCGCCGTTGACCGCGGACGACCCGCCGGCGCCATAGCCGCGCACCACATCGCGTCCGCGCCGCTCCCGCACTCGCCGCACGCGCTCGCTTCCCGGCGCGATCGGCAGCCGGCTCATCGCGGTCACCGCCGTACGCGGAGGTAGGGCATGCCCCGCCTCGAGAAGCAGGGTCTTCCTGCCAGCATCGCGCGACAGCCGATCGGCCACCACGCACCCGGCGCTGCCCGCTCCCACGACGACCACGTCGGCGGTCTCGACGGCACGCGCCCGGTGGCCGCTCATCGCCTCACGCGGTCCGTGTCAGCGGGTGACGACAGGCCGCAGCGCCGACCAGTCGCGATTGGTCACCGCACCCTGCCACAGGCCGAGTCCGTAGGCGAAGTCGTCGAGCCGCCGGATCACCGAGTACCCCACCGGTTCCACCATCGGCGACGACGGCTCGGCGATCCGGGATCGCAACCACATCACCGCAGCCTCGGCCACCGCGGCCTCAAGGAACCACCGTCGGAATCGCGACGAGACCACCAGACCGAGCAGCGACAGCGGCCAGTAGTGACGCAGGGCCGCCGACCAGATCTGCAGGACACCGTAGCCCAGCGCTCGGCCGACGTTGCGCGCTGCGATGAGGTCACGCGCCGGCACGCCTGCGAGCGGCTTCCGGATGCGACCGAAGATCCAGCCGGAGACCAGCATCGCCACTCCCAGGCCGATCCTGGTCCGAGTCAGCAGCGACACCACCGCGACCGCCAGCGGAATGCTCGTCATCACCGGAGCGGCCAACCGATCATGCCGACTCGCGAGTTCAGCCGCGCCGGTGCCGTAGAAGCGACGGCGGTCGAGCATCGCCCGGAGCGACTGCCGATGGTCGTGTGCGACGTGCGCGACCGGGTCGTATCGGACCACCCAACCGGCCGCGTGCGTGCGCCAGCACAGATCGACGTCCTCAGCTACACGCAGCGACTCATCGAACCGGGCGAAGGCGGCGCGACGCACCACCATCGCCGCGCTCGGCACGTACGCGATCGGAGTGCCCGGCCGCACCGGGCCCTCATTCGGCCCCATGTCCAGTGAGGAGTACCTGTTCGCGTAGGCCGCCACCGGCGTCCGTCCGTCGCGGCCCGCGGTGTCGCCGAGTCCGACGATCCGCGGTGCGACGATCGCGACCGCGGGGTCGGAGAAGTGACTCAGCAGCATCGTCAGCCACTCACCGCACGGGCGGGTGTCTGAGTCGAGGAAGGCGACGAACTCGGTGTCGGCGGCGTCGAAACCGGCGTTGCGCGCGGCCGCGGGCCCCGCGTTCACCTCCAGCCGGATCACACGGAGGCGTTCGTCGTCGGGAACAGTCATCGGCCGCGACGAGGCATCGTCCACCACGATCACCCGCAGCCCGGGAAGCGCTTCGACGAGTCGGTCCACACCCGCCTGATTGTCGCGCACCGGGATCACCACCGTGACCTCGCACTCCTTGGGTCCGGCCATCGGGCGCGGGTGTGCGATTCCGGCGTCGAGCAGGGTTCGGGCGAGGCTGCGCGTCCCGGCGTCGCTGACTTCGATCCGACCGTCCGCGGAAGTCATCCCCAGCGCTGCATCCGAGAGCTTCAGCACCCGCAGCGGCGAGCCGCCGACCAGGTTGCGGAGGTCGCCGCGCCGAACGCAGCGCGGATCGATCTGGACCTGGAACCCTACCGGGAGGTCGGCGTTCACCGGTGGCGTCACCGAAGCCTCCCCGCCTCGTCGACGTCCCAGGCACGCACCGATTCCGCCAACTGCCCGGCCAGGTCCGCAAGGAGCCGACGACCGAGCGCCGGATTCGCGGCAGTGGGATCGCCGAGCACTCCGGTGGCCGAGACGGCCGCGACGCCACCCTTTCGCATCGGATCGAGCAGTTCGGCGATCGGCGCCGTGTTCCCGGCCGCGAGCAGGTCCCGGCGGACCGACTCCGGCGCGAGGTCCAGTACCACGCTCGTCTCGGTGAGGCCGGCATGCGCGTCGGCCGACGGGAACGCACAGGGAAACCAGGCCGCGTCGCGTCCCTCGTAGCGCAACCGCGCGACGGCGTCCGCGATCGCGTGCGCGTTGCCGCCGTGGGCGTTCACGAACAGCAGCCGACCGGCCCAGCGCATCGCGCTGCGCCCGTACTCGAGAACCAGCAGTCGGAGGGCCTCACGCCCGATCGAGACGGTCCCCGGGAAGCCCTCGTGCTCGCCCGAAGCGCCGTACGAGATCGACGGCGCCACCAGAGCATCCGACGAATCATCCAGTGCGGCAACCGCTTCGCGCGACACGGCGTCTGCAATGCGCGCATCTGTGTCGAGCGGCAGATGCGGGCCATGCTGTTCGACAGCCCCGACCGGCACGACTAACGTCGGCTCGGCCCCGACCAGTTCATGCCACGTCCGGGACGCCAATTCGGTCGCCGGTGTCATTGCGACAACGTTACCGACGTGCCCCCTGGCTAGGGAACCGTTGGGGCCCTTTTGCCGGTCTGCGCGCCTCATCCGAACCACTGACACCATCAGTGCGAATCCGGTACACGTGTATAGTGACGACCGCACGTGACCCAGACCACGCCGTCAGGTCGTGGTGATACCTGTGAACGGAGTCCTCCCCGTGTCTACTCCCACCCGCCGGCCGTCCGGACGTTCCGGCCCCCTCGCCGACATCCGCGTCATCGAGTTCGCGGGCATCGGCCCCGGACCGCACGCCGCGATGCTGCTGGCCGACCTCGGCGCCGACGTCGTGCGCGTCCAGCGGCCAGGCGAACTGCCGTCTCCGGAGCGGAACGCCGACGCCCTGCTGCGCGGCCGCCGCGTCATCGAAGCCAATCTGAAGAACCCGGCCGATCGCGAGACCATTCTCAACCTGGTCGCCAAAGCCGATGTGGTCATCGAGGGCTTCCGCCCCGGCGTCATGGAGCGGCTCGGCTTCGGTCCGGACGATCTGCACGCGGTGAACCCCGGGCTGATCTACGGCCGGATGACGGGCTGGGGTCAGGACGGTCCGCGCGCCGACCTCGCCGGACACGACATGAACTACATCTCGCTCACCGGAATGCTGCACGCCATCGGCCGCCCGAACGAGAAGCCGACCCCGCCGTTGAACCTGGTCGGCGACTTCGGCGGCGGCTCGATGTTCCTGGTCATGGGCGTCCTCGCCGCACTGGTCGAGCGTGCCGCCTCAGGTAAGGGCGAGGTCATCGACGCCGCAATGTGCGACGGAGCGTCGGTCCTCGGGCAGATGATGTGGGCCTTCCGCGGCACCGGACTCTGGCAGGACCGGCGCGGAGTCAACCTCCTGGACACCGGCGCCCCGTTCTACGAGGTGTACGAGACCTCCGACGGCAAGTGGATGGCCGTCGGCGCCATCGAACCGCAGTTCTACGCCGAACTCCTGAAAGGTCTCGAACTCGACCCGGCGTCGCTGCCGAATCAGCTCGACACCGCGAAGTGGGGCGAGCTGAAGCAGATCTTCGCCGACACGTTCAAGACCAAGACGCGCGACGAGTGGGCGGCGATCTTCGACGGCACCGACGCCTGCACGTCCCCGATCCTCGACTTCACCGAGGCTCCTCACGATCCGCACCTGGCCGCCCGCGGCACGCTCGTCGAGATCGACGGCGTCACGCAGGCGCAGGTGGCACCGCGGTTCCAGCGATCGGCCACGCAGACCCCCGTCGGCCCCGCACGTGAGGCCACCGACCCGGCGACGGTCTGGCAGGACTGAGACCTACTCCGACTCGGCCCGACGGCCGGGACGCACGACGCACGCCCCTCCGGCGTCGTGCGTCCCGGCCGTTTCCGATTGACTAGAACGTGTTACAGTTTGGCTCTCAGGGCATTGTGACGAGAGGCATACCAGCATGGGACAGTTCGACGGTCAGGTCGTCTACATCACCGGCATCGCACGCGGCCAGGGGCGCAACCACGCGGTCCGGTTCGCACGCGAAGGCGCGTCCGTCATCGGCATGGACCTCGCCGGCCCGGTGGCCGACCACATGACCTACCCGCCGTCGACCGCTGACGACCTCGCCGAGACCGTCCGGCTCGTCGAAGAAGCGGGCGGCAAGATCCTCGCGCGGCAGGGCGATACCCGCGACCTCGCCTTCCAGGAGCAGCTCGTGGCCGACGGCGTCGAACAGTTCGGTCGCCTGGACCATGTCGTGGCCAACGCCGGCATTCTCACCTGGGGCCTCACGTGGGAACTGTCCGAGGAGCAGTTCACCGATGTGATCGATGTGAACCTGGTCGGCACCTGGAAGACGTTGAAGGCGTCCATTCCGGCGATCCTGGACGCGGGCAACGGCGGCAGCATCACCATCATCTCGTCCGTCGCCGGCCTCAAGGCGATGCCGGTGCAGGCGTCGTACTCGGCGTCCAAGTTCGGGTTGCGCGGCCTGGCGCAGACCGCCGCCAAGGAACTCGGGCCCAAGCGCATCCGCGTCAACACCGTCCACCCGTACGCGGTGCACACCCCGATGGGGCTCGAAGACACCTCCGCGATGAAGGCCTTCGAGGAGTACGGCATGCACTTCCCGTCAATGCTCGGCCACTACCCGGTCGCCAGCCTCGACGATCTGTCCGACGCCGTGCTGTACCTCTCGACGGCCCAGTCGGTCACCGGCGCCGAGTTCCAGATCGACATGGGTCATTCGAAGGTCTGACTCGATCGCAGCCGCGTCCGCCGAGCATGTCTCATTCGTCTGACATGCGAAGACGGTGTCTGTCAGATCCGTGCCTGCGGTCATCATCGGCGTGAAAACCGGATAACGAACCTGCTTTCCTCGTCGATATCCGAGTATCCGACGCCGATGTGAAGTTAGTCTTGAAATCACCGGCCGTTGGGGGCAGCGGTGGGGAGGCGAGGGGTATGCGACGACAGGGGCGGCAACCGGATCAGGCCGACCGATGGCGCGACCGCAAACGCTATCTCTGGCCTCTCGGCATCGTGGCGGCTTTCGGCCCCGGCATCGCGTGGTTGCTGGTTCATTATCTGTCGTGGGGGATCTTCTGGGCCGTCGGTTTCCTCGTTTTCGTGGTACTGATTCCTCTGATCGATCTACTCGTCCGGCTCGATCAAGTGAATCCGCCCGACGAGGTTCTGGCGCGTCTTGAAGCGGACCCGTACTACCGCTGGTGCGTGTACGCCTATCTTCCGGTCCAGTACGCGGGATTCTTCTTCGGCTTCTGGTGTCTGGCGCACGCGCCGATGGCCACCGGTGAGCGCATCGCCATGTCGATGACGATCGCGGTCTCGAGCGCCATCGCGATCAATGTGGCGCACGAACTCGGTCACAAGAAGCCGCGGCTGGAGAAGTCGCTGGCCAAGATCGCGCTCGCTCCCAGCGCATACGGACACTTCTACATCGAGCACAACGTCGGACATCACGTCCTGGTCGCGACACCCGGCGACCCGGCGAGCGCACGGCTGGGCGAATCGCTGTGGGCGTTCTGGCCCCGCGCGATCTTCGGCGGGCTGCGCTCGGGTATCCGGCTCGAGCGCGACCGGCTCCGGCGGCAGGGCAAGGGTTTCTGGACGCTGCGCAACGACGTCGTCCAGACCTGGCTGCTCACCGCGGTGCTGGCAGCGGCCGTCGCGATCGCCTTCGGCCCCGGCGTTCTTCCCTGGTTCGTCCTGCAGGCAGCCATCTCGGCACTGATCCTCGAAGGCGTCAACTACATCGAGCACTACGGACTCCTCCGGCCCGTCGGTGAGAACGGACGTCCGGGAAAGATTCTTCCCGAGCACAGCTGGAACTGCGACTACATCTGCAGCAACCTGTTCCTCTACCATCTGCAGCGCCACTCGGACCATCACGCAAATCCGCGGCGCCGCTATCAAGCGCTGCGGTCGTACGACACCGCGCCGCAGATGCCGGCCGGTTACGCGGCGATGCTGCTGCTGGCACTGATGCCTCCCCTGTGGCGACGCGTGATGGACCCGCGCGTGGTGGCTCACTACCGCGGCGACGTGATGCGCGCCAACGTGCAGCCGTCGCGACGCGAGCGGCTCCTGCGGAGGTTCCCGCCGCCCGCCACCGAACGGGCTGCCGCGATCGCACCTCCGTCGAAGGGCCGGGAGAAGCCGCGGGGCGTGACGCCGCGGCCCGCGGTCGGCGTCGTCGACACCGTATGGGGTCGGTTCACTCACGCGAAGACGTGACGGCCAGGCGATGACTTGACGACGGTGACTCGGCGAATGTGATCGGCCGGCGGCCCCGATCAGGGCCGCCGGCCGAATCGCCGTCGACGGGTCGCCCCGTGACTCACGCGCCGTGAATCTGCTCGAATCCTTCGGGGATGATCAGGTCGGCTCGCGAGAGATCGGCGACGTCGGATTTACCCAGACCCATCATCGCCGAGTCGACGCCCATGCGAAGCAGGTCGAGGACGTTCTCCACGCCGGTCTGCCCGTTGGCGGCAAGACCCCACAGGTAGGCGCGGCCGATCATGACGGCCTTGGCGCCCAGTGCGAGCGCTTTGACCACGTCGCTGCCGCGGCGGATGCCACCGTCGAGCAGAACGTCGACCTCGTTGCCGACCGCGTCCGCGATCGGTCCGAGGACGCGGATCGTGGCCGGCGTGCCGTCGAGATTGTTGCCGCCGTGATTGGAGACGGAGATCGCGGTGGCGCCGATGTCGACCGCGCGGCGCGCATCGTCGATTCGGGTGATGCCCTTGACCATGAACTCGCCGCCCCACTGCTCACGCAGCCACTGGATGTCCTCCCAGGTGGGCGGCGGAGTGTTCATCCACTGGCCGTAGACGTCGAAGAAGGTCGGTCCCGGCTCGCCCTTGTGCGCGATGTTCGGCGCACTCAGGTCGGGGATGATGAGCTTGCCGTCGCGGAACCAGCTCATCGTGTACCGGGGCTTGGTGATCATCTCAGGCGCCAGCTTGGCTACGGCGTTGAAGTCGACCTGCTCGGGGATCTCCGGGCTGCCCCAGTCGCGCCCGACGTTGAACACCCAGTCGGTGGTGACGATCAGGCCCTTGCAGCCGGCCGCGCGGGCGCGCTCGGCGCGCGCCAGGATGTCCTCACGACTGCCGAGCCAGTAGATCTGGAAGAAGATCTTGTCGTTGACCGCGGTCACTTCCTCCACCGGCTTCGACGCGAAGCTGGACAGTCCCATCGCGGTTCCGCGGTTGGCCGCGGCTCGCGCCACCGCCACTTCGCCGTCGGGATTGACCGCCTGCACACCGGTGGGCGAGATCATCACCGGGAACGGGAGGTCCTGCCCCATGACGCGGGTGGCGAGATTGCGCTCCGGCTTCACCCCGATGACGTGCGGCGAGAACCCGAGCTCCCCGAAGGCGTCCACATTGTCGTTGACGGTGATACCGGCCTGAGTGCCGGCGATCAGCGACGAGTAGACCGTCTTCGGCAACCGCTTCTTGGCTCGACGCTGCGCCTCGCCGATGGTCTCGAACCACGGGTTCTGCCGCCACGGGTTCTTCTCCATGAGTTCGGAGAACTTGGACATGATCAGTCTCTTTCCTGCTGTGAATGATGTGAGAGTTCGCGTTGTGCTGGGCGGGCTTGTTGAGCGAGCGTCTCGCCAGGCCAGTTGAACGAGCGTCCTTCTCAGGCCAGTTGAGCGAGCGTCCTTCTCAGGCCAGTTGAGCGAGCGAAGCGAGTCGAAACGGCAAACCGCCCGCGTGCCCGCTGGAAGCTCGCCGATGTTTCGACTCGCTTCGCTCGCTCAACAAGCCTGGGGGAAGACGCTCGCTCAACTGGCGCAAAAGGCAATCGCTCAGGAGCAGCCCGACGACGAGCAGCCGGTCGCGGTGGTCGGCATGAATCCGGCGAGCGGGTTCTCGTCGCAGTCGCGCGACGGCGGGCGCGTCATCAAGGTCAGCGGCACCCCGCGGGAGTGGTCCTTGTTGGCGGTCGGCTTCGACCGTTCGCCGGCCAGCAGCGACTCACCGTAGCCCTGGACGCACTCGGGGTCGGGACCGTCGAGCGGCAGTCCCGTGAAGAACTTCGCCGCCATGCATCCACCGCGGCACGCGTCGTAGTGGTTGCAGCTGGCGCATGCCCCGGCACTCTGCGGTTCCCGGAGCTCGGTGAACAGCTCCGACCGCTGCCAGATCTCCTGGAATCCGCCGTCGGTGGTGATGTTTCCGGCGAGGAAGTTCTCGTGGATCGCGAACGGGCAGGCGTACACGTCGCCCACCGGATCGATGAGGCACACGACCCGGCCGGCCCCGCACAGGTTCAGACCCGGCAGACCGCTGCCACCCGCTCCGGCGAACGCCGAGAGGTGGAAGAACGAGTCTCCGGTGAGCACCCGGTCGCCATGGGCCACCAGCCATTCGTAGAGCTCGCGCTGCTGCTCGGGAAGCGGGTGCAGATCGTCCCACACATCGGCGCCGCGCCCGGAGGGACGCAGGCGCGTGATGCGCAGCGTGGCACCGTACTTGTCGGCCAAAGCCTTGAACTCGTCGAGTTGCGCGACGTTGTGACGGGTCATCACGACGCTGATCTTGGCGTCGCGGAATCCCGCGTCGGCGAGGTTTTCGAGCGCGCGGACCGCCATGTCGAACGACCCCGGACCGCGGACGGCGTCGTTCACCTCGGCGTTGGCGCCGTCGAGCGAGATCTGGACGTCGACGTAGTCGGACGCGGCCAGCCGCGCCGCCACCTCCGGAGTGATCCGCAACCCGTTGGTCGAGAACTTCACGCCGACCTGGTGATCGGTCGCGTAGTCGACGAGCTCCCAGAAGTCGGGCCGCACGGTCGGCTCGCCGCCGCCGATGTTGACGTAGAACACCTGCATGCGCTGCAGCTCGTCGATGATCGCCTTGCACTGTTCGGTCGAGAGCTCACGCGGATCACGCTTGCCCGAGCTCGACAGGCAGTGCACGCACGACAGGTTGCAGGCGTACGTCAGTTCCCACGTGAGGCAGATCGGCGCGTCCAGCCCCCGCTCGAACTGGTCGACGAGGCGCCCGACCTTCGGCGGCGCGGGCACCGTCAGCGGCGGCGTGAGGGACGGCATGCCGAGAGCCTCGGCGCCGGGGCGGGATTCCAGGGTGGTCACAGGGTCACTCCTCGGTCGGGTGCGCCGGCGCGGGTCGAGAGGCGGCGTCCGGGGCCTGCCGTTCGATGATCATTCCGGACTCGCTCAGCGCGGAGAGGGCTTGCAGATACAGCGGGCGATCGCCGTCGCCGATGCCGGTCGCGGTCATCGCAGCGTCGGCACTGTCGTGGTCGTCCAGAGACTGGACCAGCCGGACCACCTCGAGGTTCTTCAGAAACGAGAGTTTGCGCGTCCCGAAGTGATACAGCAGCGCGCCGAACGGCTCCGGTCGCAGAGCGACTTTCGGATTCATCCGCCACGCACGCGATACGTCGAATGGGGTACCGCTCCCGGCGGCCGCAGGGCCGCCGGGAACAGTGGTCGATGCCGTCGTCATCAGTAGACGCCACACATCCCGTCGATGGACACTTCCTCCACCAGAGACTCAGCCACGAGATCCTGCTGAGTCGCATTCGCCTGATCGGCCATATGAACCATCCTCCTTCACGAGTACTGATGTGGTTCGCTTCACACCATAATGGCACTGGGTGCAGAATCTCTAGGGGTTGGCGAGAATTGTGCGTCGTAAGATCGTGACCGGCGGTTTCTTGGATCGGAGATGATGAGCGATGACCAGATCTGGGCGTGCGGGAGTGCTCGGCGGCCGGCCGGCCGCGACCACACGCGGCCGACTCAGCGCCATCGCGATCGATCTGTTCACCGAGCACGGCTTCGACGAGACCAGCGTCGACGACATCGCCGCCGCCGCCGGAATCGCCCGCCGCACGCTGTTCCGCTACTACCCGTCCAAGAACTCTCTGGCCTGGGGTGAGTTCAACGAGCACCTCGACGGTCTCCGGGACCTTCTGCGGAACAGTTCCGACGACGTGCCGCTCGGCGCCACCCTCCGCGATGCGCTGATCGCCTTCAACACCGTCCCGGCATCCGAGATCGACAAACATCGCCGCCGGATGGCACTGCTCCTGGGCGTACCGGCGCTCCAGGCCCACTCGATGCTGATGTACCAGGACTGGCGACAGGTCATCGCCGACCACTGCGGTGCCAGACTCGGGCTCGACCCCGCGTCGCACGTTCCGCAGACCATCGCCTGGCAGACGCTGGGCACCGCGCTCGCCGCATACGACCAATGGCTCCCGGACCCGTCGGCCGACCTCACCGACCTGCTGCGATCGGGCAGCCGCATCCTGATCGACGGGGTCGCATCACTCACGCAGACGTAGCCCGACCGCCCCGGCGGACTCGCCGTCGCACGCCCGGCTCCCGCCATCCGGAACGAGGTCTGTGACAGACTTCGAAGCGCTGATATCCTAAATAGAACACGTTTCAGTTTTGCCGCGGCCGAGCGCCGGGCCCGATTCCACAGAGAGTCAACCGATGACCGAATTGACCCCGCACAGCGCGCGCAGCGCCATCCTCACCGTCTCCGAGGTGATCGATGAGACCGCCGACGCGCGCAGCATCGTCTTCGACATCCCCGACACCCACCGGGAGAAGTTCGAGGACTACCTGCCCGGGCAGTTCCTGACTCTGCGGATCCCGAGCGATCAGACCGGTTCCGTGGCGCGGTGCTACTCGCTGTCGTCGGCGCCCCGCCACGACAAACTGCCGAAGGTCACCGTCAAGCGCACCGCCGACGGTTACGGATCCAACTGGATCTGCGACAACCTGGAGGCCGGCTCGCAGATCGAGGCACTGCCGCCTTCGGGCGTCTTCACCCCGGCGAACTTCCACACCCCGCTGCTGCTGATCGCAGCCGGGTCGGGCGTCACCCCGGTGATGTCGATTCTGAAGCACGCCCTGCTCACCGGAACCGGTCAGATCACGTTCTTCTACGCCAACCGCAGCGAGAACGACGTGATCTTCGCCGACGAACTGCGCCGGCTGCAGGCCAAGTACCCGGCCCGGCTGACGGTGCTGCACTGGCTCGAATCGGTACAGGGTCTGCCGAGCGACCGCACCCTGGCGACGCTCTTCGCCCCGATGTCGGCCACGCACACCGCGTACATGTGCGGGCCGGGCCCGTTCATGGACGCCGCCCACAGCGCCCTGATCAAGGCCCGCTTCGACAGCAAGAGGGTGCACGTCGAGATCTACAACTCGCTCTCGGGCGACCCGTTCGCGGACGTCGAACTGGGCGAGGTCTCGGCCGAGGAGGCCGCAGCCGCCGCCGAAGTGGAAGTGGAACTCGACGGCGAGACGCACACCCTCGCGTGGCCGCGGTCGCGCACCCTGGTCGACATCATGCTGGCCGCCGGACTCGACGCGCCGTACTCGTGCCAGGAGGGCGAGTGCGGTTCGTGCGCCTGCACGCTCGTCGAGGGCACGGTCGACATGGAGGTCACCGGCGCCCTCGATCCCGACGACATCGCCGACGGCTACATCCTCGGCTGCCAGGCCCGGCCCACCGCAGACAAGCTCAAGATCGAGTTCTGACTCGCGGGGAACCGACTCGCGCGACCGGCCCGCCGGAGTCAGGCACTAGACTCGGCCCATGACGAACGAACGTCTGGCCCGAGTCCTGTCGCTGATCCTGCTGGTCCCCGGCGCACTGCATTTCGCCGCGCCGAAGCCGTTCGACGCCATCGTTCCCGATGAGGTGCCCGGCGACGCGCGCGCGTGGACCTATGCCTCGGGCATGGCCGAGATCGGTTTGGGCGCAGCGGTTCTCGCTCCGCGTACCCGACGCACCGCAGCTGGACTGGCAGCGATGCTGTTCATCGCCGTCTTTCCCGCGAACGTGAACATGGTGCGTCTGTGGGTCGACAAGAGCCCGGCGCTGAAGGCTGTCGCATGGGCCCGCCTGCCCCTGCAGGTGCCGCTCATCGCCCTCGCTCTCCTGGTACGACGGGGTGCGCCGCGCCGCGCCGCCGCTGAGTGAGGGGTAGCGTTCCGATCCCGCTCACAGCGAGCGGAAGTGAGCCCTGCGTTCCGTCGACAGTCGTTCCACGGCGTACGACAGCGCGGTACGGCCCATCGACGAGGCGTTGACCTCCAGATAGCGGAGCAGCGTCTGCTCGTCGGCGCGCTTGCCCGCCTCGCGCAGCATCCAGCCGAACGCCTTCTGGATCAGATCGCGCCGGTCGTCGATCACCAATGGAGCCACCGCCTCGATCTGCTCCCAGCGCCCCGCCCGAATGAACGCGAACGTCGCGACGATACCGGCGCGGCGCTGCCACAGATCGTCCGATGCTGCCCACTCGAGCAATTCCGACCAGTCGCCCGAGCGCAGGCACCGATCCCCGAGGATCGCGTACGCGGAGACGTCGACCAGATCCCAGTTGTCCACTCGACCGCCGCGCACGGCGTCCCGATAGACGTCCACCCACCGTTCGGGATCGCCGCTCTCGCGCGAGTAGTTGTCGGCCAGAATCAACAGTGCGAGGTGACGGACCTCGTGGGTCCGGTCGCCGAGGAGGTCGACGATCACCGACCGCGGAAGTCCACGCAGACTCCGGGCCAGGGCCCGAAGCTTCGGCACCGGCACACCGGCGAAACGATCGCCTTCTCCGTACTGGCCCGGTCCGGTCTTGAAGAATCGCTGCGACGACGCCGCGCGCTCCGGATCCCCGAGCGCCTCGACGGCCGAGACGATCTCAGAGGCACCGGAGTCGGCGTTCATCCGCCGAGCAGCGTGGAGATCGGCGTAGGGGTGAGCAGGAACTGTCGTGCCTTCATCAGCTTGCCCACTCGGCCGGCGCCGACGACGCCGGTCAGCAGCCCCTCCCGGCTGTAGTACGCCAAGAACTTGCGGCCGTCGTCGTCCACCAGATGCACCTCGTCGTCCGGGCGCGGCGTGCCGAGCATCTGGAACTTGAGCCCGTACTGGTCACTCCAGAAGTACGGCACTGTCTGATGCGGGATCGCGTGACCCAACAGGTGCGCGGCCACCATCGCGGCCTGATCGACCGTGTGGGTCCAGTGCTCGACGCGGTGGCCGTGACCGTCCACGTCGTGCCAGTTGGCGCAGTCGCCGAGGGCGTACACGTCCGCCACCCCGGTGCGGCCGACACCGTCGCACGCGACGCCGCCTCCGGCCGCACGGTCCGCGAGTTCGATACCCGATCCTTCGAGATACTCCAGCTCCGGGTAGCCGCCGATGCCGACCACGATCAGATCCGCGTCCACCCGGCTGCCGTCGGACAGGACGACGCCCGCCGCGCGGCCGTCCTCCGTCACGATCTCGTCGACGCCCACGCCCACCCGCAGGTCGACCCCGGCCTCCACGTGAAGGCGGGTGACCATCTCACCGATCCGGGGGCCGAGCGGCCCCGAGAGCGGCGCCGGCGTGGGTTCCACCAGAGTCACCGAGATGTCCATCGAGTGCAGACTCGCGGTCACCTCGCAGCCGATGAACCCGGCGCCGATCACGACCGCGCGGCTCGCCGACGTCGCTTCCGCCCGCAGTGCCAGCGCGTCCTCGACGGTCCGGATGACGTGCACTCCGGCGACGCCCTCCGACCCCGGGAAGCGCCGTGCGGCCAGCCCGGTCGCCAGGACCAACGTGCCGTACGGCAACGGCTCGACGGTTCCGTCGCATTCCACGGAGACCGTGTGGGACGTCGGGTCGACGGCGACCACCCGGGTACCGGTGCGCAGATCGATGTCCGAGTCCCGGAAGAACTCCGCGGGCTTGAGGTCGACGCGTTCGTCGTCGCCGGTGAGGACGGTCTTCGACAACGGCGGACGGTCGTAGGGCGGATGCTGCTCGGCCCCGAGCAGCGTGATCGGCCCGTCGTATCCGCCGTTGCGCAGGTTCTCCGCCAGGCGGACCCCGCCGAGTCCCGCCCCCACGACCACCACTGGTGCCTCGACCACTGCGTCACATCCCAATCTCATTGCGGCGAAACGTTCTCCACCCGCGACAACCGCCAAACATCGCCCACTCTAGTGACCGTGGCCCATCGTGCGATACCCGTTCTCGTCGGATAGTCCTGTTGTTTGCCCACCGTCACTTCCTGAGTGGCGAACACCAGCACCGACATCTGTTCGTCGTGCCGCTCCCCCGGAGCCGCGCTCGAGACGGTGGTTCGCATCGAGACCTTCGCGGAGACCGCGTCGGGAAAGACCACGTCGGGGCCGCGAGCAGCATAGTCTGCGGCCAGCGCGCCGGTCAGGTGTTTCTGGACTTCGGCACGCTGCGCGGCGGAGTCGTCCGGGGTGAAGGTCATCAGAGCCGCCACGCCCTCGGACGCCGCACGCACGGCCGTATGGTCCGGTACGACGGGTTCGGCACGCGATTGCACTCCGACGATCCATCCGACGACCGCGACCACCAGCGCCGCGGCCGTCACCAGCGCCCACGCCGTCTGCCACCGACGATCACCGGGCACCTGCGCCCGCCACCGCGACCAGGGGCCCGACCCGGCCGCTGGACGCTCGGGTTCGGCGACGGCACCCACGCCCGCGTCGTCCCTCGAGTGAGTTCCCATCAGGACACCGCCTCCGTCTGCTGCACCAGCCAGTGCCCGTCGACCTCGGCCATCGTCACGCTGACACCGACCCGGCTCTGCGACGGATCACCGCCGATCAGTTCCGGGCTGGTGGCCTGCGCGACCACCAGCACCGACGTCTTGCCGTCCTCGGTACCCACGACGCCCGAGGAGAGGATCTGACCGGAACTGGGGCGCGGCTGCGACGCCACCGTCGACTGGAGTTGCTCGCGGGCGCCCTGAATCCGGATCCGCTGGTCGCCGGTGCTGACTGCCAGGATGTCGCCGACATATCGGTCGGCGTGCGCCGGATCGGAGGTGAGCATCGTGACGATCGCGTGCTCGGCGGCCTCGCGCGCCGCCTGCTCCTCGCTCGCCGCAGTCGCCATCGAGTCCGCCGAACTGTGCGCCCACCAGCCCACGCCGATGAGTCCGAGCGCGGCGATCACCGCGGCGACCACAGCCAATCGGACCCCCGCGGCCCGGCGATGGGAGCGCCTGACCAGCGCGGGTTCAGCGGCCGCCCGCGCCAGCCGCTCCGACCGGACGGCTTGGTCGTACCGCTCGCGGGCCTGCTGCAGTCGTCGGGTGTCGGCGGCGTCGTCGGTCACTGCAGTTCCTCCAATCCGCTCAGCAGCCAGCGGTCGTCGGAGCGGACGTACGACGCCTGGACCGC
Organism: Gordonia sp. QH-12; assembly: GCF_001578675.1. Classification (NCBI taxonomy): domain Bacteria; kingdom Bacillati; phylum Actinomycetota; class Actinomycetes; order Mycobacteriales; family Gordoniaceae; genus Gordonia; species Gordonia sp. QH-12. The sequence continues at coordinate 181,125 of NZ_KQ969282.1, forward strand.
CTTGGTTCTGCTCTCACTGTGCCCGCTGCGCGAGGTCACCGTGACCTGCACGATCACCAGCGCCTCTCCCGCGTCACCGTCGGCCCAGGAGACGGCGACGTTCTGCGGAACCCAACTCACCGACGCGGTGCCGTCGGGCGGAGGCCCGTTCAGTGCGGGGCCCGACGCGATCGACAGCGGTGGCGCCACCAGGCTGCGCGCGGTCTTCCGGTCGCCGGCCCAGGTTCGCGAGTCGACGGAGAAGACGTCGGCGACGATGGTTCCGGCCTTCTCCTGCAGCGTCTGCCGCGCCTGCGCGGCGTCGCGCTGTTCAGCGTGGTCGTCGAGTCCGCTGATACAGAAGATCAACCCCGCGGTGAAGACGACGGCGGTCACGCCGAGTCGGAGCACCGTTCCCCACGTCGACATCGGCTTCTCGAGATAGGTGAGGAAGCGGTTCACGGAACCATCACCAACCCGTCGACCTTGAGGTCTCCGTCTTCGGGGACCAGGCTGACGACCAGGCGCAGATTCTGCAGCGGGGCCGCGTCCTGCTCGGTGTCACGGTCGCCGACCTGGACACTGGCGGCGACCATCACCTCGGCGCCGTCGGCCGAACTGGACTGCACGGCGGCCGCGTCGATGCGGCCCTGGCCGTGGGCGCCGGAGTCCTTGACATATGAGCTGTAGGCGTCCGCCGACTGCGCGAAGGCGTCGTGAAAGGAGCCGGTGGCGCCGGCGAGGATGCGCTTGGCACGTGCGGGGTCGTTCGCGTCGACGTCCAGCAGCAGTTCCACCTCGGCCGTCGCCGCTTTCAGATAGTCCTCGTCCGAATACCGCTGGGGTGCTGCCGCTGCGTACCAGATTCCGGCCCCCGCAGCTGCGAGCGCGAGGACGGCGACCGTCGCGAGAATCCACCGCGTGCGGCGCGACATCCGCGAACGCAACCCGGCCGACGCCTCGGCCTCCGCCAAATCGTCACGCGCACTGCGCAGTTCGCTGCGCGCGCGCCTCCATTGTCTGAGGCGGTCGTCTGATCTGAACCCCACCCGGTCGAGCGTACTGATTCAGCTCTGGCCTATCCGTCTGCTGTAAGCGGATCGTGACTCGGCATCGGGGTTCATGAAGATCTCGCCCGAGCGTGTGGTGCGCAGCAAGGCGCGTTTCAGGCTCCGCGGCAGAATCGGGTAGGCGTTCACCCAGCCCATGGAGCGCGGGGCAGCGGCACGCACCCGGACGCCGGCGATGGAGGCGAGCACCTGTTCGGCGACGACGGCTGTATTCACGGAGGTGACCATCGAGTTGGTCGCGAGCCCGTCGATGAGTCCGGTCTGGGTGAAGGTCGGCATCACCACTCCGACCCGCACACCGTGGCCGGCGAGCTCCGAATCGAGTGCCTCCGAGAACTCGATGACGCCTGCCTTCGCCGCGTTGTACACCGTCAACCCCGGTGTGGGCAGACGTCCGGCCACCGACGAGATGTTGACGATCTGGCCGTGTCCGCGGGCCACCATGCGAGTCGCCGCAGCCTGACTGCCGAGGATCACCCCGAGCAGGTCCACGTCGAGCGTCGCCCGGATCAGCGTCTCGCGGTAGTCGAGGAAGGGGCCCACCGGCATGATTCCGGCGTTGTTGACCAGCACGTCGACGGGACCGATCCGGTCGGCGACGGTGTCCAGGAAGTTCTCGAACGACGAGCGGTCGGTGACGTCGAGTTCGATTCCCTCCACGCCGAGATCTGCCGCCGCCTTACCGACCGCATCGACATCGACGTCACCGATCGCCACCTTCGCACCCGCGTCGAGGAGCTCAGTCGCGACCTCGAAGCCGATGCCGCGTGCTCCGCCGGTGATCGCGACGACCTTCCCCGCCAGCCGCGCGCGGATCCGGGCCAGACGCGCCGTGCGCCGTCGATCACGCGACAACCGGCTGGTCAGCGAAACAGACATGGGTGCTCCTGGGTCGAGGGGCGGCATCCGGCCGGATGCCCGATGGGTACTCAGTGGATCATCGGCGCGAGGTGCTTGCGAGCCACCGCACGCGCGTAGTCGGAGGTCGAGTGAGCCGGGTCGCTCGCTGGGACTTCGAGATACGACATGACGACGCGCACGTGGATCTCCACGGCCTGCAGCAGGTCGTCGTCGGCCATCGTGGCGCCGGCCGAACGGAGGGTCGCGGCGATCCTCGCGGTGACCATCTCGATGAACAGTGCGCTGACACCGGAGGTCACTTCGCGTACGGTCCGGTCTTCGTGAACCACCCGTCGCAGGAGTGGATCTGTCTGCACCATCTCGGCCCCGCGCGCGAAGGCTTCGGCGACCGCCTCTCGCGGCGGCATCCCCTCGACGGCTTCCTCGAGACGTGACAGGCCGGCCTCGAAGGTCTCCAGCGCGACCGCCCGAAACAACGCCTCTTTGTTCGGAAAACGACGGTAGAGCGTCGACCGGCTCACTCCCGCGGCCCGCGCCACCTCGTCCATCCCCGCCTTCCGGACGCCGACAGCGGCGAACTCCGCGGCCGCAGCGTCGAGGATGTCGCGTTCCTGTTCGGACACCGAGGCGGTGATCCTGGCCTTTCGCGTCGCAGGCACGACTACCGCTTCCGCATCTGCACCGGGAGCTTGTCCTTCGGCACCGGCAGGGCGCTGTAATCCATCGGCACCTGATACGCGGCGGGGACCGACCACTCGTAGCCGCGGAGCAGGTGGTGCATCACGGTCTTGATCTCCATCTGGCCGAAGTACAGTCCGATGCACTTGTGCACGCCTCCGCCGAAGGGCATCCACGCCATCCGGTGCCCCTTGTCCTCGGCGCGCTCGGCGGAGAAGCGCTCGGGGTCGAACATCGCCGGGTGCGTGTAGTACTGCGGGTCGCGGTGATTGATCAGCTGCGGCACCGAGACCATCGTCCCCTCCGGGATGAAGAAGCCCTGGACCTGAGTGTCCTTGACTGCCATGCGCGGCTGCGCCGGAACCGGCGGACACAGTCTCAGCGACTCCTTCATGATCGAGTCCAAGACGGTCAACCCGCTCAGGTCTGCGTAATCGAGGTCGGGTCCGAACTCGAACGACTGCGCGCGGGCCTTCTCCTGCCATTCGGGGTACTTCGCCATCCAGTACGCCATCTGGGTCATCGTGATGGTCGACGTGTCGTGCGCCGCCATGAGCACGAAGATCATGTGGTTGACCACGTCTTCGTCGGTGAAGGTCTCGCCGTCGTCGCCCTCGGCGTGGCAGAGCACGGAGAAGAGGTCGGGGGTCGCGTTGGCCCGCTTGGCGGCGATGTGCTCGTAGAAGAAGTCTTCGAGGACCTTGCGCGAGCGGACGCCCTTCCACCAGCGACCGCCCGGGACCGGCTTGCGGACGTATGCGACGCCGGCGCGGACGGTCTCGATGAAGGCCTTGTTCAGCCGGTCCGCCTCGTGCTGCGGCAGTTCGAGCCCGAGGAATACTTCGAGTGCGACGTCCAGCGTGAGCGCTTTGAGTTCGGAGAACAGCTTCACTCGGCCGGTCGGGAACCGGGACACGCGGTCGGCCACCATCGGTTGGAGTTCGTCCATGTAGCCCTTGAGGACTTTGGGCGTGAAAGCCTGCTGGAGGATGTGCCGGTGGTTCCGGTGTTCCTCGAAGTCGAGCAGCATGATGCCGCGGTTGAAGAACGGTCCGATGAAGTAGCTCCATGCCGGAGCGTTCGCGAACGCGCGGTCCTTGTTCATGAGGATCTCGTTCGCCGCCTCGGCGCCCATGCACGTGACGATGCGGACGCCGAAGGCGTTCATTCCCGAGACGTCGCCGTACTGCAGACGTTTGCGGTCGGAGTAGCCGAACGGATCCCGTCGCATCTGAAGGATCTCCAGCACTCCATTGCGATCGCTGAGCGGCACCGCCTTCAGATCGCTGCCGGCCTCCGGCTGGGCGAGCACTGCAACCATCGTTCCTCCTCGATACCGGCCGCCTCAGTTGTGATCCGGCCCATATCTCGATTGAAACAAATAGGTAGATCTGTGTCTATAGTTCGTGGGACATATTTGCGAATCCGTCGCACGCCGTGGACGTCCCCTCACTTCAGGCCGGCGTCCGCCCTCAAAGCTCGTTGAGCGAGCACAGCGAGCCGAAACCGTCTCCCCGACACTTCCCGCGGAACCGAGGGGCAGTCGGGCGATACGCTGGCCGACATGGTCTTCTCCTCGCCAACCGGCCGTAACAAGCAGTCGCCGTTCGGTACGTCGGACGACCGGAAGAAGGGTGTGCCGACCTTCCGGCTGCAGCCGAAGAACCCGCCGCCGCCGAGCATGCCGTCGGCCGACGACCTGCTGGAATCGGCCAAGGTGGTCGCGCTGCCGATGCACACCCGATTCCGTGGGGTCAAGGTCCGCGAGGCGCTGATCTTCTCCGGTCCCGCGGGCTGGGGCGAGTTCGCCCCGTTCGTCGAATACGAGGACGCGGAGGCCAAGACCTGGCTCGCGGCGGGCATCGAGGCCGCCTACCTCGGTCCGCCGGCGCCCGTTCGCGACTCGGTGCGAGTGAATGCGACGGTGCCCGCGGTTCCCGCCGAGGAGGTGGCCGGCCTCATCGCGCGGTATCCCGGCGTCGACACGGTCAAGGTGAAAGTCGCCGAACCGGGACAGAGTCTGGCCGACGATGTCGAGCGGGTCGCGGCCGCCCGTGACCTCGTCGGCACCGTCCGGATCGACGCCAACGGCGGCTGGAGCGTGCAACAGGCGATCGAGGCCGTCGCCGCGATCGGTGACGTGGAGTACGTGGAGCAGCCGTGCGCGACGGTCGAGGAACTCGCGCAGGTGCGCCGCGCCGTCTCGGTCCCGATCGCGGCCGACGAGTCCATCCGCCGGGCCGGCGATCCGATGCGGGTGGCCGCGCTGGACGCCGCCGACATCGCCGTACTCAAAGTGGCGCCACTAGGCGGTATGCGGGCGCTGGTCGCGTTGGCGGAACGGCTCCCGATGGACGTGGTCGTCTCCAGCGCCCTCGACACCGCCGTCGGCATGGCCGCCGGAATCGGAGCGGCCGCCGCACTCCCGGACCTCGACCGCGCGTGCGGATTGGGTACCGGCGAGCTCTTCGTCCGCGACGTCGCGCGGTCGTTCCGGATCGAACACGGCACGGTTCGGCCGCGACGTGTGGAGCCGGGTATCGACCTTCCGCTGGCGTCCGCTGAGCGGACTCGATGGTGGCACGAGCGCCTGCGTCGTTGCCACGACCTGCTGACCCGGCGCTGATCTCGACACGCTCGATCACCCTGCGGTCTCCCCACAGGCCCATCTCGACACGCTCGATAACCCTGAGGTCTCCCCCCAGGCCGGTTGAGCGAGCGCAGCGAGTCGAAACCACGTGCCAGGCAATAACAGTCACGCCCATCTCGACACGCTCGATAACCCTGGCGTCTCCCCACAGGCCGGTTGAGCGAGCGCAGCGAGTCGAAACCACCCGCCAGGCAACGCTCACGCAATCTCGACACGCTCGATCACCCTGAGGTCTCCCCCCAGGCCGGTTGAGCGAGCGCAGCGAGTCGAAACCACCCGCCAGGCAATAACAGTCACGCCCATCTCGACACGCTCGATAACCCTGGCGTCTCCCCACAGGCCGGTTGAGCGAGCGCAGCGAGTCGAAACCACCCGCCAGGCAACGCTCACGCAATCTCGACACGCTCGATCACCCTGAGGTCTCCCCCCAGGCCGGTTGAGCGAGCGCAGCGAGTCGAAACCACCCGCCAGGCAATAACAGTCACGCCCATCTCGACACGCTCGGCGCCTGCGGCGCCTCCCGGCTCGATAACCCTGAGGTCTCCTCGCAAACTTTGACACAAATATTTACATCTGTTCCACCGCGGCGCTACAGTCGACGTCATCACGCCGCACGCGTCATAGGAGACCGCATGAACTCACCGGACGTGTTCGAGGCGGGCGTCGGAGAGGCCGAACCCGCCTACGTCGATATCGATTCCATCGATCTGCGCCTCGGCGCCGACTCCCTGGTGTGGAAGTTCTACGGCGACATCCGGGGAGTCCTCGGCTTCCAGCGTCTGGCCGGGACGGAGAACTGCATCGAACAACTCGCGCAGGGCGTGGAAGACCACTCGGTGATCTTCTCCGACTTCCTCGGCCGCGCCCGGCGCACAGGCCCGCCGATCATGCGGACCGTGTACTCCGACCAGCCGCACCAGTGGGGCCGACGGGTCCGCGACTTCCACCGCGACATCAAGGGAACGGTGCCCGACGGCTCGCGGTATCACGCGCTGAACCCCGAGCTCTACTACTGGGCGCACGCGACCTTCGTCGATCAAGTCCTGACCATCACAGACACATTCATCCGGCGGTTGTCGTACGAGGAGAAGGAGCAGATCTTCGAAGAGAGCAAGACGTGGTATCAGCTGTACGGCGTCTCCGCGCGCAGCCAGCCGGAGACCTACGAGGATTTCTGCGTCTATTGGGAGACGATGTGCGACAAGTTCGTCCCCACCAGGACCATCCTTTACGCCACCGGGTACCTGCGTAAGGGCGTTCCCGGACCGCGCTGGATGCCCCGGCCGCTGTGGCGCGTGATCTCCGCCCCGATCAACGCCTTTCTACGAACCGTCATCGTCGGCACCCTCCCCCGCCAGATGCGCGAGGTGTGCGGACTCGACTGGGACGACCGGAAGCAGCGCCGTTTCGATCGCTTCGCAGCGGGGATGCGCGCAGCGAACCCGTTGTTCAACCGGCTTCCGATCCGGCTGCTGTACACACCGTGGGCGGCCGAGGGCTGGGAACGCACCGGCGTGGATCCGCGCCGGATCCACAACGGGTGAGCGAGCGCCGGTCACTCATCTGCCACGATCCCCAGCACTTCAACTGACCGCAATGCGGCGTACAGTTCGGCCGACTGCACCGGGTCGGTCACGTCGCGTCCAGTGAGGTCCCGAACCTTGCGCAATCGGTAGCGGACCGTGTTCCGGTGGCAGTGGAGCGCCTCGGCGACGTCGCCGGCCGCCCCGTGGCAGCGATACCACTCCGCCAGCACCGAAAGCAGATCGTCGCGGTCGGGTGGGGGCAGTCGAAGCACACCGCCCAGCACCGACTCGGTGAACACTCGCGCCGCGCCGGACGCGGTCACCAGCAGATGGGCCATCGGGTCACTGCCGAACCGCACCAGCCCCTCCGTGCCCGGCGGCGTGCTGCGCGCCGCCAGCCGGGCCTGTCCGAGAGCCTCCGGAATCCCCAGCGGAGTACCGAACTCCGCACTGACGCCGATCCGCCCGGCGACAGCCTGCCCGAGTCTGTCGACCGCCCGCACCGCCTCTCGCGACGACGCGGTGCGCAGCAGCCCGATGTGCACGTCCGCCTGGCTGTCCCAGACCGTCTGAGCCCCGGCGTCGCGCAAGGATGACGTGACCGGTGCCGGCAGCGCCTGGCCCGGATCCGCCGGAATGATCACCACCACCTGGAACACGCCGTCCTCAGGCACCCCGAGCGTTCGCAGGGCACCGAGCGAACGCACCGAACCGTCGGCGTGGTCGTCGAAGAGCATCCTGATCAGGCGGTAGCGCGCCTGCGCGTCGGAGTGCGCGAGGAGCGTCTCGGTGTCCCGGTACGCCTCGACCGCGGCGTCGGAGAATGCGTCGATCAGCTCCCAGAGCAGGGTCGCGCATTCATGGACTTCCGGGTCGCCCGGCCCCTTCGACAGCGCCGTCAGCTGTTCCCAGATCAGTCGGCCGCCGAGCCGGAACGCGTGCAGCAGCGCCGCCAGGGGCACCCCTCGCTCGGCTTTGAGCCGGCCGACCGCAAGCGCCGGCTTGAGGTTCGGCTCCGCCCCGGCGAGCGCCCGGATGATCTCCGCCAGATTGTCCCGGCACGCGCCCCGCAACTCCTCCTCCGCCAGCGGGCCGCCGTCGACGTAGAAACGGTCGGCCTGGGTGATGCGGACCGCCAACTCCTCCGCCACCGAGTCGACGTCGCTGAGCAGCAGAAGCGCGGGTGAGTTCAACCGCGGAGTGGTCGGGGAGTTCACGCGTGCATGTCCAATCGTCGCAGTGTGACCCACGATACGCGGCCATTGTGCACCGGCACAAAGTCGGCCGGATCAACCCTGTGCCGCCATACCTGGCACCGTCGGTGACCCCACTCACACAATGGAGCGATCACTGCCGAGCGTGCACGCTCACCTGGCGAATGGAGCAGAAATGCAAGACCTCGAACTGCAGGCGGTCGAGTCCGCGCTGACCGACCTCGTCGACGGCGAACGCCGCTGGGCGACGACGACGCTCGAGCAGCGTCGCGACCTCCTGATGCGCATGCGCGATCTGACCGGCGCCCACGCCCAGGAGTGGGTCGACACGGCCGTGCAGATCAAGGGCCTCGACCCGAACTCGCCGCTGGTCGGCGAGGAATGGATGTCTGGACCGTATGTGATGGCCGCCAGCCTCGGCGTCCTCGCCGACACCCTCGACCACCTCGCACAGGGCCGGAGTCCGCTCGCCGACGTCAAGTTCCACGACGTCCGCGACCGCGTCGCCGTCAACGTCCTGCCGACCAGCGTCTACGACGGGCTGCTGCTCAGCGGCTTCAGCGCCGAGGTGTGGCTGCGCCGGGGAGTCAGTCGCGCCGCAGCAAAGGCCGAGGCCGGGCTCGCGCAGCTCGACCCGTCGCGGACCGCGGGCATCGGCGTGGTGCTGGGCGCAGGCAACATCATGTCGATCGCACCGCTAGACGTGCTGTACGAGCTGATCGCCCACAACCGCGTGGTGGTGCTCAAGCTCAACCCGATCACCGATCCGCTGCTTCCCGTCTTCGGCAAGGTCCTCGCCCCGCTGATCGAGGTCGGCGCGGTCCGCATCGTCACCGGCGGGGCCGAGGTCGGCGGCACGCTGGTCCAGCACGATCTCGTGAACCACGTGCACATGACCGGCAGTGCACGCACCCACGACGCCATCGTGTGGGGTGTCGGGGACGAGGCCGTCGACCGCAAGCGCGCGGGCGACCCCAAGCTGACCAAGCCGGTCACCAGCGAGCTGGGCGGAGTCTCCCCCACCATCGTGATCCCCGGCCGGTGGAGCAACGCCGATCTGAAGTTCCAGGCACAGCACGTGGCCACTCAGCGTCTGCACAACGGCGGATACAACTGCGTCGCATCGCAGGCCCTCATCATCTCGTCGGACTGGGATCAGAAGGACCGGTTCCTCGCCGAGGTGCGCAACGCCATCGCCGCCGCACCCGAGCGCGCCGCCTACTACCCCGGGAGCGACGACCGCGTCGCGAGCGCGCTGGAGTCGTACCCGAACGCCGAACGCCTGGGCCCGGGCGGCGGTCGCCTGCTGGTCGACGACGTCCGCCCCGATGCGACCGAACCCATCCTGTCCGGCGAGTACTTCTCACCGGTCTACGGCGTCGTCGAGATCCCCTGCACCGGTGCGGCTTTCACCGGTGCCGCGGCGCGCACGGCCAACGAGGTCTTCGCAGGCACCCTCGGCGTCAACATCATCGCGGCGCCGGCCAGCGTCAAGGAACTCGGCGCGGCGTTCGACGACCTCGTCGAGGATCTCCACTACGGAACCATCGCCATCAACGCCTGGACCGGCGTCGGTTACCTGACGCCGACCGCGTCGTGGGGCGCGTACCCCGGCCACACCATCGACGACGTGCAGAGCGGCATCGGCGTGGTGCACAACGCCTGGCTGATGGACGGAATCGAGCGCACCGTGGTCCGCGGGCCGTTCCGCCCCGCCCCGCGATCGGTGATCCGCGGAGAACTCGCACTGTCGCCGAAGCCGCCATGGTTCGTGAACAACAAGACCGCCGCGACGACCGGCAAGCGGCTCACCGAGTTCGCCGCCGATCCGCGGGCGAGTCGTCTGCCCGGAATCTTCGCCTCCGCCCTGCGCGGCTGACCGTTCGACTGAAAGGGACTCAATGACAACCACTTCCATGGACGCCGACTACGTCGTCGTCGGCACCGGTTCCGCCGGAGCCGTCGTCGCTGCCCGTCTGAGCGAGCGGTCGGCCGACACGGTGGTCGCACTCGAGGCCGGCGGTGAGGACAAGAGCCAGTCCGTCCGCATTCCCGCCGCCTTCTCCAAGCAGTTCCAGACCGACCTCGACTGGAACTACCTCACCCAGCCGCAGCCAGAGCTCGGCGACCGCCGGGTGTTCTTCCCGCGCGGCAAGATGATCGGCGGATCGTCGTCGATGAACGCGATGATGTGGGTGCGCGGATACGCCGCCGACTACGACGCATGGGCGCTGGAGGCCGGCGACGGATGGTCGTTCGCCAGCGTCGTCGAGTACTTCAAGCGCATCGAGTCGATCGAGGGCGCCGTCGAGGGCGACGAGGGACGCGACGGGCCGCTCAACGTCGCCCACCAGCGCAGCCCGCGCGGTTGGACGTCCGACTTCCTCGCCTCGGCCGAACAGGCTGGATTCAAGCGCGAACGTGCCAATCTGCCTCAGCCGGAAGGCTTCACGCAGACGATGGTGTGCCAGAAGAACGGGTCGCGCTGGAGCGCCTCCGACGCGTACCTCAAGCCCGCGCGGTCGCGCCGGAACCTGACGGTGCTCACCGATGCGCACGCAACCCGGGTGCTGTTGGAGGGCTCGCGCGCAGTGGGCGTCGAGTACCTCAAGGACGGCGTCACCCACACCGTCCGCGCCCGCAAGGAGGTGATCCTCTCGGGCGGCGCGATCAACACGCCGCAGCTTCTCCTGCTGTCGGGCATCGGCGATCAAGAGCAACTGCGCGCGCACGGCATCGCCGTGGCACAGCATCTGCCCGAGGTCGGCCGCAACCTCAGTGATCACCTGATGTCGCTGATCGGCTTCGCCGTCGACTCCGACACCCTCTACGGCGCCGAGAAGCCGTTGGAGTTGCTCAACTATCTGACGCGCCGCCGCGGCATGCTCACCTCGAATGTCGGTGAGGCCTACGGCTTCATCCGCAGCCGCCCCGACCTGGAGCTGCCCGACATCGAGATCATCTTCGGTCCGGCGCCGTTCTACGACGAGGGCATCGGGGACGCGCCAGGTCACGGCATCGGTCTCGGTCCGATCCTCGTCGACCCACGCAGTCGCGGCACAGTCTCACTGGCGTCGTCGGACCCGACCGCCAAGGCCCTCATCGACCCGCGCTACCTGTCGGACGCCGACGGCGCCGACCGCGCGGCCCTGATGTCAGGTCTGCGCGCCGCCCACCGGATCGCGACGTCGGAGCCGCTGGCGTCGAAGATCGGCCGGTTCCTGCAGCCGAAGCGGGAGCTGGACACCATCGAAGCCACTCTCGAAGATGCGCTGACCTGGCATTCGCACACGCTCTACCACCCGACCGGCACGTGCCGGATGGGCTCGGACAGTGCCAGCGTCGTGACGCCCGACCTCAAGGTCCGCGGCGTCGAGGGTCTGCGCGTCGCCGACGCCTCCGTGATGCCGAAGATCGTCCGCGGCCACACCCACGCGCCGACGGTCGTCATCGGCGAACGCGCCGCGGATCTGATCAAGGGCTGACCCGGCCTCCCCGACCGCTCGATTACCCTGGGTCTCCCCGCAGGCCGGTTGAGCGAGCGCAGCGAGTCGAAACTACCTGTCCGACAACAACACTAATGCAGATCTCGACACGCTCGATCACTCCCTGGTTCCAGGAATCCTCGCCTCCGCCCTGCGCGGCTGACACTCGGATCGCTCGATCGCGCCGACTGCGTCAGTCCTGCCCGTCCGGCTCATCGAGATGCGCCACCAGCGCGGACAGGAACTCCGGACCGCGGTCGCGGTGAACACTGTGCCCGGCATCGATCGTGACCATTCGGCCACGCGGCAACGCATCAGCGAGAGACTGCAGATGCCGGCCCGGCAGGAAGCTGCGGGCGCCTCCGGAGATCACCAATGCCGACGCCGGCACAGTGTTGAGCCGAGCCCACCATTCGGGTTCGGGGACGTCGAACTGCCGCAGCACGGTGTCGGGCAGCGAACGGTCGAAGCGAAGAAACGGGCCCGGACGTGCGAGCAGCGCGCCGACACCGCGGATCCGCTCGCCCAGAGTCGCGGTCGGTGCGATCTGTTCGGCGAGATCCGCCTCATCGCGAGGCATCGGCGGTATCTCCTCCAGTACGAGGCGACGGACGCGGTCGGGCCGGTCCATCGCATAGCGCAGTGCGGTGTGCGCGCCCAGGGAATGCCCGACGAGGTCGAACCGGACCAGGCGCAGTTCATCGACCACGCGTCCGAGATCGGCCGCGAAGTCGTCGAGGCGATAGTCCGCGGCGCGCCCGCTGCGCCCATGACCGCGCAGGTCCACGGCCACGGTGGCACGACAGGTGGCACGTAGCGTGCGAACCGTTGAATGCCACGTGGTGTGGTCGCCACCCATTCCGTGTACCAGGACCACCGGCGGCCCACCGGCGGTCGGACACCCCGAGACGTCGACCGCGAGGTCGGGTTCCGCCGGGTCGGCACTGTGAATCACGCGCATCGCACCAGGATAGGCCCCAGACAGAAGCCAGATTCGGGACGCCCGACACGCGAAACGTCGATTCCGTGCCGCCATATGTCGCCCGATCGCGTGAAACATTCCGTGATGCAGTTCACTAACTGCTGTGAGAGTACGTAGTGTCACACCCGTCGGCGATTGACGCAATCGTCCTCACCCTCCCAATTCACTTGTCTCGAAAGGACATTCGCATGGAGATCATCAACCTCATCCTCAGTCTGCTCGGCGGCGGCGACAGCGGCAGCAGCGGCGGCTCCAGCGACCTGGGCAGCCTCTCCAGCCTGCTCGGCGGCGGCAGCAGCGACTAGTTCCAGCTGACGACGAGGGGCGCGCGGCATGTCCGCGCGCCCCTCGTCGCACGTTCCCCGGTGCGATCGGCTGCCGTGCGGAGTCGCGAGTCAGAGCGGGAGTCGCGGGGTCACCGATCCGCCGGGCCGGCCAGAGCCGTTCCGTCGAAGCGCTCCAGGGTGACGAAATCGCTCACCGGCCGTCGCCGGAGCCGGGTGAGCTGCTTCACCGGCCGGCCGATCGGTACGGCGGCGGCCACGGCGAAGGTCTCGGGGATGCCAAGCAGTTCGCGCACCGCGGGCTCCTGCGCGCTGACCATCGTCGTGATCGTCCCGCCGTATCCCCGCGACCGGGCGGTGGTGAGGATGTTCCACACGAGCGGATACACCGACGCTCCGGAGACCACGCCCACCCGGTCGAGTTCGGAATCGGTGGCCGCCACCACCGCCAGGTCGACGGCCACCACCAAGACCACCGGCGCAGCCGCGATCGGCGCGACGAACTCGTCGACTCCGGGCGTCTCAGCGAGATCGGTCGCGGTGACGGCACTCGGGTGCACCGGGTTCCACGGGTTCTCTCCCGCGAAGCGCTGAGCCAGGTACCGCCGAGCCGCGGGCTTGCTCAACTCGGCCAACTGAGCTTTCGTACCCGGATCCCGGACCACGATCACGCGCACACCCTGTCGGTTGCCGCCGCTCGGCGCGAACCTCGCGATGTCGAGGATCTCCGACAGCCGCTCGTCCGGAACCGGATCGTCGGTGAAACTGCGCGCTGCGAACGTCGTCTTGACCACGTCGTCGAATTCCATTGCCGTCGCCCGCGAGGGTTCGTTCTACTCGCTCTGTCGGCCGGTATCCGACGGGCCGTCGTCGGACGAATCGCCGTTCGCATCGGCCTCGACCGCGGCCACCAGTTCCTCGAGCTGCGTCCCGAATCCGCGGACCAGGTCCCACAGATCCGGTGAGAGATCCGGGCACGACAGCAGCCCGACATTCAGCTCGCCGTCCACCGACATCACCGTGATGTTGAGCCCGAGGCCGTGGAAGATCGGCCCCATCGGGTACACCGCCTTCACTCTCGCGCCGAGCAGGTACATCGGATAGTCCGGCCCCGCGACGTTGGAGATGACCGCGTTGAAGATCGGCGGGTGCAGGCCGGAGAGACGGCGGTCGGAGTAGAGGCGCATCAGAGCGCCGAGGGTGTTGCCCGGCGCGAACTCCGCGTATGCGCGCAGCAGATTCGCATCGATGCCCTGGTGATGCCCCTTCGCCTGCCTGGCGTACTTGCCCGCCAGCCGAATGCGCTCCACCGGATCGGCCACCGACGTCGGGAGACGGGTGAACATACCGGTGACCTTGTTGGTGCCGGTCTCGATGAGATCGTCCTCGGTGACCCCGCGCACCGAGACCGGGACGAGCCCGACCAACGGCTCCTCGGGGAGTTCGCCGCGCGTCTGGAGGTACTCGCGGAGCGCGCCGCCCGCCATCGCCAGCACCACATCGTTCACCTTGACACCGAAGTGGTCTTTGACACGCTTGACGTCACCGAGCGGCAACCGCGCGAAGGCCAGGTTCCGGCGCGGAGTCAACGGCCCGTTGAACCGGGTCCGCGGAGCGAGGAAGGGTGCGGGCATGCCGTCGCCGGACCGTACTCGTTTGAACCATTCGAACGGCACCGGGAGCGTCTTCGGGATCAGCTTCATCGCTGCGATCGGACGCTGCACGAAGAAGTTGACCGCACCGCCGAAAGCCATGCCGGGTCGCGAGGCGCCTCCGGCGCTCTCCTTCACCCGAGCAGCGTCCAGCGCGGGTGGTTCGGGAGTGGACGTCGCGAGTTCGCCGAGGATCTCGGCGACGGTGGCACCGTCCACGCAGGCGTGGTGCATGCGCAGCACCAGCGCGATCGCCCCTTCGGACAATCCCTCCAGAACCCACAGGTCCCACAGCGGCTTCTTCCGATCCATCACCTGGGCCACGAGGTGCCCGCAGAGGGCCGCCATCTCCTCGATGCCTCCGGGTGCGGGCACCGCTATCCGGTGGACGTGCCGCTCGATGTCGAAGTCTTCGTCCTCCACCCACACCGGGTGGTCCACATTGGTCAGCGAGTCGGCGAGCCGGCGGCGCAGCATCGGGAGACCGCGGACCCGGCGCTCCATCTCCAGCCGCAGCGAATTGAACGTGTATCCGCCCGGGATGGTCGAGGGATCCACCTCCACGATGGCGGCGACGTTCATCACCTGAGACGGCGTCTCCAAGTAGAGGAACGACGCGTCCAGACCGCTCAACCTCTGCACGACGGCCCCCAATCCTTGTATGACAGTCCGTGTCTGCCACAGTCCGTGTCTGCCACTGTTCTGTATGCCACTGTCCTGTATTCCACTGTTCCCGAGCGCCTGAAACGAGTTCTCACAGGTGCTTATTCACAGTAGCGCCGTGGACCGACAGTGCGTGCACGAAGGCAGGCGCCGCCCGGGCGGGGCCTGCCCGATCACCGACCGCGGCCGGACTGCTACTCGTCGATCGGCAGTCGGTTGGCGACGTCGAGCAGTTCCCTCCTGCCGCCCCGGTCGAGGAGAACGGTGAACACGACGTCGTCGCGGTCGGCCAGACGCAGGTACGCCGCATGCTCGGATTCGACCACGTAGCCGGTACCGTGACGCCAGCCGATCGACTCCGGCGAGGCGTTCTTCGAGATGTCGGTGAACACCTGGTCGGTGGCGTCCTTCGACGTCATCCACGCCGGCTGGATCACCATTTCCGAGTTGAAGCAGTGCATGCGGCTCTTCACCAGCGCTCGCCCCGATCCGGTGTTCGACGGGCCGCGCTCGGCGGGCATCGCCCGGACCATCGAGCGGCAGGTGAGGTCCTGCCATCCCGTCGCCTCGGGTGTCTGCGGAAGCAGCCGGGGGAACTGTGCGGCCAGCGGGCCGAGCTCGCCCCAGCCGGACACCACCGTCACCTTGCTCTCGGCACCGTCGGCCGACCACCGGCCCGAATCCGCGGCGCGCAGGCGGTAGCGATGGTCGCCGGTGCCCGCGGTCCGATCGACCGCGGTGGTGTCGGGCCCGGAGTAGACGACCACCCCGTCGTCCCGGATCAGCAGATACTCGTCCGCACCGGAGACGCCGTTCCAGACCGCTTTCACCTCGCCGCCGTCCGCCGACAGACTGAGTCCGCCCGGTGAGTCCGGCGCCGAACCGCCCAGCATCGCCCGCACGGCGAACAACGATGCCAGCAGCACCAGCACGGCGACCGCGGCGATGATCAGCACGGGCCTGGCGGGTGTCCGGGCACGTCCGGGTGCGCTCGGTTCGTTCATCAGAACGGCAGCCTTTCCATGATCGCCCGCGCTTGCTTCGGGTCCTTGGAGTCCGGCACGGCCACCTCGACGTAGGTACGCGCGCGCGGATCGTCCGAACTGGAATAGACGAATACCGCTCTCGCCTCGGAGCTCTGCACGCCCGTCGAGAGCCGCCCCTTGGTGCCCTGGGCGGTCTTGAAGCCGAAGTCGGTCGGAGCCGTGATCGGCAACTGGCCTACGGCGGCCGTCCCCGCATCATCACTGTTCGCGTACGCGGCGATCTGCACCGAGTACTGCCGATCGGCGCCGTCGATCTTGTCGCACACGATCAGCCGGGACGTCTTCTGGTCGTCGTCCACCGGGTACGGCCCCAGTCCGCGGCACCAGAGCGATTCGAAGCCGTTCGAATTCACCGGGGTGGCCGGTACGAGTTCCGGATAGAGCTTCGCCATGTCGAGGAACTCGCCCCACGTCTGGGTGACCGTCAGCTCGGCCCGGTCGGAGAACGCCGAACCGCCCGACGACGTCGAGCGCGCCGCCACCGAGTAGGAGTGCTCGCCGGGGACCGGAGATCGGACCACATAGGAATTGTCGTCGGTGACGTCGATGACGTCGTCGTCCTGTTTGATCAGGTACTGCTCGGCCCCGCTCACCGCCGGCCACGACAGGTCGACACCCTCGGCGGTCATCTTCGCCTCCGGCGACGACGGTGTCGACAGGCCCGACGCACTGTTCCACGCGAACGCTCCACCCACCCCCAGGGCCAGTGCCGCAACGACCGCGACGGTCGCGAGCGCGGGAGTCCGCCGGTACCAGTGATCCCCGTGCGAGCGGTCCGGGCTCCCCGTGGGCACCGGTGCCGGGCCGGACGGGCCACCCGCCCGGTGTGGCCCGGGGACGGGTGCACCGGGAGTGTTCGCGAACATCGGCCCGCTGGGCGTCACATTCACCGGTCCTCCGGTGAACGCCGAGTACAACGCGCAGGCGAAAGCCGTCGCCGTCGGTGGCCGGGCGGCGGGATCCTTCGCGAGGCCCGCTCGCAACACGTCATCGACGGCCGGCGGCAGCGAGCGCGTCCGCTCGGACGCCCGCGGCGGTTCGGCGAACAGATGTGCCGTCATCAGTCCCTGCAGACTGGTCGAGTCGTACGGTGCGCTGCCGGTCAGCAGTTCGAACGTGGTGGCCGCGAGCGAGTAGATGTCGCTGCGGGCGTCCACCCGACGGCCGTCGATCTG
Organism: Gordonia sp. QH-12; assembly: GCF_001578675.1. Classification (NCBI taxonomy): domain Bacteria; kingdom Bacillati; phylum Actinomycetota; class Actinomycetes; order Mycobacteriales; family Gordoniaceae; genus Gordonia; species Gordonia sp. QH-12. Next base: position 198,390 of record NZ_KQ969282.1, read on the forward strand.
TTCCGGCGAGCAGTACCGCATGGTGCCGACCGTGGTTCCGGTGCTGGTGAGTCCCGCTCCCGCTTCGCCGAGCGCCTGAGCGATGCCGAAGTCGGTCACTTTGACCGCCTCCGGGTTCACCGGATCTCCGCCGGGGGTGATCAGGATGTTCGCAGGCTTCACATCACGGTGGAGTACACCGTGACGATGGGCGACGTCGAGGCCGGCGGCCACGCCGTTGACGATGTTGACGACCAGCCGCGGATCCATCCCGGCGGGCGACGCCTTCGATATCTTCGACGCATCGGTGCCCGGCACGAGTTCCATCGCGATCCACAGGACGTCGCCGAATCCGCCCCTGTCGTAGACGCGCACGAGGTTCGGGTGCGTCAACGGCGCCATCAGATCGGCCTCGCGTTCGAACCGCCGGCGCACCACCGGATCGGAGCCGTGTGCCGACCGGAGCACTTTGATCGCATCGCTGCGCGGCAGGCGCGGGTGGGCCGCCTCATAGACCTCGCCCATCCCTCCGGCGCCGAGCACCGCTTGGACGCGGTAGCCCGCGATGTCGTCGCCGATTCCGAACATTCCTCCGCCGTTTCACCAGGTGACTGCCGTTCGCGCCGAATGCTACCTGCGCGGCGTGGAGATCAGATGTGCGCCTATCCCCGCCGAATGACGGCCGTCCGCCGCGGCCCGCCCCTACCATCGGCCGACATGACCGCATCCTTCTCCGCAGACGAGCTCGACACCGCGTTCGCTCAGTTCCAGCAGACCGTCGCCGATGTGGCGATCAGTAAGGACTGGGATCGATGGGCCGATCAGTTCACCGTCGACGCGACGTACATCGAGCACGCCTACGGCCGATTCGACGGCCGCGAGGCGATCCGCACCTGGGTGAACAAGACGATGCACTCGTTCCCCGGAAGCCACATGGCCGAGTACCCGTCGCTCTGGCACGTCGCCGATCCGGCGACCGGCCGAGTGATCTGCGAGATCGACAACCCGATGATCGATCCGGGCGACGGTTCGGTGTTCACGGCCACCAACATCACCATCCTCACCTACGCGGGCGACGGGCTGTGGAGCTGCGAGGAGGACGTCTACAACCCGATGGAGTTCGCTCAGATGGCTCTGGCGTGGTGTGACCGCGCCGCCGAACTGGGCACGCTCGACGACGCCGGACGCCGGTGGCTGGAGAAGACCGGCCCGATGTTCGGTCGGCGGTGACCGGCGTTTCGACCGCTCCTCACTACCGACCTCGCGGTAACCTACGGTGACGTAACCCACCGGGCCGCACGTTAACGGATCTGCCCCGGGCAGACGATCTACGCACCGAGGGCTGCGGTTTCTCAGCGCCCCCACAGGGCGCGCGGAGACTTGGGGCATGCGTCCATGTGACGTAGCCTGGAGTCCGAATATGCATGTCGGGCACGTCGCGGCGGTGCTCGGCCGCGACCCGACACGACCTGAACCCGACCAGAGGAACACCGATGGCACGTCAACTCACACAACTCGAACTCCTCAAGGAGTTGGAGCCGACGGCAGAGGCCAACGTCAATCGCCACCTCAAGACGGCACGCGACTGGAACCCGCACGACTACGTGCCGTGGGACGAGGGCAAGAACTACGCGGCTCTGGGCGGCAGGGACTACGAGCCCGAGGACTCGCAGCTCGACGAGGTCGCCAAGGCCGCGATGATCACCAACCTGCTGACCGAGGACAACCTGCCCTCGTACCACCGCGTGATCGCCGAGAACTTCTCGATGGACTCCGCCTGGGGCCATTGGGTCGGTCGCTGGACCGCCGAGGAGGACCGTCACGGCATCGTGATGCGCGACTACCTGGTCGTGACCCGCGGCGTCGACCCGGTGGCCCTCGAAGAGGCGCGCATGATCCACATGACCAACGGCTACGATCCGATGCTCGCGGCTGCGGACCGCGCCGACGAGATGAAGGCGAACGGCGAGGAGATCGGGCTGCTGCACTCGGTCGCGTACGTCACCTTCCAGGAACTCGCGACCCGCGTGAGCCACCGCAACACCGGTAAGGCGTGCAACGATCCGATCGCCGACCGGATGCTGCAGCGCATCGCCGCCGACGAGAATCTGCACATGATCTTCTACCGCAACATCTGCGGGGCCGGCATGGATCTGGCGCCCGACCAGACATTGCGCGCGGTCACCGACATCGTCACCAACTTCCAGATGCCCGGAGCGGGTATGCCGAACTTCCGGCGCCACGGCGTGCTGATGGCCAAGCACGGCATCTACGATCTGCGCCAGCACCTCGAAGAGGTCGTCCAGCCGGTTCTCCGGAAATGGAACGTCTTCGAGCGAAACGACTTCAGCCCCGCCGGCGAGAAGACCCGCGACGAGCTCGCGGCCTTCCTCGACCAGCTCGACAAGGACGCGACCCGCTTCGAGGAGATGCGCGACCGCGCGCTCGCTCGCGAGGCGGCCAAGCGGGAGAAGCAAGCATCCTGAGTACCACCGCACTGACTGCACCGGCGCCTTCGGAGACCTCCGAGGGCGCCGGTGCGCCGTCGTCTCTCCAGCGTCCGTCCACTGATCGCACCCCGCTGCGGATCGGGTCGATCGAGTTGAACAGCCCGGTGGTGCTGGCACCGATGGCCGGCGTCACCAACGTGGCCTTCCGCGTGCTCTGCCGTGAGCTCGAACTCGCACGGACCGGAACCGTCTCCGGCCTCTACGTCTGCGAGATGGTCACGGCGCGGGCGCTCGTGGAGCGGCATCCGGTCACGATGCACATGACGACCTTCGATCCGAGCGAGTCACCGCGATCGATGCAGCTCTACACGGTCGATCCGGAATACACCTACCGCGCGGCCAAGATGATCGTCGACGAGGATCTCGCCGACCACATCGACATGAACTTCGGCTGCCCGGTCCCGAAGGTCACCCGCAAGGGCGGCGGGTCGGCGATCCCCTACAAGCGACGCTTGTTCCGCAACATCGTCGCCGCCGCCGTGCGCGCCACCGAGGGCACCGACATCCCGGTCACCGTCAAGTTCCGCATCGGCATCGACGATGAGCACCACACGCATCTCGACGCCGGACGGATTGCCGCCGAGGAAGGCGCCCAAGCCGTGGCGCTGCATGCCCGAACCGCATCGCAGCGCTACTCGGGCACGGCGGCGTGGGACGAGATCGCGCGCCTGAAGGAGCATGTCACCACCGTGCCCGTGCTCGGCAACGGCGACATCTTCGAGGCCGAGGACGCCGTCCGCATGATGGAGCAGACAGGCTGCGACGGCGTGGTCATCGGCCGCGGCTGTCTCGGCCGCCCGTGGCTGTTCGCCGAGCTGTCAGCACGGTTGGCCGGTGTGAATGCGCCCACTCCGCCCGACCTCGGCGAAGTGGGCGAAATCATGATCCGGCACGGCGAACTGCTCGCCTCGCACCACGGCGAGGACAAGGGCATGCGGGAGATTCGCAAGCACGTCGCCTGGTATCTGCGCGGCTTCCCAGCCGGCTCCGACCTGCGCTCCTCGCTCTCTCTGGTGAAAACCCTCGACGACCTGCGCGAACTCGTCGCCGAGCTGCCCTCCGACGTCCCCTTTCCCGCTGACGGTCATGGCCCGCGGGGCCGCCAGGGTTCGCCCGCGTCGGTGGCGCTGCCCGAAGGATGGCTCGACGACCCCGAAGAGGACGTCGTCCCCGAGGGTGCCGAGATCATGCACTCGGGCGGCTGAGCCCTCGCCGACGGGGCGCACCGCAGAGAGTTCTCAGGTCTCGGCATTAAGATGTGCCGAGCACGCGTGGCGTGTGCACTCCGGGCCTGCCCGGCGACCACTGCGAGACCACTGCCGCATACGAAAGAAGCACTGTGAGTTCTGACCGCCCAGGCTCTCCCGAGCCCGATGACGACGAGTCGGCACAGCCCCGGCGACCCCGTCGGGCGGGCCGGACATCCGGTGCCTACGACTTCCGCGAACGGTTCGGCGACGCCGCTCCGTCACAGCCCGGTGCGGCCGGTCAGCGCGCCGAGGGTCTGCGGGAGCCGTCGTCCCGCGAGGGATACGTCCGTCCGCGGGGCCGGCTGACCGTCCGCCAGTTGATGGAGCAGATGGGGGTGGACGAGACCGCCTCCGGGCCGGCACGGGCCGCACAGCCGCAGCCCCCGCGCCGCGCGCAGCCGAGCCCTCGCCCGGCGCCGCAACAACGTCCGCAGCCGCCGGCCCCGCCCGCACAGCCGTCCCGGACGAGCACTGACGACCCGACGGCCTCCGAGGTCACGGCGATGATCCCGCCGGTCGCCGATTCGTCGGCGGTCGACCTCTCAGACACCACTACGGCCGCGCGCTTGTCTCAGGAGTCCCGAGCGCAACGCCCGTCCGTCCCCCCGCCTCCGGCTGCCACTCCGGCGCCAGCGCCTCCTCGCAGCCCGGCGGCCGCCGCGGGTGCCGCCGCGAGCGGCGCGTCGACCGATCCCGGCAACGGCGAACCGACTCGCAAGCGCCCGCTGGAGCCGACTCCCGATCTGACCGCGGCGCTGTCCCGCGTGCGCGGCGGTCGCCGGACGAAGCCCACCGGCAAGGAACGCACGACGCGAATCGCCACCAACACCGGGCGCATCCTGCTCGGCCTCGCCTGCGTGCTGTCGCTGGTCGGCACCGGCTACGCATGGAACATGATGCGCAGCATCAACGGCGGCTGGAACATCGTCAACGCCCTGGACCCGGAGAACTCCAACGTCCGCAAACCGGGCGATCAGACCGGCGACGAGACATACCTGATCGTCGGCACCGACACCCGCGCGGGAAAGAACTCCAAGCTCGGCGCGGGCGACGCCGACGTCGTCGAGGGCGCCCGCTCCGATACCGTCCTGCTGGTCAACATCCCCGCCGACCGCAGCCGGGTGGTCGCGGTGTCGTGGCCTCGCGACCTCGCCGTCGACCGTCCCGAATGCCAGAACTGGGACAACTCGACGCAGAAGTACTCCGGGACGCTCGAGGCCGCGAGTTCGGTGAAGCTGAACGGCGTCTACGCCGACGGCGGCCCCAACTGCCTGGTGAAGACGCTCACGCAGATCAGCGGGCTGAACATCAATCACTTCATCGCGATGGACTTCTCCGGGTTCGAGGACGTGGTCCGCACGGTCGGCGGAGTCCAGGTGTGCTCGACCGTCCCGCTCTACGACTACGAGCTGGGGACCATCCTCAAGAAGGCCGGCACCAAGAAGCTCACCGGCCGCCAGGCCCTCAACTACGTCCGCGCTCGGCACATCTCCGCGGAGGGCAACGGCGATTACGGTCGCATCAAGCGGCAGCAGCTGTTCATGTCGTCGCTGCTGCGGTCGTCGCTGTCGGGCGACGTCTTGTCGAACCCGTCGAAGCTCAACAAGGTGGCGCGCTCGTTCATCGCCAACAGCTACGTCGACAACGTCGACACCGACTCGCTGATCCAGCTCGCCGAGTCGATGCAGGGCATGGAAGCCGGGCGTGTCACGTTCCTGACCATTCCGACCTCGGGCACGTCCACCGACGGACAGAACAACGAGATCCCGCGGATGGACGACATCGACGCGATCTTCAACGCGATCATCGACGACAAGCCGCTGCCCGGCGAGAAGAAGGCCAAGCCGTCGAGCACCAAGAAGCCCTCCGCTTCCCCGAAGCCCCCGGCGCCGAGGACCGAACTCACCGCTCAGCACGCGTCCAACATGAGCGTGCGCGTGCTCAACGGCACCGACGAGTCGGGCGTCGCGGGGTCCGTGATGGAGGAACTGGTCCGTCAGGGCATCGACGTGTCCGGCATCGCCGACTCCTCGGAGAAGCGGACCGACACGGTCGTCCGCTACGGTCCGGGCGAGAAGGACTCCGCGGCGACGATCGCGAAGATGTTCCCCGGAGCGCAGATCCAGGAGGACAGCACGGTGAAGGCCGGCGTCGAGGTGATCGTCGGGTCCGACTTCGGCGGCACGCAGACCATCGGTTCGGTCCCGACCGCCGGTTCGGTGCTCTCCGTCGGCGAACTGCCGGCCAACACCGATAACAGCGACCTGCCCAACGACCTCTCGGTCACCAACGCAGGCGACACGACCTGCGCGTAGCCCGTCGGCCACCGCTGCGACAACCTGCGCGCCGAGTGTTCACGCCGACTTCACCGTCGGTGAAGGGCGAGGCCGGCCGGTTTACGTAAGCTGGGTTGCATGCGTGACGCTTATCAGGAGCAGATGGCTGCACTGAACAAGGCTCTCGGCGACATGGTCGACGAGGTGGGTGCGGCGATGGCTCAGGCCACCCAGGCACTGCTCGAGGGCGATCTCGAACTGGCCGAAGAAGTGATCTCCAACCACGACTCGGTCGCCGAGAAGTCGGCCGAGGCAGAGGATCAGGCTTTTCAGCTGCTGGCGCTCCAGGCGCCGGTCGCGGGTGATCTGCGCTCGGTGGTGAGCGGCTTCCAGCTGGTGTCCGAGATCGACCGGATGGGGGCGCTGGCGTTGCACGTGGCGAAGGTCGCGCGCCGCCGCCACCCCGCCAAGGTCCTGCCGGACGAGGTCGCGGGGTACTTCGAGGAGATGGGCCGGCTCGCCGTCGAGCTCGCGCAGAACGCACGCCGCGTGCTCGAGAACCAGGACTACCACGACGCGCTGACCCTGATGGACGACGACGACGCGATGGACGATCTGCACCGCCATCTGTTCACCGTCATGATGGACCGCGAGTGGTCGCATGGTGTCGCCGCAGCGGTCGACGTCACTCTCCTGGGCCGCTATTACGAGCGGTTCGCCGACCACGCGGTCCTCATCGCCCGCCGCGTCGTCTTCCAAGCCACCGGGAAGACTCCCGAACAACTGCTCGAGGCGAGCTGACCCGACGAAAGCGCCCTCCGGCGATCCGCATCAGCGGAGCCGGAGGGCGCTTTCGCGCACGAATGCACTCCGCGCGATCAGCCGCCGTTGAAGGCCGGCTTGTAGGCGCGGCAGGCCGAACCGCGCAGGAAGCCGCAATCCGGTCCGGCGCCGGGCACCTCGCCCGCGATCACCGGGATCGTGACGTACGACTTGCTCAGGTCGACGGTGTCGATCACCTTGCCGCCGGTGGCAGGCGTGCTGAACTGCCATGAGGGAAGGTCGCCGCCGGGTGCGGAGACCGTGACCCGGATCCGTGAGCCCTTTCGGAACCCGTGCATCAACGGGTTGATCGGGATCGTGATCTGGTTGAATCCGTCGGCCAGCGGCGTCTGAGTGGTGAAATCGGGGGCGGTGCCGTCGCCGCGGAAGCTCGAGCGCAGCACACCGGTCCCGACCGATGTCTCCTGTCCCCTGCCGTTCACCTCAGAGACCGTGACCTGCAGATCGGTGACCTTCGCCGTGCTCTTCAGCCGGAGGGTCACCGAACCGTTCCCGAGAACCACCTTGTCACGGGAAAGCGGAGCGCTGATGAAGCCCAGCCCGCTGCGGCCCGGTGCGGGACGCCAATCGTAGTCCGGGTGGATGCCCCAGGCCGCCGCCGTGTCGGTGGAGGCGTTCTTGAGCGTGTTCAGCGGCCGGTTGAGCGGATTCGGTGCGAACGACACGGTTCCGCCGGCGGGCCGGGAACCGAGCCGGCCCTTGTCGTTCAGGAACATCCGCTCGGTGCTCGTGGGCCACGCGGACAGCGATCGCTGCCACGCCGACGAGAGCCCGCCGGGACCGGCTGCGCCACCGCCGTTGTCGAAGAGCGCCCACAGTCGCGGCGTCTGCGCCTTGAAACGAGCTTTCGCAGCGGCGACGGTGCGCGAATCGCTGAAGCGCACCGGCGGGATCTGCTGGCCGGGTGCATTGGTGGCCGCCGGGAACACGACGGTGCCCAGCGGTTGCATGTTCGGCGGCGTGTGCGGCACCTGGTTCGCGACGAACAGTTGCAGGAACTCCGCCCAGCGCGAGAGGATCTGCGGTCCGAGCGAATCGAAGTGATGCCCGTTGATGATGTTGACCCAGACGTTCGGGTTGTGATCGAGATGCTTGATCAGATTGACCCAGTTGGGTCCGGTCTGCTCGTCCTGTGCGGCACCGACCAGGAACACCGGGACGTCGATGCGGTCGGCCCAGTCCGGGATCGAGCGTTCCTGGTACACCTTCGCCGCACGCGTCGGGTTGTCGCGGATCAGCTTGAACACGTTCTGCGTCTGACGGCGGAGCTTCTGATTGTTCGCACAGGTCTTGTCGCCGCCCTCGATGCGCGCCCGCACCCACGGTTGTCCGCCTGCCGGCCCGGGTTGCGCCTGCTGCACCCGTTCGCGGAGCCAGGAGTTCGCGAAACCCTTGTTGTAGATGCCGCCCGGCAGACCGGTGGAGTACAGGTCATCGGTGGTGCTCATCGGCGCGATCGCGGCCAGATGGGGTGGTCGCGTACCCGCGGCGAACATCTGCGAGATGCCGGAGAACGAAATGCCGACCATGCCGACGCGATGCCCCGACACCCATCGCTGGCGTCCCACGGTCTCGATCGCGTCGTACGCGTCGAACGCCGCGACATTGTCGAAGAGGCCGAAGTCTCCTCCACTGCAACCGCTTCCCCGCATCTGAAGGCTCACCGAGGCGAAGCCGAGCATCTGCGTCGCCAGCGTCGAGCCGACGATCACGGAGGTGTCGGGGGCCTGCGGGTCCTTCAGGCCGACCTTCTCCCCGACCGCGCCGACCACCAGGTCGTCCGGTGCGGCGTTCTGGTAGCCGGAGTACTCGATCACGGTCGGAAAGGGCCCGTCCGAGAGCTTCTTGCCGTACGGCAGCCGAACCGTGGCGGCGAGCGAGACCCCGTCGCGCATCGTGATGTAGTTGAGCCCTTCGTGAAGGGTCTGCCCGTACAGCGACGGCGCGGGCGGCGGAGAGTCCTTGCCGGTCACCTCGACCGGCGCGCTCTTGATCCCGGCCCCGACGAAGCGGTAGCGCCCCGGCTGCAGGTCGCGCACGATCAACGATCCGAGCGAATCGGCGACGCCCGAGCCCGCACGATTGCCCGCGTCGTCGACGAGTGTCAGCGCGGTACCCGGCCGCGCGTCGGTCAGATACGCCTGCGACACCCCGCCGCCGACGTGGACTGGCTGTGCCGCGGCGGATTCGCCCACCGTCCCGACCGCGGCGAGTAGCACGGTCGCCGCGGCGACCGCGGCCGCGGTCCGGCGCAACGCGCGTCTTCCTGAGAACATCTGATCCCCGATTCTGTTCTTCTCCCGGCGCTCCCGCAGCGCACGGGTCACTGCGCGACGTAACCCAGCAGCAGCTGCACACCGCCGTCCGCGATCCGTCGGACCGCTTCACGGTCGCCGGTGGACAGATAGCTGAGAGTCATGCCGTCGGTCATGGCCACGACGATCGTGGCCAATTCCTCGGCCGGGAGCGTCCACGTGACACCGGTGGTCTCGGCCGCGACCACGAGCAGTCCGGAGACGAGCTCGTTGTAGCCGCGGTAAAGACTCTCGGCGAGGTGCTCCAGACCTTCGGTTCGTCGGGCGTAGAGCGCCAGCTCCACCAACGCGTATTCGCGGTCCCGATTCTCGATGAGGTCGTGCATGAAGGAGTCGAATGCGGCCCGCGCGACATCCGCGATGTTCATCTGGGAGGTGGTGAACATCGCCGACGCCTCGCGGAGCCATTCGCCCATGCCGGCCAGCTCTTGCGCGATCCCGGTCTCGACGACCGCGGCGAGCAGATCGTCGCGGGATGCGAAGGCGTAGAACAGGCTCGACTGTCCGACCTGGGCCTCCAGAGCGATCCGACGCGTAGTGGCGGCTTCGACGCCGTCGCGGGCGATCACCCGCATCGCGGCGTCGATCGCTGCTTCGCGCCGCTGTTCCACCGTCAGTCGCGCCATCTGCCCTCGAAGTTGATCAATTGATCGAAACTGTTCCGTGGTGACCGTAGTCACCGGCTAGGCAAAAGGCAACCCCGGCCACTATCTGCGGAGAGTGGCCGGGGTCGCCGTCGTATCCGTCGGTGTGAGATCCGACCGGTCGATGTCAGATCCGGGGGATGCTGCCTCGAGAGCCGTACCGGGCGCGCACGCGCACCGTCATCCGAACCGTCCCGAGATGTAGTCCTCGGTCTCCTTCCGAACCGGATTCGAGAACATGTCGGCGGTGGCGCCGGCCTCCACCAGTTCCCCGGGCCGTCCCGCACCGGCGAGATTGAAGAACGCGGTCTGATCGCTCACCCGCGCCGCCTGCTGCATGTTGTGCGTGACGATCACGATCGTGTAATTGTTCTTCAGCTCGGCCACCAGATCTTCGATCGCGAGGGTCGAGATCGGGTCGAGCGCCGAACACGGCTCGTCCATCAGAAGCACCTGCGGTGACACCGCGATGGCCCGCGCGATGCACAGCCGCTGCTGCTGGCCGCCGGACAGTCCGCCGCCCGGCTTGTCGAGCCGATCCTTGACCTCGTTCCACAGGTTGGCCCCGCGCAGGCTGGCCTCGGCCACGTCGTCGAGTCTGGCCTTGTCACGCACGCCCGCCAGTTTGAGCCCCGCCACCACGTTGTCGCGAATGGACATGGTCGGGAACGGATTCGCCCGCTGGAACACCATGCCCACGGTGGTTCGCACCCCCACCGGGTCCACACCCCTGCCGTACAGGTCGAGTTCGTCGAGCTTCACCGACCCGGTGGTGTACGCCCCTGGCGTCACCTCGTGCATCCGGTTGAGTGTGCGCAGGACGGTGGACTTACCGCACCCCGACGGACCGATGAAGGCGGTCACCGACTTCGGCGCGATCGTCAGGGAGACATCCTTCACTGCGTGGAAGTCGCCGTAGTAGACGTTCAGATCCTCGATGGTCAGACTCTTGGCCATGTCTAGCTTCTCTCCATTCGGGGCCCGGTGAACCGTGACAGCACTCGTGCGAGCACGTAGACGATCGCGACGGCGATCACCAGCGTCAGCGCGGCGCCCCAGACGGTCTCGTAGCCGCTGGGCCCCTTGTTGTATTCCTGCAGCATCATGAGCGGCAACGACTGCTGGTTGCCGGAGAACGGATTCGGGTTCATCGCCCGGGTGGCGCCGACCAGGATCAGCACCGGAGCCGACTCGCCCATGACGCGGGCCACCGCCAGCATGATCCCGGTGATGATCCCCGACATCGCCGTGGGCAGCACCACCCGAAGGATCGTCTTCCACTTCGGGATGCCGAGCGCGTATGCGGCCTCGCGAAGGTCCTGCGGGACGATCTTGAGCATCTCCTCGGTGGACCGGACCACCAGCGGCACCATCAGCAGCACCAGCGCCAGCGCCACCGCGAAGCCGGAACGAGGAAGATCGAGGGTGGTCCGCCAGACCGCGTAGATGAACAACGCGGCGACGATCGACGGCACACCCGAGAGCACGTCGACCATGAAGGTGGTGACGCGCACGAGCGAGAACCGTCCGCGCCTCTTCCCGGTGTCCGCGTACTCCACGAGATAGACGGCGACGAGCACGCCCAAGGGGATCGCGACGGCCGCCGCTATCGCCGTCTGTACGAGCGTCCCCACGATCGCGTTGGCCGCGCCGCCGTAGCGTTCCGATCGCGTCCACCAGTCGATGTCGAGCACCGGTCCGATGCCGCGGGCGATCAGCGTGTACACCAGCCAGCCGAGCGGAAGCACCGCCACGGCCACCGCGGCGATCACCGCGCCGCGCACGGTCGTGTCGGCGACCTTCCGGCGCGGCGAGAGTTGTGTCAGTTCCATATCGTGATTCCTCAGCCTCGAACCCTGCGCGCGATCACACCGCGGGCCGCGGCGTTCACGAGGAAGGTCAAGACGAACAGGACCAGACCGGCTGAGATGTAGGCGCCGGTCTTGATCGGCGAGTCGAATTCGGCCGCGTTGTTCGCGATCACGGTCGCCAGCGTCTGACCGCTCTCCATCAGGTTGAAGTTGATCGGTCCGGCCGTGGAGATGATCAGCAGCAGCGCCATCGTCTCGCCCAGCGCACGGCCCAGTCCGAGCATGGCGCCGCTGATGTAGCCGGAGAGGCCGAAGGGCAGGACCGCGTATCGCACGACCTCCCACTGGGTGGCGCCGAGGGCCAGGGCGGCCTCACGCTGGTTTCGCGGCGTCTGCGCGAAGACCTCGCGGGTGACCGCGGTGATCACCGGCAGGATCATGATCGCCAGCACGATGCCCGCGGTGAGGAGGGTGCCGCCGGTCGACATGTTCGCGACGTTCGCCGGCTGCCGGAAGAACGGGAGGAAGCCGAGGTGATCGACCAGCCATTGGTTCGGCCCCACCATCGCCGGACCGAGCACCAGGATTCCCCACAGGCCGTACACGATCGACGGGATCGCGGCCAGCAGGTCGACGACGTACGCGATCACCGTCGCGAGCCGCTTGGGCGCGTACTCGCTGACGAACAGTGCCACGCCGAGCGCCACGGGCATCGCGATCACCAGTGCGATCACCGACACCAGCACCGTCGCGTAGAGCTGCTGGGGGATGCCGAACTTGATCTCACTGCCCGCCACCACCCACGACCCGGTGTATGTGGAGAAGCCGACGGTGTTCTTCGCGAGCGCAGGGACCGCCTGAATGAGCAGGAACAGCGCGATCAGCCCGATGACGATCGAGACCAACAGGCCCGAGCCGGTGGCGAGCGACGACATGACGCGGTCGCCGAGACGGCTGACCGCCGAGCCGGACGCGGGGCCCGACTCGGCAGTCAGCGATCGCTCACCGGCCGCCCGCGGCGACGGGGTTCCGCCGACCACGGGCGTTTCGGACACGGCCGGGTCCCCGTCGGCATCTGCGCGGGAGGTCACGGGAGTGTCCGAGCGAGTCACAGCGCGTTGATCGTTCCGCGCAGCTTGGCCTGGAAGGCCTCAGGCAGCGGGACGTAACCGAGCTTGTCGAGGCCGTCCTGGCCCTTGTCCAGGATCGTGGTGAACGCGGACTTCAGGTTGTCGGAGACCGCCGAGTCCGAGTAGCCGGTGGAGCACACGATCTCGTAGGTCGTGAGCACCAGCGGGTAGGCGCCGGTCTCCTTGAGTCGGTAGAGGGCGTCGGTGTCGACCACCAGGTTCTTGCTGGACGGGTCCACGAACTGAGCCGCGTCGAGAGCCTTCGCGGCGGTGTCCTTGGTCAGCTGAGTGGGTCCGGCGCCGAAGTCGACGGCCGCCACGCTCAGCTCGTTCTCGGTGGCGAAACCCCACTCGACGTAGCTGATCGAGCCCTCGGTCTTCTTGACCGTGTCGCCGACGCCGGTCGACTTCGAGGCACCCGAGCCGCCGTGGCCGGCCCACTCCTTGCTGTGCTCGTACGGCCAGTCGGCCGGTGCGGCGGTGTTCAGGTAGCGCGTGAAGTTGTCGGTGGTGCCGGAGCTGTCGCTGCGGTGCACCGGCACGATGGTCGTGGCCGGGAGCTTGACGCCCGGGTTGAGCGCGGCGATCGCGGGATCGTTCCACTTGGCGATCTTGGAGTCGAAGATCTTCGCGAGTACGGGCGCGTTGAGGTTCAGCTTCTCCACACCGGGAAGGTTGAACGCGATCGCGACCGGCCCCGCGACCAGCGGCAGGTGCCAGGCCTCGTTGCCCGAGCACCGGCTCTTGGCGTCGGCGGCCTCAGCCGGCTTGAGCGGCGAGTCGGAGCCGGCGAAGTCGACGTCGCCCGAGATGAACTTCTTGATTCCGTCGCCGGAGCCGGAGCCCGTGTAGTCGAGGATGACGCCGCCGTTGTCGGTGAGGACCTGCGAGAAGTGCTCCATGGCCTTCTGCTGGGCCGTGGACCCTTCACCGGTGACGGTGCCGGACGAGGAGTCGCCGTCACCGCACGCGGTGAGGACGAGGGAGGCCGCGGCGATGCCGGCAACGGCGGCGCCTGCGGTGCGGACGAGCTTCGGTGACGCGCTCATGGGAGTCGGGGTGCCTTTCGATCTGTTCAGGTATCGAGGCGAAACTATCGACGCCCGGTTAGGACAGAGCGACCGGCGAGTGACGGCCCGGGTAACAGTCCGGGCACGAAAATGAACGGCTGGTTGACGCCGGGTTCAGCCCCGGCGATAGGCGATGTCGGCGGTGTACCGGGTGAATCCGAGCCGCGAATACGTGCGCAACGCCGCAGAGTTGTCGCCCTCGACGTACAACTCCACTTCGTCGAGCCCGCGGCCGCCGGGGCGCAGGTCGGCCATATAGCGCAGGCCGGCGAGCGTCAGCAGCGCGCCGAGGCCACGGCCCTGCGCGGCGGAGTCGACGCCGACGATGTACACCTCGCCGAGGGGCGCGGCTCCGTCGGCGGCGGGATGGATCTTCGTCCAGTGGAATCCCAGCAGGACGTCCGGGTCGGCGGCGTCGAACGCCAGGAATACACCGTCGGGATCGAACCAGTCCGCGCCGGTGCGGGCGGCGATGTCGCGCAGCGTCCATCCGCCCTGCTCCGGGTGCCAGGAGAAGGCGTCGTTGTTCACCCGGAGGATCTCCGCGTCGTCGGACGGTCCCGCGTACGTACGCAGCGCGATGTCCTCGCGCCGGGGGAGATCGGGCAGCGGCTGTGCCACGGGCCTGCGCAGTTGCAGCAGTTCGCGGGCACGGACCAGACCGAGTGCCGCGGCGACGGCGGCGGCCGCGGGCAGGTCGCCGTGCGCCCACACCTGCGGCGGTTCCGAGCCCGGCAGATCGCCGGCGGCGGTCAGGGCGGCGTCCACGAGAGCACGACCCTCCCCGTGGCCCCGGTGGTCGGGGTCCACCACCGCTTCCACTATCGCCGCGCCGCCGTCGCGCGCCGCGAGGACGTTGGCGTATCCATGATCGGTGAGGACATGCAGGTCCGCCCCCGAGTCGATCGCGAGGCGCGCCTGCTCGGCGAGCGGCGCGATACCGTCGACGCGTTCGGCGCGTTCGCACACCTCGCGCGCGAACGCCGAGTCGTCGGCGGTCAGGGAGTCGGAGACGACGCGGTGCCGGATCTGCTCATTCATCACAGTCCAATGTATCGGCAGCCGGCGACCACTCGTCCTACCCTGTCTCGTCCTGCTCGGTGTCGTCGCCGGCGGTGTCGCCGCCGTCGCGGTCGCCCCGGCGCGTCGGCCGCACCGCCTTGTAGCCGACGTTGCGCACCGTGCCGATCAGTGACTCGTGATCACTGCCCAGTTTGGCTCGCAGACGCCGGACGTGGACGTCGACTGTGCGGGTGCCGCCGAAGTAGTCGTAACCCCACACCTCGTGCAGCAGTTGGGCTCGGGTGAAGACCCGGCCCGCGTTCTGCGCGAGGAACTTCAGCAGCTCGAACTCCTTGTACGTGAGATCGATCGGCTTGCCCCGCAATCGGGCCGTGTAGGTGGACTCATCGATCACCAACTCGCCCAGCGTCACCTTGTCCGGCTGCTCGTCCACGCCACCGGTCACGCGCGTCGACACCAGGCGCAGCCGGGCGTCGAGCTCCGCGGGTCCGGTGGTCGGCAGCAGGAAGTCGTCGACGCCCCAATCGGCGTTCACCGCGACCAGTCCGCCCTCGCCGACGACGGCCACCACCGGGGCGGTGCCGGTGTCCGACACCAGCCGGCACATGGTTCTCGCACCCGCGAGATCGCTGCGCGCGTCCACCAGGATCACCTGTGGTTCGCCCAGCTGCACCAGCGAGGACGTCTGGGCAGGCAGCACGGCCACCTGATGGGACAGCAGGGAGAGCGATCCCAGGACGGCTTCGGCAGTTTGCTCTTCGGTCAGCAGCAACAGGTCCACACACCACTCCGATCTCGTCGTGGCCTCAGCACTGTGGGCTGTCGATCGACGCTGGTCGCAGCACCCGGTTATCAGATGACAGAATAGCGCCGATGCTCCTCACCGCCCACGACCCCCCGAAACCCGCGTCCCGCCGGTACCTGCGAATCGGTGCCTGGATCGCAGTCGTCCTCGTCGTCGTGGGCGTCCTGGCGCTGATCGCCGACGACTTCGCGGCGTCCCGCGCCGAGCACCGCCTCGCACGCGCCGTCCAGGCCTCACCCGGAGTCCCCTTCGAACCGGATGTGATCATGGCCGGCTTCCCGTTCCTCGCGCACCGCTCTGAGGGGAACTTCAGCTCGGTGCTGATCAGCGCCGACGGCGTCCCGATCGAGGGCTGCTCCGGCGTGCCGGTGTGCACCTCGACAGTCGACGCTCGGCTGCAGAGCACCGACCTCGGCCCCACCGGCGATCTGGGCCCGCGGACGGAGCTGCGGGCGCAGTCGATGCGGACCGAGACACGAATCAACTCCCCCACCCTCGGACGCCTGATGGGGATCGTCGATCTCTACATCAACACCCCGGCTCCCGAGGACAAAGTGGGCGGCGGCGGGCCGGGCGACGGCCTGCTCGAGCGCACCGAGGGCATCATGCTGAGCGGAACCGTCCCTCTGCCCGGCTCGCCGGAGACGCAGAACGGCTATCCCCCGTCGGCCGCGAAGTACACCGCGCCGAAGGTCAAGGTGAGCGTGAAGGCTCGCGTGTCGGTGGTCGACGGCCGTGTCCGCATCGAAGCCACCGACTTCTACACCGGACCCGAGGAGCACTACTCCGCCGACGTCCCAGAGGAATTTCGATCAGCGGTATTAAAAAGGTTTTCAACCACTCTTCCGGCCCTCCAGATGGCCTGGGGAACCACCGCGAAACATGCCCTGAGCAGGGGAAGCGACCTTGTGGCCGTCAGCGAGACCGGACCGGTGTCGGTGCGCGCCGTCGACTACGCGAAACCGCTCCCGAGCAGGCCCTGATTTCTGTTGTAGGGTCGGGTCCATGCAGCACCGACGTGGGCTGATGCTCACCCGCCGACTGGCGATCGACCTCTGTCGCGTCGTCGACTGCTGCTGTCGCTTGCCGGTGACGCACCGGGCGTGATGCACCGCTGACGATCTCAGCCGCATCCTCCACCGTCTCGTCGCAGACGACCGCCGTCCCCGGCCCGGAACACCCGTCGCCCAGTGCGACGAACTCGCCGTCTGGCGCGGCCTCACGCCGCGCGCGGTGATCATTTCGAAAGGAACCGAAATATGGCACGCTCCGATGTGCTCGTCAGCGCTGACTGGGCTGAAGAGAACCTCAACACCGACAAGGTCGTGTTCGTCGAGGTCGATGAGGACACCTCGATCTACGACAGCAACCACATCCCGGGCGCCATCCGCCTCGACTGGCGTAAGGACCTGCAGGACGGCCTGCGTCGCGACTTCCTGGACGCCGAGCGCTTCTCCGCACTGCTCAGCGAGCGCGGGATCGCGAACGACGACACCGTCGTCCTGTACGGCGGAAACAACAACTGGTTCGCCGCGTACGCGTACTGGTACTTCAAGATCTACGGTCACAAGGACGTCCGTCTGCTCGACGGCGGCCGCAAGAAGTGGGAGCTCGACGGCCGTCCGCTCAGCGCCGACGCTGTGACCCGCCCGGCCACCGACTACGTCGCCCAGGCCGCCGACAACTCGATCCGCGCCTTCCGCGACGAGGTGATCGACTCGATCGGTTCCAAGAACCTCGTCGACGTCCGCAGCCCCGACGAGTTCTCCGGCAAGATCGCCGCTCCGGCGCACCTGCCGCAGGAGCAGGCGCAGCAGCGCGGTCACGTTCCGGGCGCCATCAACATCCCGTGGTCGACCACCGCCAACGAGGACGGGACCTTCAAGTCCGACGCAGATCTCACCGCGTTGTACGCGGACAAGGGCTTCGACGACGCCAAGGAGACCATCGCCTACTGCCGTATCGGCGAGCGCTCCAGCCACACCTGGTTCGTCCTTCAGGAACTGCTCGGCAAGAAGAACGTCAAGAACTACGACGGCAGCTGGGTCGAGTACGGCTCGCTGGTCGGCGCTCCGATCGAGCGCTGAGCCGCCCCGCAAACTCCCCCATCGACAGTCTCTGAGAGGACTAGTGACATGTGCGCAGCACCCAAGCAGGGTCAGACCCTCCCCGCCGGCGTCGACACTGAGAAGGAGACCGTCCTGACCGGTCAGGTCGTGGACGGTTCGGGCAACCCCGTCGCGGGCGCCTTCGTCCGTCTGCTCGACGGCACCGGCGAGTTCACCGCCGAGGTCGTCGCCTCGGCCACCGGCGACTTCCGCTTCTTCGCCGCCCCGGGCACCTGGACTCTGCGCGCGCTGAGCTCGCAGGGCAACGGCGACGTGACCGTCTCGCCCGAGGGGCCGGGCGTCCACAACCAGGACGTCACCGTCGCGAAGTGATTCGCGCGTAGCTGTTCGACGAGGCCCCGGTCCGCTGCTGCTGACCGGGGCCTCGTCGTCTGTGCGGCAATCTACGCAGCATCCGCTCAGTTCACCGGCCGACGCTCGCTCCCTCACCGCGCGTTCACCGCTCAACTGAGCGAATACCCCGCCACGTCGCGAACAACGGAACCGATGCGTCGGCGCCTGCGTCCAATTCATATGTGGCCTATCGACGAACACGGACTGATCTGGCGTGCCGACGCCCTCGACTGCGGTGTCACCGAGCTGGAGCTGAGACAGGCCCGTCGAGAACGCCGGATCTACGACGTCGGGCGCGGCGCTTTCGCCTTGGCGAGCGCGTATCCCGCCGAGCCCAGCGCAGCGGCCCGTCAGCACTATCGGTTCCGATGTCTGGCGGCAGGAGCCGCAGCGGCCCGTCGCGAAAGCGACGGTCGAGTCGTCAGCCATCAGTCGGCCGCGGCGATCCTCGGGCTGGACCTGCTGCTCCCCGATCGGCGGCTCGTTCACCTCACCAACGGCCGGAGCGGCGGCGGCAACAGCACCAGGGAACGGATGATCCATTCGGGTCTGGTCGCCGACGACGACGTCATCGAAATCGGCCGACTGCGCCTGACGAATCTCCCCCGCACCGCCGTCGACGTCGCGCTCAGCCAGACCGACTTCGCCAAGATCCTGACGGTCTTCGACGGTGCGCTACGCGCCGGAGTGTCCCGAGCCGACCTGGAACGACGACTCGCGATGCCCCGGCGCGGTGTCGCCAGAGCCAGATTCGCACTGAGCCTCGCGAGCGGGCTGTCAGCGAACCCCGGGGAGTCGTGGAGCCGGGCACAGATGATCGAAGCCGGTGTCCCCGCGCCGAAGCTGCAGTCGGAGTACGTCTTGCCCGATGGGCATCTCGCGATCTGCGACTACGACTGGGACGGACTGGTCATCGGCGAGTTCGACGGATTCGGCAAGTACCGCAGGGAGGTCATCGACACGGACGAGGACGCGGGCGACATCGTGATCCGCGAGAAGATCAGAGAGGATGCTCTTCGCGGCTTGGGCCTCGGCGTCGTCCGATGGCGATGGGAGCATCTTCAGAAGCGCACGCTGGTGCGGCTCCTCCAGCAGCACCTACCGACCTACGGTGTACGCGAATGGGAATCCGCTCAAGCGAGCGGCTTCCGCTCGGTGAGCGACTGAGCGGACCCGCGCGAACTGAGCGGACAGCCGCACTCTCCGACGAGAGCTACGTCAACCGGTCCAGCAGCTCCACGGGATCGACACCGTAGGTCTCGACGATCTGTGCGCCGTCGTCCCCGACGTCGATGATGGCCTCCGGGGTGTAGACGCGATCGACGCACGTCAGTCCGGTCAGCGGGTACGTGCACTGCGGCACGATCTTCGGATCACCGTTGCGGGCGAACAGAGTCATCATCACGAACACCTGCTTGGCGCCGATCGCGAGGTCCATCGCTCCGCCGACCGCCGGGATCGCGTCCGGCGCACCGGTGCTCCAGTTCGCCAGGTCGCCGCCGAAGGAGACCTGAAAGGCGCCCATGACGCATACGTCGAGGTGGCCGCCCCGCATCATCGCGAACGAGTCGGCGTGATGGAAGTACGAGGCGCCCGGCAACTCGGTGACGGGTACTTTGCCCGCGTTGGTGAGGTCGAGGTCCACATCGTCACCCGTCGCCTGCGGCCCCATCCCGAGCATCCCGTTCTCGGTGTGCAGGGTGATTCCGGCGCCGGGGTCGAGATGGTCGGCGATCTGGGTCGGCTGACCGATGCCGAGGTTGACGTAGGAGCCGGCCGGGATGTCGGCGGCGATACGCGCAGCGAGACGCTCCTTCGTCATCGGCGCGTCGGCCCTCCGAAGCGCCCCGGAAGCGTGAATCAGTCGATCGGTCATCGTGCGCCCTCCACGGCGAATCGGCGAGTGGGAGTCGCGACCACCCGGTCGACGTAGATGCCGGGCGTCACGACGGTTTCCGGATCGATGCCGCCGACCGGCACCACCTCGTCCACCTGGACGACGGTGGTCGCGGCGGCCGCGGCCATGACCGGCCCGAAGTTGCGTGCGGTCTTCCGGTAGACGAGGTTGCCCGCGCGGTCGCTGCGGTGCGCGCCGATCAGAGCGACGTCGCCCTTGATCGGGTACTCCAGCAGATACGTCCGACCGTCGATCTCGCGGGTCTCCCGGCCCTCGGCGATCGGAGTGCCGACCGCCGTCGGGCAGTAGAACGCACCGATGCCCGCACCGGCCGCCCGCATCCGTTCGGCGAGGTTGCCCTGCGGCACCACTTCGAGCTCGATCTCGCCCGCGCGGTACAGGCGGTCGAAGACCCAGGAGTCCGACTGCCGGGGAAAGGAACAGAGGATCTTCCTGACCCGGCCGGCCGCGAGCAGCGCGGCGAGTCCGTGGTCGCCGTTGCCCGCATTGTTGCTCACCACCGTCAAGTCTGTGGCCCCCTGCCGGATCAGCGCGTCGATCAGATCGAACGGCATACCCGCCAGTCCGAATCCGCCGATCAGAACGGTGGACCCGTCGGCGATGCCGGCCACGGCTTCGTCGACGTCTCCGCAGAAGACGGTGGCGCTCACTGGTGCCCTCCTCGGTCGGTCGGCCGTCGGGACGCGTTCCGTTCCGGCGGTCCGAGTGCTACCCCTACGACGCTATGCCTCCCGATTCAGACTGGCAATTACTCATTGAGGCACTATTGATACCTGATGGATTTCACTATTCGGCGAGCGTGGCGACCACTGTGATCTAGGAAGCAGTCGGACGACTCGTTTCGGTGACGCCACCGGCGCGCGGTACTATCGGCAGCGTGGTCCTCTTCTTTGAAATCCTGCTCGGATTGGCCTCGCTGCTGATCATCTGGTTCGCGCTGTACACCGTCTACCGACTGGTCAACGACGAGTCATGACGCGCTCCGGGAACGAAGCGATCTCCGACGCCGAGCAACGCGCTCAGCAGACCGCAGGTAAGAACCTGACGCCGGTCGGCGATCTGCCCGTTCCTCCGGACACCGCCAACCTCCGCGAGGGTCCCGATCTCCATTCCGGCCTGCTCGCTCTCCTGCCGATGGTCGGTGTCTGGGAGGGACAGGGCGAAGGGCACGATCCGGTGACCGGCGACGACTATCAGTTCGGTCAGCAGATCATCGTCTCGCACGACGGCGGCAATTACCTCGTCTGGCAGGCCCGATCCTGGGTCATCGACGACGACGGCTCGTACGTGCGGCCCGACCTCCGGGAGTCCGGCTTCTGGCGGATCAGCGAGGACGACGAGATCGAATTGCTGCTGACCCATGCCGAGGGCTCCATCGAGCTCTACTACGGCCGTCCGCTCACTCAGACGTCGTGGAATCTCACCACCGACGTCACCATCCGCTCCGAGACCGGGTCACACACCGGCGGAGCGAAGCGCTTGTTCGGGTTGGTCCCCGACGGCGACCTCGCCTACGTGGAGGAGCGCGTCGACGCCGAGGGCGAACTGACGCCGCGACTGTCCGCGAAGCTCCGCCGCGTCGTCGGCTGACCCTCGGGTCTCACAACCGCACCACCGGCACGTCGATCCGTGACACGTCCTGGTGCGTCACCACCACCACGGCGCGCTCGCCGAAGAGATCACCGCAGATGAGCGACAGCAGTCGCTCCGCATCGCCCGCATCCAGGTGTTCGGTCGGTTCGTCGAGCAGCACCACCGGAGCCGGGTGCAGCAGGGCCCGCGCCAGCAGCAGTCGGCGCCGCTGACCGCCCGACAACGCTCCGCCCCCACCGGTCAGCTTCTCTCCCAACCCGTCTGGCAGACCGCCGAGCCACTCACCCAGCCCCACCCTCTCGAGCGCTGCGCGCATCTCGTCGTCGGAGACGTCGCCGCGTGCCACATGGAGGTTCTCCCGGACGGTGGTGGAGAAGACGTGCGCGTCGTCGGCGAAGTAGCAGACGTGCTCGCGTAGTTCCCCGGGGCCGGCGCTCACCGTCCCGGACAGCGGCGGGAGCAGCCCCGCCAAGGTCATCAGCAGCGTCGACTTGCCGACACCGCTCGGTCCGACGACCACCCGACGCTCCCCGGGGCCCACGCGGAAGTCGTCCGTCTCCCCCAGCGGGGTGGTCCATCCCCACCGCAGTGACTCCGCAGTCAGGGTCACCGGACGCGGGTCGACGACCGGGTCGGCGGCCTCGCGGTCACCGTCGGATGCGCCGTCGACGAGTGCCAGCACCCGCCGAGCGGCCTGGCGGCCGCTCTCCCACGCCATGCCGGCTTCGGTGAGCGGTGCGGTCGTCTCGAACGACGACAACGGCAGAAGCAACAGGATGCCGAAGACCATCGGCGTCACACCCGTGCCCGACGCGACGTCGGCCAGCGATCCGGGAAGCCCGGACGCCAGCTGCACCGCGATGATCGCCGCAGCGACCACGCTCACGCCCATCGAGATCGGCGTCACCGCCTGGGCCGCCGCCTGCCGGCGCATACCGGCGTTCTCGGCGTCCGCGGCACGGCGATCGGCTGCGGCGACCGTCCCCAGCACGGATCGGCGCACCCCCGCGACCGCCAGTTCCGGGCCGTGCCACAGCAGTGACGACGTGGCTTCGACGACATCGTCGCGGGCGCGCGCGGCGGCAGCGACTTTATCGGCCGCCCCGCGCGCGGCCAGCCAAGGCGCGAGCACACCGCTCACCAGCAATGCGACCGCGAGCACGATCGCGGCGGGAATCGAGACGAAGGCCATGATCGCCACGGCCGACACCGATGTCACCGCCCCGACCGCCATCGGGACCAGCCCGCGGATTACCGCACTGCCGATCTCATCGACGTCGTCGGCGGTACGCGCCATCAGCTCCGACTGCCGGAGGCCGACGGTGTAGCCCGGCGAGCCCTGCGCCAGCGCCCGGTACATCCGTGTGCGTGCGTCGGCCATCGCCGCCAGTGCCACGTCGTGCGTGGCGAGCCGTTCGACGTAGCGGAACACGCCGCGTGAGATGCCGAGCGCCCGGACCCCGGTGACCGCGACAGAGAGGTAGAGCACCGGTGGCATCTGCCACGCGCGCGTGATCAGCCAGGCGGACAGTGCCGCCAGCCCGAGCGCCGAGAGCGCTCCGGCGGCGCCGAGCAGGATCGGGATCACCAGAACGCGCCCGCGCATCCCGGTGAAGGCGAGGGCGGCGAGCATCGGATCGCGCGAGCGGTCAGCGGCCATCGGAGAGCTCCTTCGCGAAGTCGACCACCGCGTCGGCCGCCGACAGAACGCCTTTCTGATGCGAGACGACGATCACCGTGTCGCCTGCTCTCGCGCGGTCGACGAGTGCGGCGATCACCCGGCCGGCGGTGCCCTCGTCGAGATGCGCCGTCGGCTCGTCGAGCAACAGCAGCCGCGCGGGTGAGGCCAGCGTTCGGGTCAGCGCCAGTCGCTGTCGCTGGCCCGCCGACAGTCCGGCGCCGCCGGAGCCGAGCACCGAGTCCATTCCGTCGGGCAGATCGGCGAGGATCTCGTCGAAGGCCGAGGCGCGCATCGCTTCGGCGACGGCTTCCTTCGGCAGCTCGCCGAACAGATCCAGGTTCTCGGCCACGGTTCCGGGGACGATCACCGGATGCTGCGGCAGCCACACCAGCCGACCGTAGTGGGCGTCCCGATCGAGCGAGGCGAGGTCGCGACCGGCTATCAGCACCCGCCCCTCGTCGGGCGTGTGAAGTCCGAGCACCGCGGCCAGCACGGTCGACTTGCCCGCGCCGTTGGGGCCGGTGAAGACGGTGAGTTCTCCGGGCCGCGCCGTCGCCGACAGGCCCCGCGGCGCCCAGCCGTCGCGGCCGCGGATGCCGAGCCGATCGAGTTCCACCGTGACGCCGACCTCACCGGGCCGACTGCTCGCCTCGGCCTCGCCGCTCGCGGCTGCGCGCGCTGTTCCACGTGAAGCAGCGCGTCCGGACTCGATGAGATCGAGAACGTCATCCGCCGACGCGACACCGTCCTCGGCGTTGTGGAACTGCGCGCCGATCTGGCGCAGAGGCAGGTAGGCCTCGGGCGCCAGCACCAATGCGAGCACTCCCGCATACAGGCTCATCTCACCGAAGACGAGCCGCAATCCGATACTGACGGCGACCAGGGCCACGCTGAGGGTGGCGAGAAGTTCCAGGACGGCCCCGGAGAGGAAGGCGATCCGCAGCGAACCCATCGTGCTGCGGTGCAGACGCTCCCCCAGCTCGGCGACCTGCCCCGCCGGCCCCTGTGCACGACCGAGCGCACGCAGCGTCGGCAATCCGGTCATGAGGTCCACCAGCTGTGCGTTCTGCCGGCTCATCGCCGCCAGCTTCCGCCGGGTGCGGTCTCGTGTGACCAGTCCGATGAGCACCATGAACACCGGGATGAGCGGCAGGGTCACGATGATGATGACGCCGGAGATCGGGTCGGTCCACAGTTCCACCACCACGATGAGCGGGGTGATGACGACCGTCGACAGCAGGGCCGGCAGATACCCCGACAGGTAGTCGGAGAGCCGGTCGAGTCCGCGCAGCACCACCGTCAGCGCGTGCTCGCGCTCGTCGAGCAACCGCCGCGGACTCGTCTGCCCGGGATCGGTGAGAGTGTCGAGCGCTGCGACGCGCAGTTCGTCGATGGTCGCGTGAGCGGCGCGCCGGCTCACCCGATCACCGAAGTAGCTCATCGCGCCGCGGGCGGTCAGTGCCACCGCGAGCACCGTGAGGTGCACCGACTGAGCAGCGAACCCGCGCGCCGCCGGATCGGTGATCACCTCCGACAGCAGGCCGGCCAGGGCGATGGCCGAGGCGACCACCGCGACGACGTTGCCGATCGCGAACGCCGCCGAGGCCACGACGTACCGCCGCGCCGACCGCGACGCGCGGAGCAGTCGCGGGTCGAGCGGCGGGCGGCGACGAGACGTGGTCCGGGGCTCGGTCACTTACCGGAGCTCTGCAGCGGCAGGCCCACCGACGGCGGGATCTGGTCCACCGACAGCCGTTTGCGGAAGACCCAGTAGCTGTAGGCCTGGTAGGCGATGACCACCGGTGTCATGATCGCCGCGGCCCACGTCATGATGACCAGCGTGTAGTGGCTCGACGACGTGTTCGCGATCGTCAGGTCGTACGCGGCGTCCGTGGTGGACGGCAGGACCGCGGGGAACAGCGACGCGAAGAGCATCGCCACGGTTCCGGCGATGGCGATGCAGGTGGCGACGAACGCCCAGCCCTCGCGCCGTGCGGCCGTCGCGATCACCATGCCCACCGCCGCGACAGCGGTCACCACGACGATCGCCCAGGTCCAGGCGTGCCCGTACGCCAGCTGCGTCCAGATCAGGAACACCGCTGCGACCACGGCGGTCGGCACGGCGAGCCGGGCCGCGAAGGTCTGCGCATCGTGACGCATCTGCCCGGCGGTCTTGAGCGCGACGAAGACCGCACCGTGAGTGAGGAAGGCCAGCAGGGTGGTCGCGCCGCCGAGCAACGCGTACGGGTTCAGCAGGTTGAAGAAGCCACCCGTGTACTGGTGGTCGGCGTCGATCGGCAGTCCGCGCACCACGTTCGCGAATGCCACGCCCCACAGGATCGCCGGGATCCACGATCCGAGTCCGATGCCGAAGTCGCACCACCAGCGCCAGCGCGGGTCGTTGATCTTGCCCCGCCACTCGATCGCCACCACGCGCACGATCAGGCCGATCAGGATCAGAAAGAGCGGCAGGTAGAACGCGGAGAACATCGTCGCGTACCAGCCGCCGAAGGCCGCGAACAGCGCGCCGCCGCCGGTGAGCAGCCACACCTCGTTGCCGTCCCACACCGGTCCGATGGTGTTCAGCAGCACTCGCCTGCGCTTGTCGCCGTCCGGCTCGGAGCGTCGTCCGAGGAAGGACATCAGCATGCCGACGCCGAAGTCGAAGCCCTCGAGGACGAAGTACATCGTGAACAGGACCGCGATGACCAGAAACCAGAAGTTCTCAAGACTCATCGGATGCTCCTCTTAGTACGCGAACGAGAGTTCGGCGGATTCGTCGTCGTCCGAGCCGACGTCGGGCGCTGCGGCGTCCTTGTCGCTGGGACCTTCGATCACATAGCGCCGTTCGAGGTAGAACCAGACCACCCCGAGCGCGCCGTACAGCAGCGTGAACCCGATCAGCGTGGCCCACACCATGGGCGGTGTGTGGTTCGAGACGCCGTCCTGCACCAGCATGTGGATCCTGAGCGGATCTCCGTCGGCGTCGGCCCAGTTGGGGACGACCACCCACGGCTGCCTGCCCATCTCGGTGAAGATCCAGCCGGACGCATTCGCCAGGAACGGAGTCGGCAGCATCCACAGCGCCAGACGCCCGAACCACCTCGGAACCTCCGTGCGCTTCTTCCGCAGGAACCACAGTCCGCCGAAGGCGACGACCACTGAGCCGAGCGCCCAGGTGATCATGGCGCGGAAGCTCCAGTACGTGACGAACAGGTTGGGCGCGAAGTTCTGGCCCGGCATGTTCAGCGCTTCCTGGTACTGCTTCTGCAGCTCGTTGACGCCCTTCACCTCGGAGTCGAAGCTGTGGTCGGACAGGAACGACAGCATGTTCGGAATGGTGATGATGTGCTCGATGTTGTCGCAGTTGTTCTGCCGTCCGATGCTGAGCACGGAGAAGGACGCTCCGGTCTCGGTCTCGCAGAGCGACTCGGCCGCGGCCATCTTCATCGGCTGCTGTTTGAACATGAGCTGGCCCTGCATGTCGCCGGTGATGAACAATCCCAGTCCCGAGCCGATGATCACCCAGAGTGCGAAGATGCTCACCGGTCTCCACAGGGTGGCGTTGTCGTGGCGGAGCTTCTCCGGCGACGCACCGACCTGGCTCGGCGACGTGGTCGCCGGGATGATCGACTCGTCACCGATCTTGGCGGCTTCCTCGATCTTCGACGCGCGGTAGGTGTTGCGCGCCATCCACCAGAGACCGACCACGGCGACCACCGTCGACGCCGTCAGCAGGGCGCCCATGATGACGTGCGGGAACGCGACGAGCGTGGTGTTGTTGGTGATCACTGCGATGAAGTTGTTCATCGCGGGCCGTCCGCGTTCGGGATCCCACTCGACGCCGACCGGGTGCTGCATCCACGAGTTGGCCGCGATGATGAAGTAGGCGGAGGCGTTGACACCGATCGCGACGAGCCAGATGCACGCCAGATGGAGCCGGCGCGAGAGCCGTCCCCAGCCGAACATCCACAGACCGATGAACGTGGACTCGAGGAAGAAGGCCATCAGCCCTTCGAGGGCGAGCGGTGCGCCGAAGACGTCGGCCACATACCGGCTGTACTCGCTCCAGTTCATGCCGAACTGGAACTCCTGCACGATGCCGGTCGCGACGCCGAGGGCGAAGTTGATGAGGAAGATCTTGCCGAAGAACTTGGTGGCCCGGAGCCACTGCTCGTTGCCGGTGCGGTGCCACACCGTCTGCATGATCGCGATGAGCGGCGCGAGGCCGATCGTCAGCGGCACCAGAATGAAGTGGTAGACGGTGGTGATACCGAACTGCCATCTGGATATGTCTACAACACTCACTGCGACCTCAATTCGTCCCGAGGATGGGCGTTACTACACACGGTAGTAGACCTTGTTCAGTTGTAAAGCGTGCGTGATGCAGGCAACGGCCTTTGGGCCTATGACCCCGCTGACCTGTGCACCAGATCAGCGACGTCGATCACCGATCCGGCTCCGCAGGCCCGCCCGTCCAGTTCGCGCACACGCGCGGCGAGGGTGACCGACGACAGCAGCCACACCTCGTCGGCGGAGTACAGCTCCGTGACGGTCAACGGCCGCTGGTCCGTCCCGATCCCTTCGCTCTCGGCGAGTTCGAACAGTGCGTCCTGTGTGGTTCCGGGCAGCACGCCGTCGTCGCGCGGCGGCGTCACGAGTGCGCCGTCGATCACCGCGACCACCGTGCTGCGCGGACCCTCCAGCACCGTGCCCGACGCCGAGACGAAGATCGCGTCGTCGACGCCCAGTCCGCGGACGTGACGCAGGGCCGCGATGTTGGCGGCGTAGCTGAGCGACTTGACCCCGGAGAGCAGCCACGGCGACGTGGCGGCGAGCCCGGGTTGATACGCGGTCGGCAGCGTCAGCGCGCGGACGCCGTGCCGCCGAGCGGACTCGACGCGGTCCGGGACGGGCGCGATCGTCAGGTACAGGGTCGGATCACCCGACGGATCGTGTTCGCGTCCACGCGTGTACACCAGCCGCAGCATGCCCTCACCGGCATGGACCGACCGCCACTCGCGGACGCCCGTGCGCACCATCGCCTCGATCCGCCCCGGATCCGGTGCGGGCAGGCCGGCGACGGGCGCGGCCGCCGTGAGCCGCGCGAGATGCCGGTCGAGCCCGCAGACTCGCCCTTCGCGCACGAGCATGGTCTCGAAGAGCCCGTCGCCGTGCACGATTCCGAGATCGTCCGCGTGCAGGACGGGTGAATCCGGGTCAGCGACCTCGCCCTCAGGCGACACAAGGACGACTGGCATGCGACAACGATGCCATGGAACGGCGTGCGGCCGGCTGAATTCCGCGCGCCGGAATCTGCGTGCCGACATTCCGCTCATCGAGAGAATCCCTTGGCGAATGCGTCCGACACCGGGTACCACCGACAGATGAGCAATGAACGGATCGTCGTCGTCACCGGCGCCAGCCGGGGAGCGGGCAAGGGAATCGCCCTCGCGCTCGCACAGCCGGGTACCACCGTCTACGTGACCGGACGCACCACGGCCGCCGGGCAGACCAGTCTGCCGGGCACCATCACCCAGACCGCGGCTGAGATCGATGAGCGCGGCGGGACGGGAATCGCGGTGGCCGTCGACCACGACGACGACACTCGGGTCCAAGCCCTCTTCGACCGGATCGGCAACGACCACGGACGGCTCGACGTCCTGGTCAACAATGCCATCGCCCTGCCCGCCGGGCTCACCGACAAGGGACCGTTCTGGACCAAGGGACTCGACCTCCTGAGCCTGCACGGCGTCGGCCTGCGCTCCACCTATGTCGCCACCTACTACGCGGCGCCGCTCCTCACCGAGTCCGGCGGCGGGCTCGTCGTCAACACCTCCTCGTTCGGCGGCACCTGCTACATGCACGGTCCGGCCTACGGTTCCGGGAAGGCCGCCGTCGACAAGATGGCGCACGACATGGCTGTCGACTTCAAGCCCTTCGACGTCGCCGTCGTCTCGCTGTGGATGGGGCTGCTCAAGACCGAGGTGAACATGGCCGCCTTCAGTGCCCGGCCCGACCTCTACGACGGGCTGGTCGCGACCGCCGAGTCGGTGGAGTTCCCGGGACGCGTGATCGACGCACTGTCCCGCGATCGGGACCGGATGAAGTACTCGGGGCGGGTGCTGGTGGCTGCGGAGCTCGCGCAGGAGTACGGGATCACCGACGTCGATGGCAGCACTCCCCCGTCGCATCGGCCCTTCCTCGGCGACCCACCCGAATTCTCCTCTGCCGTCATCGACTGAACCAGCGGGCGGCCTCGTACACTCGGGACATGACCTCCGTGTCGCCGATCCTCAATTCGCATCCCAGTGCCGTCCCCACTCCGGAGGGAGACCCGAGTCCCGGCGTGGCCTGGCACTACGGCGACCCGCTGGGCGAGCAACGGGCGGCGACACGCGGCGCGGCCATTGTCGACCGCTCCGATCGCGCCGTGATCGAACTGTCGGGCCCGGAGCGGCTCACCTGGCTGCACACCATCTCCTCGCAGCATCTGACCGCGCTCGGCGATCGGCGCAGTGCCGAGAACCTCTCGCTCGACGGCAACGGACGGGTGGAGGACCACTTCGTCCTCACCGACATCGACGAGACCACATGGATCGACACCGAGGCCGAGCGAGGACAGGCGCTCACCGAGTTCCTGACCAGAATGGTGTTCTGGGCCAAGGTGACGCCGACCGCGCGCCCCGACATGGCGGTGCTGACCCTGCTGGGTCCCGACATCCTCACCGGCCCGGTCGCCGAGGCGATCGCGCTCCCGCCCGACGCCGAGCGTTACCAGGCCGGCGACCTGCCCGAGCTCCGTCACGACGACGAGCCGCTCGGCTTCTGGCGCGTGATGCCGCGGATCGGTGAGAACGGCTCGACACCTGTGGTCGATCTCATCGTCCCCGAACCCGATCTCCGAGAGTGGTGGCGACTGCTGACCGAGGCGGGCGCCGCGCCGGCCGGCATGTGGGCCTACGAAGCGCTGCGGGTGAACGTCCTGCGGCCGCGCCTGCACATCGACACCGACGAGCGGACGATTCCGCACGAGGTGGACTGGATCGGCGGCCCCGACGAGGCCGGCGCCGTGCACCTGGACAAGGGCTGTTACCGCGGTCAGGAGACCGTCGCCCGCGTCGCGAACCTGGGCCGCCCGCCGCGGCGGCTGGTGCTGCTGCATCTGGACGGCAGCTCCGCGTACCGCCCGGCTACCGGCGATCAGGTCAGCGCCGGCGGCCGGACCGTGGGCCGGGTCGGCACCGTCGTCGATCACTTCGAGAACGGTCCCATCGCGCTCGCGTTGGTGAAGCGCAACGTTCCGGCCGACGCCGAACTCGTCGTCGGCGATGCCGCCTCGCCCGACACCTCCGCGACCGCCCGCATCGACCCCGTGCTGTACACGCCCGACGACCAAGTGCCGCCCGGCCGCGCCGCCGTCGACCGTCTGCGGGGCCGCGGCTGACACGTGCGGCCACGGGAAGCCGCTGGTTCGAGCGTTTTCGATGTTCGACGGTCAGGCGATGAGACTTAATCCGTACTCCGCGCTAGACTGTCGGTACGAAAACTATTAACGAATAGAACGGGGCCGCCACACCGATGGCCGCCCCGTCACTGTGCGAGGGGGTCCCACATGGGCCGCGGCCGGGCAAAGGCAAAGCAGACGAAGGTTGCACGTCAGCTGAAGTACTCCGCTCCGAGTACCGACTTCGATAGTCTCCAGCGTGAACTCTCTGGTGGCAGGAAAGAGTCCCACGACTCGTGGTCGGACAGCGAGAGCTGGAACAGTGAAGAGGAGTGGCGACACGCCTGACGGCGCTGTCGCACGCACCCGCTCGTACGGGCGGTCAGCCCGGGCGCTCATGCCCAGACTGATGGCCTGACATTCGTAGAGCCCCGCGTCGTCCTGCGACGCGGGGTTTCTCGCGTCGCGCCGACCCGCGCGGTCGTCATGTCCGCGGGGTCGCCGAGAGCACCGCGTGAACCGCCGCGCGCACTCGCTCGTCCACGTCGCCCGGCGTTCCGGAATCGAACTTGCCGTCGAGATACAGGAACGCCAGGCCGTGCACGAGCGCCCACACTGCGACGGCCATCGGCTCGGGCTCGGCATCGGGGAAGACCCGCGCCACGATGGATTCGACGTACGCGTTGATGGTCTCGGCGGCCGAGGTCCGTTCCTCATCGGCCGGGTCGCACGGCTCGGCGAACATCACCCGGAACAGGCCCGGCCGCGACAGCGCGAACTGTACGTATGCGATCCCGACGTCGGCCAGATCGTCCGCGGATGCGGGCGCGGGATGAACTGCGGCCAGTTCGATCGCCAGGTCCCGGTATCCCACCGCGGCCACGGCGGACAGAAGGGCGCGCCGATCGGCGAAATGACGGTACGGTGCCGCGTTCGACACGCCGGCGCGCCGTGCCGCCGCGCGGAGCGAGAGGTCGCCTGCACCGCCCTCCTCCAGAATCTCCACCGCCGCCCGGACGAGCGCTGCGGGCAGGTCACCGTGGTGGTACGAGGTCGGCACAGTCAACAACCCTAACAATCGCCGCGGTCTCGACTCGTCTGTGCCTGACCCGGCCACCGCAGGCCGTGGCACCGCCGCGAGCGTCACGGAGTGTCGCAAAGTATCAAATACCGGTCGCCTCGCAGCCTTCAGTGCCGCCCCGGCCGCCACTAGCGTCGACTGACATGACGAACACCCGCCGAGCAGTTCCCCGCAAATGGATACGCCGCGAGATCGCGACCCTCGACCCGGTCGCCGACAGCGAACGGATCGTCCGACTGACGCTCGAGTCGCTGCTTCCGCCCGTCGGTGAACGGGTCTTCCTCGAATTGCTGTTCACCGTGTCCCTCATGCGGGTGATGGGTGAGCTCGAAGGAGCCGCCGCCGTCGATCGCGACGGGAAGGGAAAGGTCTACCACCACGGCGACCGGCGCACCGACGACACCATCCGCTATCTCACCGGATGGATGTACGACGGTGCGGGGAGCCCGCAGGCCCGCAGCTCCGCCGCCGAGATCAAGCGCATCCACGACAGCTACGCGCGGCACTACTCGATGTCGAACGAGACCTTCATCCACACCATCGCCTACTTCACCGTGCAGATCGACTGCCTCACCGAGATCGTCGGCGCGCCCGGGTTCACCGACGTGGAGAAGGAAGCTCAAGTGCGGCACTGGCGGACGATCGGCGAGTATCTGGGCGTCCGGGACATGCCCGAGACATGGGACGGCATGATCCGGGCGATGCGGGCCTACGAGGCCGACCCCGCCTGGTTCGCTCCCTCCGAAGCCGGCCACCGGGTGAGCGAGACCCTCGTCGCACAGTTCGGCGAACGGGTCTTCCCGCGCGGGTTCCGTTGGCTCGCAAAGCCTCTCATTCTTTCTCTGCACGACGACCACGTACTCGAGGCGCTCGGCCTGCCGAAGCCGCGGCCCGTCGTGACGACGACGATGCGAGCCGTGGTCCGGGCGGCGTTCTTCATGGTCCGCGAAGTGCTCCCCGATCGTCACACCGCGGTCCGGCCCGCAGGTTCCGCGGGCGAGCTCACGCGTTCCGCGCCCGGTAGCGGGTCGGCGTGACGCCGTACCACCGGGTGAAGGCGCGGGTGAAGGCCGCGGTCTCGGCGTCTCCGAGCCCAGCCGCGATCTCCGCCACCGGACGGTCGGTGCCGGTCAACGCCTCGGCGGCGCGGATCCGTCTGGACTCCTCGAGCAACGCCCGGAACGTGGTGCCCTCGCGAGCGAGACGGCGCTGCAGGGTCCGGCGATCGACGTGCAGTTCGCCGGCCAGTCGGGTCAGCGACTGCACCGGCTCGTCACTGCCGTGCAGCCTCGCCCACACGAGCGACCGCGCACCGAGGCGGCGCTGCTCGAGCTGTTGCTCGCACTGGGCGATGCACCGGCGTGCGGTCTCGGCGTTCGCGTGGGGAAGGCCGCGGCTCATCCATTCGCGCGGCACGACGAGCGCCGTGCGTCCCGCGTCGCAGACGAGTTCCTCCGTCGGCAGCACCGAGGCGACGAGAGCCCCACGCGTCCGATCGACCTCCGCCTCCACCCGCGGCAGGACGACGTCGCCGAGCACCATCGGCACCAGACCGGCGATGACCGTCAGATCGCGCTCGAGGATGAAGGGTCGGACGTCGTCGTTCACGTCGCCGAACGAGCATTCGAGCCGGACGTCCGAGCCGCTCTCGTCGTAGGTCACCGACAGGTCGGAGTAGGTATTGGTCAGACTCGCGAACGTCGTCGCCACCTCCAGCGCGTCCCCGAGCGTCTCGCTGGAGAGCATCGCGAACACGAAGATGCCGAGATTTCCCAGATTCACCATCCGCCCGGCCTCGATGCCGAGACCGGGCGGGTCGTTCAGCAGCGAGACGATGTTGGCGATCACTGCCAGTTCCTGCTCCGCCAGGACCACCGCCCCGTCGACACGCAGGTCACTCTGTCGCAGTCCGCTTCCCTGCAGGCAGTCAGCCGGATCGAGCCCATGACCCTCGCCGAGTTCCACCAGACTCGCGACGCCGCCCGACGTGCCGCGCCGCAGACTTCTCCACGCCGGATCAGCCACAGCCCACCCTCCTTGTTGACAGTGCTAACATCCATCGCTACCTTCGTATGTTAACGCCGATAACCTTCAATGGGAGCCACCGATGACAGTCCGTTCATCTTCGCCCGCGACGTCCGAACCCGCAGTCTCCGGACTGCCCGCATCGCTGACGCCGTCCCGCATCGCGCACCTGACGAGCCGTATCGCGGCGGCTCCGACAGCCGCGCGCGTCGGTACGACGATGCCCTACACCGGCGCGCCCCTCGCCGACCTGCCGGTCTCCACGCCGTCCGATGTCGACGAGGCCTTCACCCGCGGCCGGCGCGCCCAGGCCTCGTGGGCCGCGACTCCCGTCAGCGAACGCAAGCGAATCCTCCTGCGCTTCCATGACCTCGTCCTCGACCGCCGGAACGAGGTCATGGACCTCATCCAAGCCGAGAGCGGCAAGACCCGGCGCGACGCCTTCCTCGAAGTCACCGACATCGCCATCGCCGCCCGGTACTACGCGCGAAGCGCGAGCCGACTGCTCGCACCCGCGCGTCGTCGTGGCGCGATCCCCCTGCTGACCCGGACCACCGAACTCCGCCATCCCAAGGGCGTGGTCACCATCATCTCGCCCTGGAACTACCCGCTCAGCATGGCCGCGGGAGACGCGATCCCGGCACTGCTCGCAGGCAACGCCGTCGTGCAGAAGCCGGACACCCAGACAGCGCTCACGGCACTGTGGGCCCTCGATCTGATGCATCAGGCCGGCTTGCCCGACGACCTCTGGCAGATGGTGGTCGGACGCGGCAGCTCCATCGGCGACTCACTGATGCGCAACGCCGACTACATGATGTTCACCGGTTCCACCGCCGCAGGCCGGCACATCGCGCGAGAGGCCGGCGAGCGACTGATCGGAGCGTCGCTGGAACTCGGCGGGAAGAACGCGATGCTCGTGCTCGACGACGCCGACATCGCCCGTGCCGCCGACGGCGCCGTCAGCGCCTGCTTCCCATCCACGGGGCAGCTGTGCGTGTCGGTGGAACGCCTCTACGTCGCCGAGAGCGTCCGCGACGAATTCGTCGCCGCATTCGTCGAGCGCACCCGCGCACTGGAACTCGGCGGACGCTACGACTTCCGGAGCGACGTCGGCTGCCTCACCACGCAGTCGCAGCTCGAGACCGTCGCAACGCACGTCGAAGACGCGGTCGCGAAAGGCGCGACGGTCCTCGCCGGCGGCCGGGCCCGCCCGGATCTCGGACCGCTGTTCTACGAGCCGACCATTCTGACCGACGTCACCTCGGAGATGACGCTCTACGATCACGAGACCTTCGGTCCGGTCGTCTCGATCTACTCCTTCAGCGACGTCGAGGAGGCGATCGCGAGCGCGAACGCCACACCGTACGGACTCAACGCCAGCGTTTGGAGCCGCGATGCGGCCCGCGGCCATGCCGTCGCGTCACGCCTGCACGCCGGCACCGTGAACGTCAACGATGCCTTCGCCGCGGCATGGGGAAGCATCGACTCGCCGATGGGCGGCATGGGTGACTCCGGCGTAGGGCGCAGGCACGGATCCGAGGGCCTGCTCAAGTACACCGAAGCGCAAACCATCGCTCACCAGCGAGTTCTGGGTTTCACTCCCCCGCGTGGCATCTCTCACCGGGCGTGGGCGACGATGCTGACGGTCGCACTGAAGACCCTCAAGAGAATCGGCGTTCGTTGACCGGTTCACCCGCGCCGGCGGATGACCGCGACCTACCATCCCCCCGAGGAGGGCTCACATGACCGGAAGAATCGTTGTACTCGGCGCCACCGGCTATGCCGGCGGGCTGGCGGTGGAGGCGCTCGTCCGCCGCGGCGCCCGACCCGTGATCGCCGGCCTGCGGCCGCAGGCGCTGGCCGCCACCGCCGAACGCTTCGGCGGACTCGACACCCAGGTCGCCGACGTCACCGACTTCGACAGCGTGCGGGCTCTGGTGGAACCGGGTGACGTGCTCGTGACCACCGTCGGACCGTTCGAGCGGCTCGGATTCGCTGCCGCACGTGCGGCAGCCGAGCAGGGTGCCCACTACGTCGACTCCACTGGCGAAGTGGGATTCGTGCGCGCGATCCACGAACGTCACGACGCCGTGGCCCGCAAGACCGGCGCCGTCATGGTTCCGGCCTTCGGCAACGACTACGTACCGGGGGTCCTGGCCGGAGCCGTCGCCGCCCGGGAGGCCGGCGACTCCGCGCGGTCGCTCGACATCGGCTACTTCGTCGACGGCTCACTGCGCCGCGGACGCGGTCTCAGTTCCGGCACCCGCGCCACGATGTCGGACGCCATCACGCTGCCGGTCACCGTCTGGAAGAACGGGCGGCTGGAGGACCAGCGGGCCGCGAGCCGAGTGCTGACCTTCGGCGCCGGCGCTCGCCGCAAGGCGGCGATGCTCGCCACCGGCACCGAGGTGCTGTTCCTGCCTCCGGCGTTTCCGCACCTCGAATCCGTCGAGGTGTACAACGGCTGGTTCCCCGAGCTCAGCCGGGCCATGAGCCTGCTGTCCGCCGTCGTGAACACCGCGGTCCGCATCGAACCCGGCCGACGACTCGTCGCCGCCGTGACCGGCCGCTCCGGCGGAGCGCCCGGCGGTCCGGACGCCGCCGAGCGTTCCCGCAGCGGCGCGCACACCGTCGCGGTGGCGCGCGACCGCGGCGGCGCCGTGCTGGCCGAGGTCCACGCCACTGGCCCGAACGTCTACGACCTCACCGCTGAGCTGATGGCGTGGGCGGCCGACCGTCTCGCTTCGGGCCACGGCGAGCAGCCGGGCGTCGTCGGACCGGTCGAAGCATTCGGCCTCGACACGCTCCTCGCCGCGGGAGCCGAGATGGGGCTGACCGTCGGCGCAGACCCTCGGTCACGGCGACCGGTGTGAGTGGACCCGCCGGAGTGTCGACCGGCCTCACAGCCGGATCGGCACCCCGGTCTCGCGTTCCGAGATCTCCCACAGTGCGCGGATCCCGGCGTCGACGCCGAACGGGAAGAGCGGTTTGCGCACGGGCGGACCGAAGGAGACGAAGGCCGGACCGTAGAGGGTTCCGCCGCGCGCCGTCGGATCGGTGGCGGCCCGCAACTGACTGAGCGCACCGCGGTCGGTCGTCATCCCGACCAGGTCGGCTCCCACATCACCGAGCCACCCAGCGATTCCCCCGCCTCCCGAAGCATGGGTGGTGGACTGCAGTTCGGAGTCGGTGAGACCCGGATGCGCCGACAGCGCGATCGCCCGGTCGCCGGAGGCGCGCAGCCTGCGGTCGAGGCCGATCGCGAAGTGCAGATTCGCAAGCTTGGAGTTGCCGTACGCCTTCCACGGACGGTAGCGGCGGTGCAGATGCGGATCGGCCGGGTCCAGGTTGCCGCCCTGGTGCTGGGCGATGCTGGTAAGCGTCACGACCCGCCCGGCCGGAGCCTGGCGCACCGCGGGGAGCAGAAGCGCGGTCCACGTCCAGTGTCCGAGATGATTCGTGCCCAGCTGGGTCTCGAAGCCGTCGACCGTCCGGCCTTCCGGTGTCGCCATCACTCCAGCGTTGTTGATCAACAGATCGATGCGATCGTGACCGGCCAGGACCGTCTCGGCGGCTTGCTTCACCGACGCCTGCGACGCGAGGTCGAGGGGAACGATCTCCACCGACGCACCGGGTGCGGCTCGCCGGATCGTCTCCTCGGCGTCGCGCGCCTTGCTCTGGTTGCGGGCTGCCATCACGATATGGGCGCCCTTCCCTGCCAGCGCTCGAGCGGTGGCCAGCCCGAGTCCGCCGTTGGCCCCGGTGATCACCGCGACCCGACCGGACTGAGACGGGATGTCCGCGGTCGACCAGCTCACGATCGCACCCCGTCGACCGGTGCGCCGTCGGTGTCCAGAACGGCGAAGGTCATCCCGGCATCGGTCAGGCGCCGCACCAGGTTGTCGCCCATCGCCGCGGCCGTGGTGACCTGGCCGCTCACCTTCGGATTGGCGTCGAAGGCCAGGCACATGGCCGATTCGGCCAGCATCTTCGCGGTCTCACCGTAGCCGGGGTCGCCGCCCCGCACCTGCGTGTGAACCGTCCGGCCACCGCCTTCACCGATGAAGTCGACGGAGAACCAGGAGCGTGCGCGGCGAGCCGGCGACGGTCCGGTGCCCTGGGGAAGGCAGGCGCCGATGAGGCGGCGCAGCGGCGGGATCTGCGCGGCGACGGCAACTGTCGCGACGCCGAGGGCCGCGGCCGCGAGCATCACCAGCCTGCGGAAACCCGCGTAGTGGGAGTACGTGAAGTCGGGCCCGTATTCATCGCGCGCACCAGCCGAACGCTTGACGATCTGGGGGTCGATCGTCGGGAGTGGCAGGAGCCAGAGGCCGAGCACACCGTCCCTGCGGGGAGCGCCGGCCCGCACCCGTGCGCGGCGCCCGACCGTCGGCGGTTCGAGCCTGGCACGGTCGGCCGCGGCCCGACGGATCTGCCGCGGCCGCGCGATCTGGCCGAGTCCGGAGTGCAGCGTCCCGCCGGAGATCATCGCATTGCTGCGGACCACACCGCGGACGGTCGCGGGCGCGGAGTCGGGCAGTTGCTTGGCCGTGAAGAATGCACCGAGATCGTGCGGGATGGAGTCGAATCCGCAGGCGTGCACCAGACGGGCACCGGTCCGGACCGCCGTGGAGTGATGAGCGATGTACATCCGATCGAGGAATTCGGATTCACCGGCGAGGTCGACGTAGTCGGTACCGGCGGCCGCGCACGCTGCGACGAGCGGCGCGCCGTGCTGGAGGTAGGGGCCGACGGTGGTGATGACGACCCGAGCCGATTCGGCCACCGCGCGCAACGATTCGGGGTCGGTGGTGTCGGCGATGAGCAGTTCGAGCTCGGCGGCCGCGGGAGCGACCGCCGCCAAGCGGGTGCGGACGGCATCGAGTCTGTCCCGGTTCCGGCCGGCGAGCGCCCACCGCGCCCCGTCCGGCAGATGCTCCGCGAGGTGCTCCGCGGTGAGTTCACCGGTGAATCCGGTGGCGCCGAAGAGCACCAGGTCGAATCGGCGGTTCTGGGGAAGGTCGGGCATCGTCGATCTCCATCTGTTGACGGTCGAGTGCGTGCGGATCCCGTCAGCGCAGCACCGTCTGCGATCGACACCGACGGCACGGCGGAACACCAGAAGATGTTTACACTGACAACGCGAGACTAACCCGCTAGGTTAACGGCGTCAACATATGAAGTGCCGTTCCTCACAACCGTCCGCCGGACCGGCGCCGAGTTCAGAACCTCGGGTGATCGCCGACCAGAGCCACCGAGCCGCGAGCCCCGGGTTCGCCGCGCTTGACGGTGCCGAGCACCCAGTTGTCCACATGACGCGCGGTGAGGATCGCCTGCGCACGGTCGGTGTCCTCGGGAGCGACGATGGCGACCATGCCGACGCCCATGTTGAAGGTGCGTTCCATCTCGGCCCGCTCCACTCGGCCGCGCTGGGCGATCAACGAGAAGATCGGGGCCGGGCTCCACGTGTTGCGCTCCAGCTCAGCGGACAGGCCCGCCGGAAGCACGCGCGCCAGATTGTCGGCGAGGCCGCCGCCGGTGACGTGCGCGAACGTGCGGACGTCGCTCTCGGCAGCCAGTGCCAGGCAGTCCTTGGCGTAGATGCGGGTCGGCTCGAGCAATTCGTCACCGAGACTCCGACCGAACTCCTCGACGTGACCGGCCAGATCCATGTGCCCCCAGTCGAGCAGCACCTTCCGCGCCAGCGAATAGCCGTTCGAGTGCAGGCCGGACGAACCCATCGCGATCACCACGTCACCCGCGCGGACACGATCCGGTCCCAGGATGGAATCGGCCTCGACCACACCGACGCCGGTGGCGGAGATGTCGTAGTGACCGTCCTCCATCACACCCGGGTGCTCCGCGGTCTCGCCGCCGAGCAGCGCACATCCGGCGTCGACGCAGCCGTCGGCGATGCCCTTGACGATGTCGGCGACCATCTCGGGGATCACCTTGCCGACGGCGATGTAGTCCTGCAGGAACAGCGGCTCGGCGCCGCAGACCACGAGGTCGTCGACGACCATCGCGACCAGATCGCGCCCGACGGTGTCGTGCTTGTCCATCGCCTGTGCGATGACCAGCTTGGTCCCCACGCCGTCGCTCGAGGCCGCGAGAACGGGCTCGCGGTAGTCGTCCTTCAGGGAGAACAGGCCGGCGAAGCCGCCCAGCCCGCCGAGGACCTCGGGACGGGTCGCGCGCTTCGCGTGAGGTGCGAAGAGTTCGACGGCGCGTTCGCCGGCATCGATGTCCACGCCCGCTGCCGCATAAGATGCGCCGGCCGTCGGCTTGTCGACAGACCCGTCGGTCATATTCTTGATTCTCCTGAAATTCTGCAGCTGACAGTCAGCCGTTCGGGCGGTGGGACGCACTCACGGTACCTGAGTGCAGAGGGGATCCGGGAGCGCTGCGAGGCGCCGAAGGTCAGGGCCGCATCACTGCGCTGACGTTGTCATTCGATGCCGTCAGCGGATCGGCGCCGTTCATCGAGCCCTTGAGCATGCTCTCCAGCACGGCCTTGCCCATCGTCGTCTCCTGCGGCAGCGCGATCGGGTAGCGGCCGTCGAAACACGCGGCGCAGAGCTGGGCACGCGGCTGTTCCGTGGCGTTGATCATCTCGTCGATGCTGATGTACCCGAGCGAGTCGGCGTCGATGGCCTGGCGGACGCTCTCGACCATCGCTTCCTTGGAGTCCGAGCCGTTGGCGATCAGTTCCGCGGGCGAGGCGAAGTCGATCCCGTAGAAGCACGGCCATTTGACCGGCGCAGAGGCGATGCGCACGTGGACTTCGGCGGCGCCGGCCTCGCGCAGCATCCGGATGAGCGCGCGCTGGGTGTTGCCGCGCACGATCGAATCGTCGACCACGACGAGCCGCTTACCCCGGATCACTTCGCGCAACGGGTTCAGCTTCAAGCGGATGCCCAGCTGGCGGATGGTCTGCGAGGGCTGGATGAAGGTGCGTCCCACGTAGGCGTTCTTCATCAGGCCCTGCCCGTAAGGGATGCCCGACTCCTGCGCGTAACCGACGGCCGCGGGCGTACCCGACTCGGGGACCGGGATCACCAGGTCGCCCTCGGCCGGACGTTCCCGGGCCAGCCGGCGTCCGATCTCCACTCGCGTCGAATGCACCGAACGTCCGTGGATGACGCTGTCGGGCCGGGCCAGGTAGACGTACTCGAAAACGCATCCGGCAGGGGTCGGCTCGGCGAAGCGCCGGCTGCGGACGCCGTCGGCGTCGATCGCCAGGAGTTCGCCCGGCTCGATGTCGCGGACGAAGGAAGCTCCCACGATGTCCAGCGCCGCGGTTTCGGAGGCGACGACCCACCCGCGGTCGAGGCGGCCGAGCGAGAGCGGCCGCACCCCGTGCGGGTCGCGTGCCGCGTACAGCGTGTTCTCGTCCTGGAAGGTGAGGCAGAACGCGCCCTTGACAGTCGGCAGCAGTTCCATCGCCGACTGCTCGAGCGTCTTGTCGGTCGCGCCGTGCGCGAGCAATGCGCCGAGGATGTCGGAGTCGGAGGTGGCCGTGCCGTGCGGCCCGCTGCCGTAGATCCCGAACTCCCGTGCCCGTTCGGCGAGTTCGGCCGTGTTCACGAGGTTGCCGTTGTGACCGAGCGCCACCGCACTGCCGGCCGCGGTGTTGCGGAAGATCGGCTGGGAGTTCTCCCACGTCGTCGATCCGGTGGTCGAGTACCGACAGTGACCGACGGCGACGTGACCGACCATCGAGGCAAGGGTCTGCTCGTCGAAGACCTGACTCACCAGCCCGAGGTCTTTGAAGACCAGTACCTGCGAGCCGTCTCCGACGGAGATGCCGGCTGCTTCCTGACCGCGGTGCTGAAGAGCGTAGAGGCCGTAGTACGTCAGCTTCGCGACGTCTTCCCCGGGTGCCCAGACACCGAAGACACCGCATTCCTCGCGGGGCTCGTTCTCGGGCTGATCCGCATCGGGGCTCGGGTGCGACGGTCCGCCACATCCGGTCTGATTCAGCAGGTTCGGAGAGTGAATCGACATCTCGGTCACGTAATACGCTCCGGTTTCGTGGGCTGGGCGGGCGTTACCGTTACCACAGTCTACGGCTTCGCTCGGGACAACTCGAAATCCAGCGCGGCGCGCGCTGCAGCGCCGCGCTGGGAGCCGCTAGTTCAGCGGGACCACCGGCAGTCTGCTCGCGACGTCGCCGGCGCGGTGTCCGGAGACGCTGATCCGGTGCGCGGCGAGCGCGTCGTCGAAGTCGAGGAGTCCGGTGGCCAGCAGCAGCCATTCGCGCGGCGACGACTCGACCACGTTCGGCGGGGTGCCGCGGGTGTGCCGCACCCCTTCGATGCACTGGACCGCGACGAACGGAGGAACGCGCAGTTCCACCGAGTTGCCGGGAGCCTCCTGCGCGACGGTCCTCGCAGTGAGCCGCACGGCCGCGGCCAGCGCCGACCGCCCCGGCGCGGGCGCGGTCTCGTCGCGCAGCCAGTCCGCGACGGCGAGGACGGCCGCGCGTGTCTGCGCCGGATCAGCTCTGTCTCGTGGTGCCACGGCATCACCAACGCCGACGAGCCGGCGACCATTCCCCGGACCGCCCGCCCGCGGCCCCCGTCACACGGTGAACGGCGCCGTCACGCGGTGAAGGGTGCCACCGTTCCGCGCTCCACGATCTGCTCCACCACCTCGTCGTCGGTCCGCTCCTGACCGATCCGCAGGGTCTTGTTGGCGCCGTGGTAGTCGCTCGAGCCCGTCGCCAGCAGTCCCAGGTTCGACGCGATGTCGGCCAGTTCGGCGCGCGCCGCATCGTCGTGGTCGGGATGGCGGACCTCGAGGCCGGCGAGTCCGACCGCGACCAGCGACTCGATCACGTCGGCGGTCAACACCGTCGCCGCGGCCCGGGCACGCGGATGAGCGATCACCGGGACACCGCCCGCCGCGGCGATCATCTCGACTCCCTCCACCAGGGAGGTCGACCGCAGCGCGGTGTAGTGCGGACTGCCGTCGTGCAGGAGTTCATCGAAGGCCTCCCCGACCGACGCGACGACTCCCGCCTCCATCAACGCCCTCGCGATGTGCGGGCGGCTGATACTGCCGACTCCGGCGATCTCCCGCACGCGCGCCAGCGTGATGGGGTAACCGGCGGTCACGAGGTTCTCCACGATCCGCGCACCGCGGCCCGCGCGCTCGTCCTTCATCCGCTGCCACTCGCCGGCGACCCCCGCGTCGTCGCGATCGAAGAGGTAGCCGAGCAGATGCACCGACACCAGGCTCCCGTCCTCGCGCGGATGCTTGGTCGAGAACTCCGCGCCCGGCAGCACGCGCATCCCCGACCGAACCCGGGCCGCGATCTCGTCCCAGCCGGCCGCCGTGTCGTGGTCGGTCAGTGCGATCGTCCGCAGGCCCGCCTCCCGTGCGGCCGCGAGCAGTTCCTCCGGAGTGTCGGTGCCGTCGGAGAACGCGGTGTGGGTGTGCAGGTCGGCGGTCATCTCGGGTGCCATGCGAACACTGTAGTCAGCGGTCGAATGGCCCGAACCCTCGCGCACCGGGGCCGTCTCCGGCACGATTGCCGCATGGGCGCCGAAGTGAGCCATCAGAAGTTCAGTGGAGCCGATCGCGTGCGCTTCCGGGCGCAGGTGTCCCGGGGGACCGAGGCCATCGCGCGGATGCTGACCGACGGATTGTTCACCGATCACGGCCGGCCACCCGAGCCGCTGCTCGGCATGGAGGTGGAACTCAATCTGATCGACGAGAACGCCGAGCCCGCGATGGCGAACGCCGAGGTGCTCGATGCGATCGCCGATCCGGATTATCAGACCGAACTCGGCCAGTTCAACATCGAGATCAACGTCTCGCCCCGGCCCTTCGTCGGCGCCGACACGGTGGGGCTGG
Organism: Gordonia sp. QH-12; assembly: GCF_001578675.1. Classification (NCBI taxonomy): domain Bacteria; kingdom Bacillati; phylum Actinomycetota; class Actinomycetes; order Mycobacteriales; family Gordoniaceae; genus Gordonia; species Gordonia sp. QH-12. The sequence continues at coordinate 242,114 of NZ_KQ969282.1, forward strand.
AGCAGGGGCTGCGCGCATCGCTGAACCGCGCGGAGGCACGCGCGGCCTCGACCGGCAATCATCTCCTGATGGTCGGCATGCTGCCGACTCTCGGCCGCGAGCACTTCGCGCACCAGTGGATCTCCACCAACCCGCGCTACAGCCTGCTGAACGAGCAGATCTTCGCCGCACGCGGAGAGGATCTGGAGCTCGACATCACCGGCGTCCCGATGGTGATCGGCGGACCCGCCGAACGCCTGGCCACCACCAGCGACTCGATCCTCCCCGAGGCCGCGTGCACTTCTCTGCAACTGCACCTGCGGGTGGCGCCCGAGGACTTCGCCACCCATTGGAACGCCGCGCAGGCGATCGCGGGCGTGCAGGTGGCGATCGCGGGCAACGCACCGTTCCTCGACGGGAAGGCGCTCTGGCACGAGACGCGCATCCCGGTCTTCGAGCAGGCGACCGACACCCGGCCCCTCGAACTCAGGAACCAGGGGGTCCGGCCGCGGGTGTGGTTCGGAGAACGCTGGATCAACACCATCTTCGACCTGTTCGCCGAGAACACGAGATACTTCCCCGCTCTGCTCCCGGTGTCCACCGACGTCGATCCGCTCGTCGAACTCGACGCCGGCCGCATTCCGGAACTCGAGGAGCTCCGCCTGCACAACGGCACCGTGTACCGCTGGAACCGGCCGGTCTACGACGTCATCGACGGCCGCGCGCACCTACGCGTCGAGAACCGGGTGCTGCCGGCCGGTCCGACCGTCGTCGACGTGATGGCCAACGCCGCGTTCTACTACGGTCTGGTGCGCGGACTCGTCGAGAGCGAACTGCCGGTGTGGTCACAGATGTCCTTCGACGCCGCCAGGGAGAACCTCGCGGCCGGAGCGCGTTGGGGATTCGGCGCACAGCTGTACTGGCCGAACATCGGATGGGTACGACCCGACGAACTGGTCCTGCGTCGTCTGTTGCCGATCGCGGAACGCGGACTCATCGCCTACGGGGTCTCCGATCGGGCCAGGCGACGCTATCTGGGAGTGATCGAGGGGCGCGCCGCCACACGTCAGTCCGGATCGGTCTGGCAACGAGCGGCGGTCCGGGCCCGCGAGGACGCCGGCGAGTCGCGCTCGGCCGCTCTGCGCGGAATGGTCCGCGACTACGCGTCGCTGATGCACGAGGGCGAGCCGGTGCACAACTGGCCGGTGTGACGCCCGCTCAGCCCCGGCTCACCAGCCCTCGTCCGGTCACCAGCGGCATGTCGAGCGCCGTGACGAGCCCCGGCTCGGCGGCCACCACGGCGGGTACCGAGTTCACCAACCGCATGGCGGTCACGATCATGCCGGAGACGTTGTGGTCGCCGTGGCGCGCGTGATGCGCGACTTCCACCCTCATCTCCGGCTCGCCGCTCACCACGATGCGGTAGCAGCCGTCGCCGTCGGCCGGACGCGGCCAGTCCGGACACTGTTCGGGATGCGTGCGCGTGTAGTGCTCGAGGACGACTCGGTCGACGCCGTCCACCTGACCGATCACCTCGAAGTGCAGGGCGGCCATCGTGCCCGCCGGAATCGGCACCGACACCGTCTCGTAGTCCCGGTCGGCGGCGATCCGCTCATGGCGTTCGACGAGCGGCTCGTCGAGCGTCAGTCCCAGGCCCGCGGCGATCTGCCGGACCACGCTGCCCCAGCCGAGGGACAGCACTCCGGGCGTCAACAGCATCGGCTGATCATCCATCGGCTTGCCGAAGCCGAACAACTCCCCCATCACCACCGGCTGCCGGTACGTGGAGTAGTCGGCGATCTCCAGGCATCGGACTTCGTCGATCTCCTGCGACAGACTGGTGAGTGACAGCGGCAGGACGTCGTTCGCGAATCCGGGATCGATGCCGTTGACGTGCAGGCTCGCGCCGCCGGTCCGGGCGGCGTCGACCACCGACTGCACCATCGCATCGGGCAGGACACCGTACGGGTACTGCAGGATCACCGGCCCGGAGGAGACGACGTTGATTCCGGCGGCTACGAAAGCGGTGAGGTCGGCGATCGCCTCGGCCACCCGATCGTCGGTCATCGCCGTATGGACGACCGCATCGGGACGCAGCGCCAGCAGCGCGTCCCGATCCGAGGTCGCGACGATTCCGAGGTCGCGGTCGAGACCGGCCAGCCGCCCGGCGTCCACTCCGACCTTGGCCGGGTCCGACACCCACACACCTACCAGTTCCAGGTCCGGATGCGCGTCGATGCCGGCGATCGCGTGCCTGCCCACGGTTCCGGTCGACCATTCCACGACTCGCAATGCCATGCGCGCCAGGGTAGGCGGCGGCCCGGCCGCGCGGACCCCGTTCAGGAAGACGCGGTGGGCAGCCAGTTCCCGTGGAAGCCCGCGGGCACGCGTTGCGGCAGGTCCACGTACGCGATGTCCTCGAGTGTCTGCGCGTCGAGGACGGCGAGCCGTGTCGATTCGTTCGCCATGTCGGTCACCAGTCCGATGACGGCACCGTCGCCCTGTGCGGCGTCGGAACTCCGAGGCACGAAGGTGAATTCGCCGGCGAACACGCCGTCGCCGAACCTGCGCACGACGGGCCCGCCGAGCCTGCCGCCCATCCGGGCCACCAGCGAACCGAAGAGCCCGCCGCCCTCGTCTCCGACGACCCACCCGCAGTCGTGGGCCCGGCCCACGAAGCGGTCGTCCACTCGGGGGAACTCGACGGCGGCGTCCCACAGCTGCTCCCGACGGCAGGTCCGGCGCAGCGGGTCGAGGGTCCACCGCTCCATGCGGTGCCCGCCGTCGGTGGGCCCGGTGCGGTCCCGATCGAAGGTGCGGTCGTGCACCGCGAGGTCGATCACCACGGCACCGTTCTCCTCGTGCGCGTTCATGGGGTGATACACGAAGCACGGGTCGACGTCGATCCAGACGACGTCGGCGTCGCCGCCCTCGCGCGGCATCAGCCCTACCCGAGGTCGGTAGTCGGGGTCCCAGCTGTACGGCAGAGACCCTGCCCGATTCCGCGGCAGACGCTCCGACAGCAGGTGGGGCATCGGCACTCGCCCCACGACTGCCGACATCGCGAGTTCGGCGATCGGCCGGAGCCTGCGCGGAACGGCGGACGAGGCCGCCGTCTCCACGTCGAAGGTGACCGGAAGGTCGTAGATCACCACCGTCGACTCGGTCAACGAGAACGCGTGCATCATCGGGCTGCCGCCGACGGTGATGTCGACGCGGCGGCGTTCGCGACCGTCGACCCCGATCACCGAGTATCGGACCTTGTTCCCGAGCCCGAAGTGATAGCTGACCGAATGCAGCTCTCCGGTCGCCGGATCTTCGAGCGGGTGCGCGGTGTAGCCGCTGCGGACCGTGCCGTCGAAGTCCCAGACACCGAGAGTGTCGAGTTCTTCGGACAGTTCCGCGCACGGCAGCCCCGCCTCCACGAGCGCCAGGGTGTGCCCCTGAAACCCGATCACGTTGGTGTTCGCGCCGAGGCCGTGCAGAAAGGCCCGGCTGGCCGAGTCGGGTGCGGGCCTGTTCAGTCTGCGTTCGGTGGCGGGCGAATCGACCCAGCGGTTCCGGTACCAGAGAGCGTCGCCGCCGCTGAGCCGGACGCCGTGCACCATTCCGTCACCGGTGAACCAGTTGTACGTGTCGGGGTCGACGTCCGCGATCGGGTTGGGACCGTTGCGCAGGTACCGGCCGTCGAGCCAGTCCGGCAGCGTTCCCGTCACCGGGAGCGCGTGCTCGGTCAGCTCGGCGCGGACCGGTGCGTACTCGCCGTCGAGAAATCGGTTCGTGGTCATTCCCGTCACCTCCAGGTTGCCTATAACATTGTTATACGGCGATAATAACGCTGTTATGAGCAATAGTGAAGAGGCACGTCCCGATCCCGTGCGCGAGACTCTGTCCGCGGCCGCCTACCGACTGGTGACAGAACAGGGTGTCGAAGCCTTGACCGTGCGCAGACTCGCCCAGGAGGCAGGCACCTCGACGATGGCCGTGTACTCGCGGTTCGGCAGCATCGGGGCCGTCGCCGCCGAGGTCTGCGAGCGCGGATTCGCGGAGTTCGGCGATGCGCTCTCGGCCGCCGGCCGCACCGACGAACCGCTGACCGACCTGATGTGCCAAGGTCTGGCCTATTTGCAGTTCGCCACCGACCATCCGCTGCTCTACACCCTGATGTTCCAGTACTCCTCGCCCGAGTGGGCGGCCTCGCAACGGAAGGCGCTGCTGCAGCACGGGAATCCGACCGACTCCCCGATGGGGCGCGCGGCATTCGGGGTGATGGCCGAGACGATCCGGCGGGTCGCGACCCCGGAGACCGACGACGCCGCGCTTCTCATCCGATCCGGCGTCGCCTGGAGCACCGTGCACGGCCTCGCGATGTTGTCGATCGCCGGGCACCTGACCGGCGCGCACGATCTCGTCGCCCGAGGCGCGCTGATCTCGCTCGCCGTGGGTGGCGGGACGCCGCGGGAAGAGGCCGAGCGGGCGTTGGACGCCGCGATGGCGCGGATGGCCGACGGCTGACCGCGGAAGGAACGGCGGCTGCGCGCCGAAATGGGGCTTCCGCTATCGGAGCACTCGCCCGTCGCCGTCGCGAACGGACCCGGTGAAGATCATGATCGCGTCGACCAACACCCAGATTCCGAGACCGACGAAGAGCACCAGTCCGATACCGAAGATGAATGACGTCACAAACGCCAGGAACCACAGCACGAGTTGTCCCGCGGCGACGCCGTGGGTGCCGATGTACCAGCGTCCGATGCCGAACCCGCCCAAGAACAACTGCAGCAGCCCGGCGGTACGACCACAACACAACCGTGTCGACCGAACGACCTACTGCCGTAATCGCCCGACTCGCCTGTCCGCCTTCACTTCTCCGGACCGTCGTGGCCTCGCAGATCGAGCAGCGCGGACCGCACCCGCGCGGTGTCCGCATCGGTCCAGCCCGCGGGCTGGGTCACTGCGATCCAACCGTCGAGGATGACGGTGCCGTAGTTGTGTCCGTGTCCGTCGGGTACTCCGGCCGCATTGCCCAGGTCCGCGCTGACCTGCCAGAACGTGACAATCGGGTACCACCGCATCGCGGGACTGCGGTCGCCGGCGGCGGGCTCGGAAAGCCAGTCCGGCTTCTGGTAGAGCAACTCGGGCGACCACCAGACCACGGGATCGGACGGGTGCTGGATGTACAGCACCCGCGGCGCGAGCCAGGGATCCGGATTGCGGCCGATGGCCGCCGCGTCGTTGGCGAAGCGGACCACCAGCCCGTTCGCGTAAGTCGGCTCCGCCTCCGGGGTGCCCGGGTCACGACGGTCGACGAGCGCGCGCCACAACGGATTCGAGTCGGGCGGCCCGACCCACAGAACACCGTCGACCGTCGAGCGGATCGCATTCAGATCGTCGAACGCCCCCTCACCCGCCTGCGTGCCGAGGCTCTCGCCGTAGACGAACAGTTTCGGCCGGTGACCGGGCGGCTTGGTCAGCCACCTGTCGTGCACCGCCGTCACCAGGCGGCGTCCGGCCTCCGCGGCTTTCTCGCGGTCGGCGAGGAACGAGACCCAGCTCGGCAGGTACGAGTACTGTGCCGCGACCAACGCACTGTCGCCGTTCGCGACGAGTTCGAAAGTCTGCGCGGCGGTCGGATTGACCCAGCCGGTGCCGGTGGTCGGAATGATCACGAGCGTCTGACGATCGAAGGCGCCGGTCCGCTCCAATTCGTCGACTACCAGCTTCATCTGCGCGTCCGGGCCGTCCGCCGACTCCAGACCGGCGTAGACGCGGATCGGCTCCTTCGCGGGCCGGCCGTTGTACTTGGCCAGTTCGGCCGCTCGAATGCCTCCGGAGACGAAGTTCCGGCCCTCGAATCCGAGGGTCTCCCACCGTGCCGCGGACTGCGGGCTCCCCGACTTCTCGGCCAGGGAGGGCTGCACCGCGCCGTCGCGCGTGGTGTCGTTGGTGGCGCTGAAGACGGCGTTCATCGCCGCGTAACTGCCGCGCAGCGCGACGCCGTCGATCAGCGTGTACGTCACGACCAGCATCACGATGAGCGAGATCACCCCCGCCACCCGCCGCGGGATGCGGAAGATCCGGTTGATGGTGCGCGCCAGCCACCGGCCGACGTCCCGAAGCACCCGGAACACCGCGACGATCGCGACCGCGATCACCAGGCTCAACGCCATCGCCCGCAGATAGCCGAGGTACGACGGAGGGTCGGTTCCCATCAGGTCGGCGAGCTGGGCCTGCGACCGCACGCCGTAGTACAGAGCGACCGTCGAGGCCACCGCGCACAGGATGGGGACGCCGATGCGCAAAACGCGACGAACGCGGGCCGGCGGCGGCCACCAGGCGACGCGTGAGAGAACCAGCCGCCCGATCGCGAAGGCCAGCAGCGAGCCGACCGCGTAGCCGGTCGCCGCGGCGATGCCGCCGATGAGACCCTGAAACGCCCAGAGCCGAGGAAGCAGCGAGGGCGTCAGCGACCAGATGTAGAAGACGGTCCCGATCGCCAGCCCCGGCGCGTCGATGCGCAGTACCCGCATCGTCCGGGTCACCGCCGATCCGAACCACATCGACGAATGACGAACGGCGGCGCGCGGAGTTCTCCGCGGCGCCGCCTTCGTCAGTCGCTCACCGTGACCCAACGGCTACCCGAACAACCGGGGCAGCGTTCCCTCGTGCACCTCGCGCAGTTCGTCGAGCTTGACCTCGAAGTGATCCTGGACCTCCAGCGCGTCGCTGCCCTGATCCACGACACCGATGCGCGTCCACGGCATCTGCCGGGCGTCGAGCATCGCGCAGAACCTCGACTCCTCGGTGCGCGGCACGGCCACCAGGACGCGCCCCGCCGATTCCGAGAACAGCGTCACGAACGGGTCGGCGCCCTCGGGCAGCAGAATGCGGCAGCCGGTCTCGCCCGCCAGTGCGGCTTCGGCGACGGTCTGGATCAGACCGCCCTCGGAGACGTCGTGCGCTGCGGAGACAAGACCGTCACGCGATGCGGCGACCAGGATCTCGCCGAGCAGACGCTCGCGTTCGAGGTCGACCTTCGGCGGCACGCCGCCGAGATGATCGTGCTCCACCTGTGCCCAGATCGAGCCGTCGAACTCGTCACGGGTGTCGCCGAGCAGGATCAACGTCTCGCCCGGCTCGGTGCCGATGTCGGTCGGGATGCGCCGGCGGACGTCGTCGATCACACCGAGCACGCCGACGACCGGTGTCGGGAGGATCGCGGTGGAACCGGTCTGGTTGTAGAAGCTGACGTTGCCTCCGGTCACTGGGATGCCGAGTTGCGCACAGCCGTCTGCGAGACCGCGAACGGCCTGGCTGAACTGCCACATCACGGCGGGGTCCTCGGGAGAACCGAAGTTGAGACAGTTGGTGACGGCGCGCGGGCCGGCACCGGAGACCACCACGTTGCGGTAGGCCTCGGCCAGTGCCAGCTGGGCGCCGGCGTAGGGATCGAGATAGGTGTAGCGACCCGACGTGTCGGTGGCGATCGCGATGCCGCGACCGGTCTCCTCGTCGATCCGGATCATGCCCGAGTCCGCGTGCTCGGCCAGGACGGTGTTGCCGCGCACGTAGCGGTCGTACTGCTCGGTGATGAACTTTCGGCTGCACAGCGCCGGGCTCGCGAGCAACTTGAGGAACGTGGCGCGCAGTTCGTCGGAGGTCTGCGGGCGCGCCAGACCCTCGGTGGTCGAGGCGACCACGTCGTCCTGCCAGTCGGGGCGTGCGACGGGTCGTTCGTACACCGGTCCCTCGTGGGCGACGGTGCGCGGCGGCACGTCGACCACGGTCTCACCGTGCCACGTCACCTCCAGGTGCTCGCCGTCGGTGACCTCGCCGATCACCGTGGCGAGGACGTCCCATTTGCGGCACACCTCCATGAAGGCGTCGACGTTCTCCGGGGTCACGACCGCGCACATGCGCTCCTGCGACTCCGACGAGAGCACCTCCGCCGGGGTCATGCCCTCGGCTCGCATCGGCACCTTCTCGAGCTCGATGTGCATGCCGCCGTCGCCTGCCGCTGCCAATTCGCTGGTGGCACAGGAGAGTCCGGCACCGCCCAGGTCCTGGATGCCGACGACGAGACCTGCCTTGTACAGGTCCAGGCAGCACTCGATCAGCACCTTCTCGGTGAACGGGTCGCCGACCTGCACGCTCGGCAGCTTCTTGCGGCTCGGGCCGTTGCCGCCGTCGTCGTCAAAGGTCTCCGACGCCAGGACCGAGACGCCGCCGATACCGTCGAGTCCGGTGCGGGCGCCGAACAGGATGATCTTGTTGCCCGTGCCCGATGCGAATGCCAGATGCAGGTCCTCCACGCGCAGCACGCCGGCGCACAGCGCGTTCACCAGCGGATTGCCCTGGTAGCTGGGGTCGAACACCGTCTCGCCGCCGATGTTGGGCAGGCCGAGGGAGTTGCCGTAGCCGCCGATGCCGCGGACCACGCCGTCGACCACGCGCCGGGTGTCGGGCGCATCGGCCGCACCGAATCGGAGCTGGTCCATGACCGCGATCGGCCGCGCGCCCATCGCCATGATGTCGCGGACGATGCCGCCGACGCCGGTCGCCGCGCCCTGGTAGGGCTCGACGTAGCTCGGGTGGTTGTGCGACTCGACCTTGAACGTGACGGCCCATCCGTCGCCGACATCGACCACGCCCGCGTTCTCGCCGATGCCGGCGAGCATTCCCGCCCGCATCTCCTCGGTGGTCGTCTCGCCGAAGTAGCGCAGGTGCACCTTCGACGACTTGTAGCTGCAGTGTTCAGACCACATCACCGAGTACATGGCGAGTTCGGCGTCGGTGGGACGGCGGCCGAGGATCTCCCGGATCCGGGCGTATTCGTCGTCCTTGAGACCGAGCTCGGCATAGGGCTGCGGCTGATCGGGGGTATCAGCGGCGTGGGAAACGGTATCGACCTGGGCGCTCACGGCGACCATTCTATGCGAGGTCACGTGGGTGGACGGCCACGCCTCCGGCCGGGGTGCGCGAGCACCACCGGGATGCGACGCGCGGGTGCCCTCTGCTGGGAGTTCGCGCGGTCCGGCCCCGCTTGTCGGAGGGTATGGATACAGTTTGCGCACACCAGGTTCGGGGGGACCACATGGCCGAGGAGCAGATTCTATCCACGCGCGCTCTATCCACGCGCGGAGCGGCAGACGGCAAGTCGCCTGCCCGCGAGTACTTCATCGCCGGGCTCACGGCTGCCGGATTCCTGACCGGCGGCGGGCCGCCCGATCCGAAACGAGCCGAGGCGGCCTTCACCCGCGCCACCGAGCTCGACGGCGCACTCGGCGACGCCTGGCTGGGACGGGTCGCCGTCGGCGATCGATCGGGTCCGGTGCTGCTGGGGCTGTACCGAGCGCGCGATTCGATCGGCGCCGAGCAACGCCGCTTGGGACTTCCGACCGGTGTGCTGGCCGGGCATCTGCCGAGCGGGATGTTCATCGACCTGCCGATCACCGGACCGGCGGACGCCGCCGCGGCATATGCGGCGTCCCTGCTGGCCGGCGGAGACGTGGCCGGCGCCGAGGGCGTACTGGCCGAGATCGAGCACGCCGGCTCGACCGCCGACTTCTGCCGCGGCATTGTCGAGCTACGCAAGCGCCGTTGGCGCGATGTCCTGCGGACACTCTCCGTCTCAAGCACGTGGAACGACGAGTATCTCTGCGCCGCAGCCGACTTCATGATCGGAACGGCCTGTGTGCAGTTGGGCCTGTTCGAGGAGGGGCTGCGCAGACTGTCGAGCGCCGGGGACTCGGTGCTCACCAATTGCCGGCCGCAGGCCCTCTTCACGATGGGGCTGGCCCTGCGCGCACAGGGCGACGAGTCCGCTGCCCGGTCTGCGTTCGAAGAGGCCTACGCCCTGGACTCACGGCTCACCGACGCCGCCCGCGCGCTCGCCGATCCGTCGCTGCAGCTGACGGTCGATCGCGCGGTCGAACCCGCCGGCGGCCCTCGCGCCGAACGGGGGCGCGGCGTCGACGAACTCGCCCTGCGGGAGGTGTCCGAGGAACTCGCCGCTCAGATCGGGCTGGCGCCGGTCAAAGAACAAGTCGAGCGGCTGCGCGCGGCGGTCACCCTCGCACAGTTGCGATCGGAGAAGGGACTGCGCACACAGTCGCGCAGTCTGCACCTCGCCTTCACCGGACCGCCTGGGACCGGTAAGACCACGATCGCTCGTCTGGTCGCGCGGCTGTACCGTGCGCTCGGTCTGCTGTCGACGGACACGGTCGTCGAAGTCAGTCGAAAAGACCTCGTCGGACAGCACCTGGGCGCCACGGCACCGAAGACGTCAGCGGTCGTGGACTCCGCCCTCGACGGTGTGCTGTTCATCGACGAGGCGTACACCCTCGTTCAGGAGGGGCTCGCCGGCGGCGACGCCTTCGGCCGCGAAGCCGTCGACACGCTGCTCGCTCGCATGGAGAACGACCGGGACCGCCTGGTCGTGATCATCGCAGGCTACGACGACGACATCGACCGACTCCTGGCCGCGAACGAGGGTCTGGCGTCCCGCTTCGCCCGCCGGATCCGATTCAGCTCGTACACACCGGGTGAGCTGATCCGGATCGCCGAATCGATCGCTCAGCACCGGGACGCCCGGCTGTCGGCGGAGGCGACGGCGATGCTCGAAACAGAGTTCGCCGACCTCTACGGCCTGATCCGTGAGGGCCGCCGCGCATCGGATACCGCGGGCAACGCCCGTTTCGTGCGCAACGTAGTCGAAGCCGCCGAGGAGGAACGCGAGCTGCGGCTCGCCCGGACCGCCGAGCTCGCGATGCTGACCGAATCGGATCTGATGACCGTGACCGGCGCCGACATGCGCGCCGCACTGGCCCAGTTCAACGATATCCGGGTCGCCCCCACCGACGACGACCCGGATGACCGATTCGCGTAGCCTTTCAGCCGACGAACAGCCGTCTACAGCCCCAAGTCGCGCATGATCCGGTCGGCGATCTGCTTCGGTGACCCATCGCCCGGGCGCACCACCAGGTCCGGGCTCTCGGGCACTTCGTACGGAGAGTCGATGCCGGTGAACTGGGTGATCTCGCCGGCCCGGGCTTTCGCGTAGAGGCCTTTCGGGTCACGTGCCTCGCAGTCGTCGAGCGGAGTGTCGACGAAGATCTCATAGAACGGCAGATCAGCCGCTTCGTGAATCTCCCTGGCCCGCTGCCGCTCTGCGGCGAACGGGCTGATCAGCGACACCAACGCGATCGCTCCGGAATCGGCGAACAGCGACGCGACCTCCGCGGTCCGGCGGATGTTCTCGCGCCGGTCGTCGTCGCTGAAGCCGAGATCGCCGTTGAGCCCGTGACGCAGATTGTCGCCGTCGAGCAGGTAGGCGGGCCTGCCTTCGGCGACGATCCGCCGCTCCAACTCGGTGGCGATGGTCGATTTACCGGACCCCGAGAGGCCGGTGAGCCATACGGTCGCGCCGCGATGCGACCGTCCTGCGCGCGTCACCTTGCTCGACTGCCACACCACGTGGCTGTCGTGCGCGAGCGGTGCGCTGATCATGCCCGCGGCCACTGTCGCGTTGGTGGTCTCGTCGATCAGGATGAAACTGCCGGTGGCGCGGTTGCGGCGGTACTCGTCGAACATCACCGGATGCTGCGCGTGCAACGACAGCCGGCCGATCTCGTTGAGCGTGAGGGCCGTCGCGTCCTCGTCCCGATGAAGAGTGTTGACGTCGAGCCGGTAGTTGAGTCCCTGCACGCGCACGCGCGTCTCCCGGGTTCCGCAGAGCATCACATAGGTGTTGCCTGGAGCGAGAGCGGTACTCTCGGAGAACCAGCAGACCATCGCGTCCAGTTCACGTCCCACGTGCGGGCGATTGTTGGGCCGCACCAGCATGTCGCCACGCACGATGTCGATCTCGTCGTCCAACGCGATCGAGACCGCCTGGGAGGCGAACGCCTCCTGGAGTTCAACGCCGCCGGGTCCCCAGATCTGCTTCACCGTGGTCCCGAATCCGCCGGGCAGCGCGACGACCTTGTCGCCCACCGCGAACGTCCCTCCGGCGACGGTGCCGGCGAAGGCGCGGTGGTCGAGGCCGTCGCTGCGCTGCGGTCGGATCACATACTGCACCGGGAACCGCGCGTCGCGCAGGTTGCGGTCGGAGGCGATGTACACGTTCTCCAGATGGCTGAGCAGCGGTCGGCCGGTGTACCAGGGCATCGCCTCGGACCGGTCGACGACATTGTCACCGCGCAGAGCCGAGATCGGGATGAAACTCATGTCGCCGACGTTGAGCTTGGCCGCGAACGCGACCACTTCGTCGCAGATCTCCTCGAACCGCTCCTGCGAGTAGTCGACGAGATCCATCTTGTTGACGCAGACCGTCAAGTGCGGGATCCCCAGGAGCGACGATAGGAAGGCATGGCGGCGAGTCTGCTCGAGCACGCCCTTGCGAGCGTCGATCAGGATGATCGCGAGGTCGGCGGTGGACGCGCCGGTGACCATGTTGCGGGTGTACTGCACGTGTCCCGGCGAATCCGCGATGATGAACTTCCGGTTCTGCGTCGCGAAGTAGCGGTACGCCACGTCGATGGTGATCCCCTGCTCGCGCTCGGCGCGCAGCCCGTCGGTGAGCAGCGCCAGATCGGCGTACTCGTCTCCGCGCTGGGCGCTGGTGCGCTCGATCGCTTCGAGCTGGTCGGTGAGGATCGACTTCGAGTCGTAGAGGAGCCGGCCGATCAGAGTCGACTTACCGTCGTCCACGCTGCCCGCGGTGGCGATCCTGAGCAGTTCCGCCGGAGCGATCACCTCGGTGTCGGCCGGGCCGGCCGCACGGTTGTCGGTGCGCATCAGAAGTAGCCCTCTTTCTTGCGGTCTTCCATGCCGGCTTCGGAGATCCGGTCGTCGGCTCGCGTGGCGCCCCGCTCGGTGACCCGAGTGGCGGCGACTTCGGCGATCACCTTCTCCGGGGTGTCAGCCTCGCTTTGGACACAACCGGTGCAGGTGGCATCGCCGACCGTGCGGAAACGAACGCGCTCGACGTGTGCGGTCTCACCCGGATAGGTCTCCAGGAAGCGCGTCTTCGCCAGGAGCATGCCGTCACGGGGCACCACCTCACGCTCGTGCGCGTAGTAGATCGACGGGAGTTCGATGCCCTCCTGGGCGATGTAGTTCCAGATGTCGAGCTCGGTCCAGTTGCTCAACGGGAACACCCGGATGTGCTCACCCCGCGCGCAGTGGCCGTTGTACAGGTTCCACAGTTCGGGCCGCTGGTTGCGCGGGTCCCACGCTCCGAACGAGTCGCGGAAACTGAAGAACCGTTCCTTGGCGCGTGCCTTCTCCTCGTCACGTCGCGCACCGCCGAACACCGCGTCGAACCGATGCTCCGCGATCCCCCTCAGCAGCGCCGCTGTCTGCAGCCGATTGCGCGACGTGCCCGGCCCGGTCTGCTCGACCACCCGGCCGGCGTCGATGTCGTCCTGCACGCTGCTGACGATCAGCGACACCCCGGTCTGCTCGACCACCCGGTCGCGGTACTCGATCACTTCGTCGAAGTTGTGTCCGGTGTCGACGTGCATGAGCGGAAAGGGGACCGGCGCCGGCCAGAACGCCGTGCGCGCCAGATGGAACATCACCACCGAGTCCTTGCCCCCGGAGAAGAGCATGGCGGGGCGCTCGAAGGTGGCGCCCACTTCGCGGAAGATGTGGACGGACTCGGCCTCCAGTTCCTCGAGAGTCGTCAGCTCGTACCGTCGGCCGGTTCCGGCCGGGGCGGCCGGACGGGTCCCGTCGGGCGATGTGATCATCGACGCCACTTTCCTTGACTTGTCGAATATTCGACACTTAGTGTTGGCAATATGACAGCAACGGTAGGTGACGGACGCCCCGAGCGTCAATCGTCCCCGCCGACGCGCCGCGTGGTGGACGTGATGTCGCTCCTCGTCGAGCGCGCGGGCGATTCCCTCACGCTCGCAGAGGTCGTGCGAGTGACCGGCATCCCCCGCGGGACCGCACACGCGATCGCCACTCAGCTGTGCGAACTCGGCTGGCTGTCCAGGCGGCGGGACAACTCCTTCTCACTCGGCCCCGAGTTCCTCACCGTGTCCCGGCGCGCCGCACGTCTGGACCTGGTGGCGGCGAGCGCGATCCCCGCGATGCAGACCCTCGTCGAAGAGACCGGAGTGCCGGCGTTCCTCGCGCGCCGCACCGGCGATCTGGTGACCGTGGCCGATCAGGTCGTCCCGCAGACCGCTCCCGATTCCTGGGTGCCGCCGTTGCGCCGCGTCCACCTCCGACCGCCGCTGTGCCGCGAGTTCATCGCATGGTCGGACGAGCCCGAGCGCACCGACTGGCTGGCCGAGGCGTCCGCGGACCAGCGCGCCCGCCTCGCCGCCGTCCTCGACGCGATCCGCGATCGGGGCTATTCGATCGAGCGGATCACCGGACACCACCGCGCCATCATCGACACCCTGGGCAATCTCGACGAAATGCCCGCCCAGTTGCGATCGCGGATGTCGGAACTCGTGTCGGAACTGTCGGCGATCGATTACCTGCCCGCGGAATTGACCGGCGAGGTGGGTGCGGTGAGCGTCGGCGCCCCCATCTTCGACGCCGACGGAACCGCGATCGGCGCGATCGTCTCCTGCCCCGATTCGACGATGCCCGCGGACGAGGTCGCAGGGCTCGGTGCCGCGACCCGTGCGGCCGCCGACGCGGTGAGCGCCGCCGTCCGCCGCTGAACCCAGGCGTTGCCCCACGTCACGAATCGCGCTAGATTTTTTACAAGACTTCATTGTTTTTATTAGGAGGACTGGTCATGCCCGACGTCACCCTGGATGTCCGCGAGATCCCCAAGCCCCAGCGCCACCCCAAGATCTTCGGCATCTTCGACTCACTCGACGTCGGCGAGGCGATCATCCTGATCAACGACCACGATCCGCGGCATCTGCACGACGAGTTCGACGAGCGACTGCCCGGCGGATACGGCTGGGACTATCTGGTGCGCGAGAAGCGCGACTACCGCATCCGCATCAGCAAGACAACCGCGGCCCCGCCGCCCCGCCTGCTCGGCAACACCGCCGAGCTCACCGATGGACCGGTGGACGCCGCAGGCGTGGCGTGGAAACTCGACTTCGACGGCCGCGGGCTCGATTCCAACCTGATCCGGCTGGCCCCGGGCGGCGGTATCGACACGCACCGGGGAGCGGAGGTGGACGTCCTGATCCACGTGGTCGCGGGGTCGGGCACCGTCGGCACCGAGACCGGCGATGTGGCGGTGTCCGCGGGCGATCTGCTCTGGTTGCCCCGGCGGTCGGAGCGATCGTTCACCGCCGGTCCCGACGGACTCAGCTATCTCACCGTCCACACCCACCGCGAGCCCACGCTCACGATCGAGCCGCTCGGCACCGGGCGGTGACGACATGGCCTACGTGATCGCGCTCCCCTGCGTCGATGTGATGGACCGGGCGTGCGTGGAGGAATGTCCCGTCGACTGCATCTACGAAGGCGGCCGCAGCCTCTACATCCACCCCGACGAATGCGTCGACTGCGGCGCCTGCGAGCCGGTATGCCCGGTGGAGGCCATCTTCTACGAGGACGACGTCCCCGACGAATGGACGCCGTACATCACCGACAACGCGGATTTCTTCGTCGAGACCCTGCCCGGCCGCGACGCACCGCTGGGCTCACCCGGCGGCGCGATGAAGCTCGGGCCCACCGGGGCCGACGCACCGCTGGTGGCCTCCCTCCCGCCGCAGGGCACCGACCACTGACCGCCATGCGCACCACGATCCTGGACACCCTCCGCGCGGCGGCCGCGCCGATGACCGTCGCCGAAGTGGCTGAGGCGACCGACATTCCGCAGACCACCGTCCGCTTTCATCTGCGCGCACTCACCGCGGACGGGCTGATCGTCGTCGACACCGCCGCCCACGACGGGCCGGGCCGGCCCCGGCTCCTCTATCGGGCGCGCCCCGCGATGGACCCGTCCGGCCCTCGCAATTACGGGGTCCTGGCCGAGGTGCTGCTCCGAACGCTGGCCGACACGCCGGACGCGCCCGCGCGTGCGGTGGCCGCCGGTCGCGAATGGGGGGCGGCCGGCAGCTCGGGTTCCGACGAACCGGTCGAGGATCTGCTCGCCGTACTCGACGATCTCGGTTTCGCACCCGAAGCGGCGGGCGACCGGATCCGCCTGAACCGCTGCCCGTTCCTCGAACTCGCACGACGACAGCCGGCGCTGACCTGCTCGGTGCACCGGGGCATCGTGCAGGGCGTGCTCAGCAGGCACCACACCGACCTCCGCCTCGAGCGGCTGGACGCCTTCGTCGACGGCGACCACTGCTTGGCGGTCCTGGCGGGAGGCCGCCGGTGAGCCGGTTGAGCGTGGAGATCGACCTCTTCACTGCGACGGGGTCGGCCGCTGTCATCGCCGGCGGCTTGGTGGCCGCCGTGGCGCGCCCGCTCGATCTGGCGAAGGGCAGTTGGCTGGCGGCCTACCTGGTGCTCGTCTGCGGCGTCGCCCTCATCGCGATCGGCATCGCACAGCAACGTGCCCCGCAGCCGATGAGCGCGCGCTTCCACGCACCACAGCTGACGGGGTGGATCGCGGCGAACGCCCTGGTGATCGCCGGCTCGCTGACCGACACACCGGCCGTGGTCGACGTCGGGTCGATCCTGCTGCTCGTCGTCCTGGCCGCCACGTGGCGGGCCGGCCTGCGCCTTCTGGGGTCGAAGGCGCCGGCGGCGTACGCCTACCTCGCGGTCCTGACGGTCCTCATCGTGAGCGTGCCCATCGGGATGGTTCTCGCCTCCCGCTGACGGCCCGCGCCGGCGCCCGGCCTACCAACCAAGCACTTGCTAGGTTAGAGTCTGTAGGTATGAGCAACGCCGTCATCCCTCCCCCGTTGGGGCCCGACGACCTCGGCACCGACACATCGCCCGTCGCATACGAGACCGCCGGCGCCGTCGCCTATGTCACGCTGAACCGTCCCGATTACCGCAACGCGCAGAACTCGGTGATGACGTACTCGCTGGACGCGGCGTTCCGGAAAGCCGTCGACGACACCGAGATCAAGGTGATCGTGCTGCGCGCCAACGGAAAGCACTTCTCCGCGGGCCACGACATCGGCACCCCCGAACGCGACTTCGACACGTTCTATCCCAATGTGGCGACGCTGCACTGGGATCACACGCGCGGCGACGGCGAGCCGCTCGACAGCAACCAGCGACTGGCCCGCGAGATCGAGGTGTACATGGGGATGTGCCGCCGCTGGCGGGAGATCCCGAAGCCCGTCATCGCTCAGGTGCACGGCGCGTGCATCGCCGGAGGCCTGATGCTCGCGTGGTCGGCCGACTTCATCGTCGCCTCCGACGACGCCTTCTTCTCCGACCCCGTTGCCCGGATGGGCATTCCCGGCGTCGAGTACTTCGCGCACGCGTACGTCCTCGGGGCGCGGCGCGCCAAGGAGATCCTGTTCACCGGCCAGCGCTTCACCGCAGCACAGGCGCTGGACTGGGGAATGGTGAACCACGTCGTTCCGCGCGAGGGTCTGAGCGCCAAGGTCGACGAGCTCTGCGCGCAGATGACCGAGATGCCGATGCAGGGACTGTTCCTGAGCAAGAAGGCCGTCAACATCTGCGAAGACCAGATGGGGATGCGCAATGCCATGGACTCGGTGTTCGGCTGGCATCACTTCGCGCATGCGGCCAACGACGCCGATTCGGGGGACTCGCTCGGCGGCATGGACGCGCGCAGCATGCGCGACGCCGCGCAGAAGGGTGAGGCCTGATGGACCTGCTGTTCGACGACGCCGCCCAGAAGTTCCGCGCCGAGGTCCGCGCCTGGCTGGCCGAGCACGTGCCCGCCGACCCGCTGCCTTCGATGGACACCGCCGAAGGTTTCGAAGCGCACCGCGCGTGGGAGGCCGAGATGGCGGCCGACCGGATGTCGGTGGTCAGTTGGCCCGAGGAATTCGGCGGACGCGACGAGCCGCTGCTGCACTGGCTGATCTTCGAAGAGGAGTACTACCGATCGGGGGCGCCTGGCCGTGTGAGTCAGAACGGCATCTTCCTGCTCGCCCCGACCCTCTTCGAGCACGCGAGTCCGGAACAGCTCGCCCGCATCATGCCGCGCATGGCTCGTGCGGACGACATCTGGGGGCAGGCATGGAGTGAGCCGGAGGCCGGGTCCGACCTCGCGTCGCTGCGGTCCACCGCCACCCGCACCGACGGCGGCTGGCTGCTGAACGGGCAGAAGACCTGGAGCTCCCGGTCGAGTTTCGCCGACTGGGGGTTCGGATTGTTCCGCACCGACCCGGAGGCGCCCGCCGCCGGGAGCGAAGCGAGCGGGGCGAAATCGGGCCGGCACAGGAACATCACGTACTTCATGTTCGACCTGCGCAGCGAGGGCGTGACCGTGCGCCCGATCGCTCAGCTCGACGGTGAGGCGGGGTTCGCCGAACTCTTCCTGGAGAACGTCTTCGTGCCCGACGACCCCGACGACCCAGCCCACTCGGGCGTCATCGGCCAGGTGAACAACGGGTGGAAGGTCGCGATGAGCACCGCGGCCAACGAACGCGGACTGTCGTTGCGGTCGCCGGGCCGATTCCTCGCTGCCACCGATCGTCTGGTGAGACTGTGGAAGGAACGCGGCGCCGACGCACCGTCGACCGCCGCCACCGACAAGGGCGTCGCCGACGCCTGGATCGGTGCACGCGCCTACGAACTGTCGACGTATCAGACGGTCAGCCGGCTGGCGGCAGGCGGACAGCTCGGCATGGAGTCGTCGATCAACAAGGTGTTCTGGTCGCAGTGGGACATCGCCGCCCACGAGACCGCACTCGACCTGCAGGGCGCCGACGCCGAACTCGCCGACCCCTGGATGGACGGCTACCTCTTCTCGCTGTCGGGACCGATTTACGCCGGCACCAACGAGATCCAGCGAAACGTGATCGCCGAGCGACTCCTCGGCCTGCCCCGCGGAGACCGATAGACCATGGACTTCCTCCTCAACGACATCCACACCGACCTGGCGTCCACCGTCGCCGCCATCGGCGAGAAGGCAGGCGGAGCAGCGGTCGCACGCGCATGGTCGGAGGGCGACCGCACCCCCGCCCTCACCGTCTACGGCCGGCTCGCCGAGGCCGGAATCACCGGTCTGCTCGTCGACGACGATCTGGGCGGCTCGGGTGCCGGTGCCACCGAGATGGTGGTCGCCGCAGAGCAGATCGGCCGGTTCGCGCTGCCCGGCCCGGTCGCCGAGACCTTCGCCGCCGTCCCCTGCGCGCTCGCGGCTGCGGGCGCGTCCGATGCGCTGGCGGCGCTGCTGAACGGCCGTCCGGCCACCATCGCGACGTCGGCCACCGCCGGTCGCGCCGCGGCGCCGGTCGACGCGGACGTCTACGTCCTGCGCGACGGGGCCCTCTCTTCGGGGACCGTCGTCGCCGAACACCCGTCGGTCGATCCGACCCGGACAGTGGCCGACGTCGAGGCCGGAACCGAGCTCGGGACCGCGGACGAGAGGGCGGTCGCGCATCTCGGCGCGCTGGCGACGGCCGCGCAGCTGATCGGGCTGGGCGGTGCGATGCTCGACATCGCTTCGGAATACGCCAAGGCGCGCAAACAGTTCAACCGCGCCATCGGCTCGTACCAGGCCGTCAAACACCACCTGGCCGACGTCGCCATCGCCATCGAGATGGCCCGGCCCCTGGTCCACGGTGCAGCGGTGGGTCTCGATGGAAACGCACCGGCGGACACCGATGTGGCGCGCGAGGTCTCCGCTGCGAAGGTCGCCGCGGCGGATGCGGCGTACCTCGCCTCACGCCGGAGTCTGCAGGTGCTCGGCGCCATCGGATACACCGCCGAGCACGATCTCTCGCTGTACCTGACCAAGACCCGTGCGCTCGTGTCGGCGTGGGGCACTCCCGCCGAGCACCGCGCCCTGATCCTGGAGACCCTGTGAGCACTCACGAGAGCATCAGCGCCGAAGACCGCGCAGCCTTGGCCGAGTCGATCCGCGATGTGCTGCGCCGCCGATCCGATTCCGCCTCGGTCCGCGCCGCCATCCGCACGCAGGGCCGCATGGACCGCGCCGTGTGGGAGACACTCTGCACCGAGGTGGGAGTCGCGGCCCTCGCCGTCCCCGAGCAGTACGACGGTGCCGGCGCCGCCCTCACCGAGACCGCCTTGGCCGTCGAGGAGGTGGGCGCCGCTCTCGCTCCGGTGCCCGTGTTCTCGTCCGCGGTTCTGGCCGCGGGTGCCGTCCTCGCCTCCGGCGACGACGACGCGGCCGCCCGGCTGCTCCCTGGATTGGCTTCGGGCGAACGCATCGGCGCCCTGTGCTGGGCCGACGCCGCAGGGTGGTCGACGCCCGGTGTGGTCGCCGAGGCGGGCCTGCTCAGTGGGACCGCCGAATACGTGATCGACGGCGAGTCGGCCGATGTCTTCCTGGTGGTGGCCGGTCGGCCGGGCGAGGCCGGGGCCGCGCAGACACTGCACGAGGTGGACGCGAATGCCGAGGGCGTCACCGTCACCCCGCTGCCGCTGCTCGATCCCACGCGACCGCTGGCTCGCGTCAGTTTCGACGAGGTGTCGTCTACGACCCTCGCGTCGCCACCGGACGTCGCCGAGCGTATCCGCACCCTGGCTTGGGCGATGTTGTCGGCCGAGCAGGTTGGCGGCGCCGCCCGGGCCCTCGAACTGACGGTGGAGCACACCACCTCGCGCAAGCAGTTCGGGCGGGCGCTCGCCTCGTTCCAGGCGCTCAAGCACGCGATGGCCGACATGTACGTGAAGGTGGAGGCGATGCGGTCGATGTCCGCCGCGGCGATCGATGCCCTCGTCCAGGGACGCGACGACGCGGCCGAACTCGCCGCCGCCGCTCACGTCTACTGCTCGGAGGGTTACATGTCGGTCACCGGCTCCGCCGTCCAGTTGCACGGCGGCATCGGCATCACCTGGGAACACGACATCGGCATGTTCTTCAAACGTGCCCAGGCCGACGCTCAGCTGTTCGGCCAGCCGCATCACGCGCTGGCCCGGGTGAGTCTGAGCGAACCTTCCCAGGCAGGTTGAGCGAGCCCTCCCCAGGCCGGTTGAGCGAGCCCTCCCCCGGCTGGTTGAGCGAGCGAAGCGAGTCGAAACCAACCCGCACACAGCATGTCTCGATACGACGCGCTCGCTACGCTCACACGCCCACTCGACAAACCTCGGAACGACGGCGAGCGCCCCTCTCAGGCTGGTTGAGCGAGCCCCCAGGCTCGTTGAGCGAGCGAAGCGAGTCGAAACCAACCCGCACACACCATGTCTCGATACGACGCGCTCGCTACGCTCACACACCTACTCGACAAACCTCGGAACGACGGCGAGCGCCCCTCTCAGGCTCGTTGAGCGAGCCCCCAGGCTCGTTGAGCGAGCGAAGCGAGTCGAAACCAACCCGCACACACCATGTCTCGATACGACGCGCTCGCTACGCTCACACACCTACTCGACAAACCTCGGAACGACGGCGAGCGCCCCTCTCAGGCTCGTTGAGCGAGCCCCCAGGCTCGTTGAGCGAGCGAAGCGAGTCGAAACCAACCCGCTACACACCATGTCTCGATACGCCGCACTCGCTACGCTCACACGCCTACTCGACAAACCTCGGAACGAAGGCGAGCGCCCCCTCCAGGCCGGTTGAGCGAGCGAAGCGAGTCGAAACCACAACGCGCGCAGCATGTCTCGATACGACGCGCTCGCTACGCTCACACGCCTACTCGACGAACCTCGGAACGACGACGAGCGCCCCCTCCAGGCCGGTTGAGCGAGCCCCCAGGCTCGTTGAGCGAGCGAAGCGAGTCGAAACCACAATGCACACACCATGTCTCGACACGCCGCACTCGCTACGCTCACACGCCCACTCGACAAACCTCGGAACGACGACGAGCGCCCCCTCCAGGACGGTTGAGCGAGCCCCCAGGCTCGTTGAGCGAGCGAAGCGAGTCGAAACCAACCCGCTACACACCATGTCTCGATACGACGCGCTCGCTACGCTCACACGCCTACTCGACAAACCTCGGAACGAAGGCGAGCGCCCCCTCCAGGCCGGTTGAGCGAGCGAAGCGAGTCGAAACCACAACGCGCGCAGCATGTCTCGATACGACGCGCTCGCTACGCTCACACGCCTACTCGACGAACCTCGGAACGACGACGAGCGCCCCCTCCAGGCCGGTTGAGCGAGCCCCCAGGCTCGTTGAGCGAGCGAAGCGAGTCGAAACCACAATGCACACACCATGTCTCGACACGCCGCACTCGCTACGCTCACACGCCCACTCGACAAACCTCGGAACGACGACGAGCGCCCCCTCCAGGACGGTTGAGCGAGCCCCCAGGCTCGTTGAGCGAGCGAAGCGAGTCGAAACCAACCCGCTACACACCATGTCTCGATACGACGCGCTCGCTACGCTCACACGCCTACTCATAGGCCTGGGGACGACGGCGAGTGTCCCCAACCACCGCGCGCAGACCCGCCCAGACAGCGCACCTACGCGAACGTCAGACCGATCAACACCACGTTGAGCACGACGATGGCGACTGCGGCGACAGCGGAGGCCCAGCGCAACGGGCGGCCGTCGGCGAACTCGCCCATCAAGGCCCGGTCCGCGGTGTAGCGACGCAGGGGAACGATCGCGAACGGGATCCCGAAGCTGAGCACCACCTGCGAGATGACCAGCGCCATCGTCGGATTCACACCCAGCGCCAGGACGACGACCGCCGGGATCAGCGTCACCGCGCGGCGTACGAGAATCGGAATCCGCCGCTTGAGCAGCCCTCCCATGATCGCGCCACCGGCGTACGCGCCGACCGACGTCGAAGCGATACCGGACGCGAGCAGACCGACGGCGAACACCGCCGCCACCACCGGCCCGAGCGCATCGCGTACCGCATCGTGCGCCCCCTCGATGCTGTCGGTGCCCTCGCGTCCATACAGACTCGACGCAGCGAGGACCAGGAGCGCGATGTTCACAGTGCCCGCGATCACGAGCGCGATGACGACGTCGATCCGCGTGACCGCGAGCAGCCTGCGCGTGCGGCCGGCGCCGATCGGCTGACCATGCCGGTCGATCACCAGGGACGAATGCAGATAGATCGCGTGGGGCATCACCGTCGCCCCCAGCATCGATGCCGCGAGCAGCACAGTCTCGGCGCCGTCGAGCCGGGGAACCATGCCGTTGATGATCCCGCCGGCGTCGGGCGGATTCACGAGCAGTCCGGCCAGGAAACCGAAGACGATCACGGCCAACAGCGCCACGATCGCAGTTTCGAATCGCCGCTGTCGGCGCCGATCGGCCATCGAGAGGATCGCCATCGACACCAGGCCGACGATCACTCCGCCGATCGGCAACGGCAGTCCGAAGAGCAGGTTGAGGGCGATCGCACCGCCGATCACCTCGGCGATGTCGGTGGCTCCCGCCACGAGTTCGGCCTGGGCCCAGAACAGCAGACGCGACCGCCGCGACAGGCGCCGCCCCAACGTCTCGGGGAGCGTCTTCCCCGTCACCACCCCGAGTTTGGCCGACTGATACTGCACCATCACCGCCATCACGTTGGCGACGACCAGTACCCAGACGAGGAGATACCCGTACTTCGCGCCGGCGGTGATGTTGGCCGCGACATTGCCGGGATCGACGTAGGCGATCGCCGCGACGAACGCCGGTCCCAGCAGGCCCACGGCGCGCAAACGAGTCCCCGACCCCCTTGTGCGAAGCATGTAATGAGGCTAGGCGTTCACCAATGATTCGGTCAACCGAACTCTAATGTGCGGATGCTCACCAATGACTCGTCACTTGCTCGATTCCGGCGCGCACGACACCCCACCCACGCGGACGACTCCGATATGTAGTACCCACAAGAGAGGAAATCGTCGCATCGGAAGGCCGCCATCATGACCGTCACAGTCCCGCAGTCCTTCGCTGTCGAAATCGGCGACCTCACACTGCGCGGCGACCACTGGCGCGCGAACGGTTCCGGCCCCGCGGCCGCTCCCGCGCTGCTGCTGCACGGCGGAGGGCAGACCCGCCATTCGTGGGACCGCACCGCCTCCGCCCTGGTCTCGCGCGGACGGGATGTCTACACCATCGATCTGCGCGGACACGGCGACAGCGACTGGGCGCGCGACCACGACTACGGGTTGGAGGCGTTCGTCTCCGACCTGCGCGGCGTGCTCCCGACACTGTCTGGCGCCCCCGTGATCGTCGGTGCGTCGCTCGGCGGCATCACCGGCCTCTGCACCGCGGGCGAGGACCCGTCGGCCGCGGCGGCGCTCGTGCTGGTGGACATCGTGGTGAACGTGGAGCAGACGGGCATCGACCGCATCAAGGCGTTCATGACCGATCACGTCGACGGATTCGCGAGCCTGGAGGAGGTGGCCGACGCGGTGGCGGCGTACAACCCGGCACGAACACGTCCGGCGACCCTGGACGGACTGCGCAAGAACGTGCGACGCCGCGACGACGGACGCTGGTACTGGCACTGGGACCCGCAGTTCATCCGGTCGGGCGACGGCGACGAACCGCGCCGGCACACCGATCCCGAACGCCTGGCCGAGGCCGCCCGGAACGTCACCGTTCCGACGCTCATCGTCCGCGGCGGGAAGTCGGATGTTGTGAGCGACGCCGGCGTGCAGCACATGCGCGCATTGATCCCCCACGCGGAGACCGCCGACGTCAGCGGCGCAGGCCACATGGTTGCCGGAGACGACAACGAGGTCTTCGCCGCGGCGATCGAGGGATTCCTGGACCGTAGCGGTTTGTAACCCAGGCCTTGTCGTACCCCCGCGATAGACTTCGTACATACAATCGGATAGTGAGTGATCGACGACACGGATAGGGGGTGAGTCGGATGGATGCAGATCAGACGGAAGCCGAGCCGTCAACGGCGCTGCCAACAGATCCGGCCACCCTGGTCGCCATGATCGAGGGGGCGACGGTTGCACTCGCCGCTGCCCGGTTCACCGCCGCCACCGAGGAACAGCTCCTCGAGATCGCCGAGGTTCTCGAGCGAGTGCACCGCCGGCTCGACGCCGTCGACGCCGCGCTGCTGGTGGAGGTCTCCGACCGCGGCGCCTACCGCAAGGACGGCTACCTGTCACTGCATCAGTACCTGTCCTCGGGACTGCGTCTGGGCGACGGTGAGGCCCGCCGCCGACGGACCAGCGTTGCCGCGATCGGCCGCTTCACCGGACTACAGGGCCAAACCCTCCCACCGGCGCGCCTGGCCACCGCCGATGCGGTCACCGACGGGGTCATCGGTGCGGCCCACGTCCGGGAGATCGATGCGATCATGGACAGAATCCCGGCCGCCGTCGACCCACTGACGCGTGAACAGGCCGAGGCCCAGTTGGCTGCTGTGGCGCGGGAGCTGACCCCGGACGGCGTCCGAGCCGCCGGGATCCGGCTGCTAGCGCACCTGGACCCCGACGGATCACTGACCGACGAGCGGGACCGCAAGCGGCACCGCAAGTTCGCCTTGATGCCGCAGGACCGGCGGCTGATGAGCAAAGTGACTGCGTCCCTGACCCCGGCGCTGCGGGCCCGCTTCGAACTCCTGTTGGGTTCGTGGGCCGCACCCGGCATGAACAACCCGGCAGATCCGGAGTCTCCACGCGGGGCGTGCGAAGTCGCCGACCCCGCCGCGGTCGCCGCTGCGGCCGAGCGCGACGACCGCACCGCCGGACAACGCGGCCACGACGCCCTCGTCGCGCTGCTCGACGCCGAACGCGCACTGACCGCCGCCGCAACCACCGGGAACGGCCGGCTGTCGTCGCAGATCGTCGTCACCGTCACAGACAAAGAACTGCGCGAGCACGCGGGTGTCGCCTTGACCGCGACGGGTACTCGGCTGCCCGTCGCTGAGTTGATCGAAGTCGCTGCCGACGCGACTCCGCATTTGGCGGTGTTCTCTCACCACACCGGCCAGGCCCTCTACCTGGGTCGGGGACGACGCCTCGCGTCGAAAGCCCAGCGGCTGATGCTCTTCGCCCGCGACCGCGGCTGCACCGCCCCCGGCTGCGCAGCCCCGTTCTCCCGCACCCAGGCCCACCACTTCCCCGATTACGCGGACGGCGGCCCCACCGATGTCGACCACCTCGGGGCCGCGTGCGGCCGTCACAATCGCTCAGTGGGCAAGGCCCTCGGCGACTGGGAGACGATGCTTCTCATCGACGGTCCACACGCCGGGCGCATCGCGTGGCGACCCGTCGCTGCTCGGTACCCTCGGAAAGGGTGGAGGGTCAACCAGATCCACCACGCCGAACTCCTGCCCGATCAGGGTCCGCACGCCCCGCCCGCACCGGGCGACTCCCGCGGCGAGGCCTACCTCGCCCGCCTCATCGCCGCCTGACCGGCGGAGCACCGCGCGCCCCGAGGATCTGAGCGTGGACCGCTCCTACGCGAACGCCTTGCGCACCTGATCTGCGGTGAGCCCGTAGTCCGCGAGCGCGTACTTGTGCTGCGGCCGGCGGTCGCCCGACTTGGAATCCTCGTCGAGCGCGGTCATCGCCCCTTTGGCGGCGTCGGTGAACTCGGCACCGATCGCGTCGTACACGCGCTCCACGGTTCCGAACGGGTCCGCCCTCAGATCGGTGAAGTCGACGTCGACGAACTGCGCCGGGTCGTACTTCTCGCGCGCCCGAGAGAACGCGTGCAGACCGCGCGACCACAGATCGAGTTGCGTCTGCCCGATCCGGTCCCTGGTGAACGCACGCGAGTAGCCCGCCGTCGCCTGCTCGGCGAGGCTGCACATGGATCCGATGATCGTCTCCGGCGCGCGATGTGTCTGCACGATGACAGCGTCGGGATACACCTCCATGATCGCGTCGAGCGCGAAGAGATGGCTCGGGTTCTTCAGCACCCAGCGCCGATCGACGTCGTTGCCGCCGATGAGCTGGAGATTGCGCCGGTGGCGCTCGTAGGCGGGCGTCCAATCCTGCTGCGCGAGCCACTCCGAGTACTCGGGAATGTGCGCGAGCGATTCGTACGAGATCGACATCAGCGACTGCCGCAGCAGTTGCCAGCACTCCTCCACCTCGGCCGCGCCCATGTAGTGCAGCCCCATGAACTCCGGGTTCTCCACGTGATGCTGCGACAACCCGGCGTCTATCCGCTGAAAGACCGGGTTCGCGTCCCATGTCTCGCGCGGAGGCCGCGGCTGCGGGAACTCCGTCAGCCACATCTCCAGCCCCTGATGGGCGGGGTCGGCGGCCAGCAGCCTGTGCAACGCGGTGGTGCCGGTCCGCGGCAGTCCGGTGACGAACACCGGCCGTTCCACCGGCACCCGCACGTAATCCGGGTTGTTCTTCCACCCCGCCTCGCTGAGCAGCCGTGCGATCAGCGCGCCCTTGAGGAAGTAGCGGAACATCTTGCTGCCCAACGGTTCCAGATCGGCGGACTGCGCGTACGACGACAGCAGCACCTCGAGACCTTCGAGGTAGTCCGTGTCGCCGAAGTCGTCGAGGCCGACGGCGCGGATCGCCGCCTCGTGCAGTTCGTCGACCGTGCCGACAGTGGTTCGGGACTCAGTCATGGTATTCACCGCAGTTCACGTCGAGAGTGTGTCCGGTGATCGCCCGCGCGAGGTCGGAGGCGAGGAACAGCACCGCGTCTGCGATCTCCGCCGGCTCCGGCAGCCGTTTCAGATCGCTGCGCGACGCGGTCTGCTCGTAGACCTGCTCCGGGGTGATCCCGTATTTCTTCGCGACCTCGCCGAAGTACCACTTCAGCTGGTCGTCCCAGATGTATCCGGGCGCGACGCTGTTGACCCGAATCCCCTCGCCGCCGAGCTCGGTGGCCAGTGTCTGCGACATCGACAGCAGCGCCGACTTAGCGATCTTGTAGCTGCCGTAACGCGGCTCCGAATGCCGGATCACCATGGAGTTGACGTTCACGATCGACCCGTTCGCCTCGCTCAACGCGGGCGTGAACGCCTTGATGACTCGAAGTGTGCCGAGCACGGTGAGGTCGAGACCGGAAGTGATCTGGTCGAAGTCGGTGCGGCCCAGCGGCTTCATCGACGGGACCGCAAAGGCGTTGTTGACCAGGACGTCGACCCCGCCGAACTCGGCCACGGTGCGATCGACGAGGTTCGCCACCGCGGAATCGTCGGTGATGTCGGTGGGGACGGTCAGCGCCTCGCCGCCCGCCTGCCGGATCTCGGCCGCGATCTCCGCGAGCCGCGACTCGGTCCGTGCCGCGAGCACCACGCGAGCCCCCTGGGCCGCGGAACGCACGCACACCGCACGGCCCAGCGCCGGACCCACTCCGGAGACGACGACGATCTTTCCGTCGAGAAGACCTGCCATTACCCGTCCTGTCTATCCGAGCCTGTCTATCCGAGCATCCGGCGGGCGAATGCCCGTTGCCGGACCGCGATCCGCTCTGCCCAGCCGGCGGCGTCGATCCGGTTGTCCCGGTAGTACGGCAGATGCGAGGGAACGTCGGCATCGTCCACCACCACGGCCGTGGGACCCTGCTCGGCAGTGATCGGCGCATCGGTCCGCTGCCACCGGAACTGCAGGATGCCGCGCCGCCGGCCGGTGGTCTCCACCCAGTTCGCGATTCCCGGATCGTTCGCCGCAATCACCATCCGGATCATTCCGTCCGGGTCCACCTGAGTCTGAGCCGAGTTCAGCGACGTCTGATGATTCACATAGTCGAGCGAGATGTACCACATGCTGCCGAGCTGAAAGCCCTGGTAGGGCGCATCGGAGCACGGCACGGTCACCACCATCGACCGGCCCGCGGGCAGATCGAAGTGACCGACCGACGAGTACTGAGTCGCCAACCCGCCCGGCGTGGTGCGCGGCGCCGTGAAGGTGTTGACCGGCTCACCGAGGTAGAACCACTTGGGGAAGTTGAACCATGTGTTCACGCGCGAGGTCAGCATCTTCGCCGCCACGGCGTAGCGCTTGGCGATCCGGTCGGTGGAGAGTTCCGCGGGTGGAAGTCCGACGGTGTCCACCCGCTCAATGGTGATCGAACCCTTCTGCTCGGCGGCCCAGTCGCTGTACACCTCCCGGACCGAGAGCATGGTCGCGCCCTCACCCAGCACGAAGTGGGTGCCGTCGGGCACTCCCGGCCGCTCCGGCCCGAACGTGATCTCGAAACTCCCGTCGTCGGCGATCGGGATCACGCGATCGTCGAAGGCGGTCTCTCCGCCGGGGACCTCATCCGCCGTGTAATTGCCCCGGATCACCTGAAAGGCCAGATCAGCGGTGGTGCCGCGCACGCCCCGCACCACGTACGTGGCCTCGGGAACCACCGTCGCGTGGTAATAGAGCGTGTCCGGGTTGTCGAGCCCCATCTTGGAGTACGGCCCCGTGGAAGTCACGAAATAGGGATGCGTCTTCTCCCCCGCGCGTGCCACCTGGAGAATCGACGAGATGCCGCCCGCCAGATAGTCGAGACCCTCCGCGCGCTCGGCGTCGGTCTCGGCGAAGTCCGCACTGCGCACCAGCGCCTCGGCTTCGGCGATCGCCGCGGTGAACGGCGCGGTGACCGACTCCGCGGGCTCGGTCACAGCCACGTGTCGCCTCCGGTCCAGGTGAGGAAGTTGTCGAGTTCGGCCTGAGCCGGCGTCACCCGCGGATGCTCGGTGGACAGGTAGCCGCCGCGATAGAACAGCAGAGGCTTGTCCTGCAGCACTTCGCCGAGGATCTGAGCCCGCCCGATGACGATCCAGTGGTCGCCCCCGTCGGTGACCGAGTCCACCGAGCACTCCACCCAGGTGAGACTGTGCCGCAGCACCGGCAGCCCCGCGGGCGACGGATCCCAGGTGATCGACTTGAACTTGTCGGCCCCCGGCGCGCCGAAGGTCGCGCTGACATCCTGCTGCCGGTTCGACAGCACGTTGACGCAGAACTGCCCCCGCGCCTCGATCACCGGCCAGGTTCGCGACGTCTTCTGCGGACAGAACAGGACCAGCGGCGGGTCCAGCGACAGCGCCGCGAACGACTGACAGGCGAAGCCGACCGGCTTCTCCTCCTCGTCGAGCGTGGTGATCACCGTGACCCCGGTGCAGAACTGGCCCATCGCGGTCCGGAACTGCCGGGAGTCGAAGTCGTCGGTCCCGTACGGGGAGTGCGGAGTCATGTCGGTTTCCCTTCGGTGGGGTCGGATGCAGTGGGTCGGGTGCAGTGCGGCCGGATGATCGGGCCGAGCGGACGGAGTGGGCAATCGACTCACTCCGCTCGCTCGACCGGCGGAACGGGCTCGGACCTACTTCATACCGATCGTGAAATCGTGACCCCAGAGGCTGACCGCCGTCGATTCGCGGGCGATCCAGTCGGTGTCGTCCACCTGCCTGCCCTCGCAACCGAACTCGACGTCGAAGCCGCCGGGCGTCTTCATGTAGAACGAGAGCATCAGGTCGTTCACGTGGCGACCGAGCGTGGCCGACATCGGCACCTTCCTGCGCAGCGCGCGGTCGTGGGCCAGGCCGACGTCGTCGGAGTTCTCGACCTCGACCATCAGATGCACGATGCCGGTGCTGTTCGGGATCGGCAGGAACGCCAGCGAGTGGTGCCGAGGGTTGCAACCGAAGAACCGCAGCCACGCCGGCTCCTCACCCTCCTGACGCCCGACCACCTGCGGCGGGAGCCGCATCGAGTCGCGGAGCCGGAAGCCCAGAACGTCCCGGTAGAACGTCAGCGCCCGCGCGTCGTCGGTGGTGGTGAGGACCACGTGACCCAGGCCCTGCTCGCCGGTGACGAAGGTGTGGCCGTACGGGCTCACCACCCGGCGATGCTGCAGCGCCACCCCGTGGAAGGCCTCGAGGACGTTCCCGTCGGGATCGGAGAAGACGATCAACTCGTCGACGCGGCGGTCGGCGATCTCCTCCGGGGTGCCCTCCCGGAACTCGACACCCGCGGCGCTGAGCCGGTCACGGACCTCCTGCAGCCCGGCCGCGGTGGCGCACTCCCAGCCCGAGCACGCGAGATGATCGCGATCGGAGGGCACGATCACCAGGCGCGCCGGGAAGTCGTCCATCCGCAGATAGAGGGCGCCCGGGATGGACCCCGAACCCTCCACCATGCCGAGCACCTTCAGCCCGTACTCACGCCACGCGTCCATGTCCGTGGCGTCTATCCGCATGTAGCCGAGAGACCGGATCGGGCTCTGGTCGTCAGTCATGTGTTCGTCGTTCCTCGTCAAGTAGTCGGGCCGTCGCGCTATACCATCGTGTCGCCGATGGGGATGCCGAACTCGCCGTTGCCGAAGGCCTGGTAGGCCCGTTCCGGGTCGTTGGCCGCATGAACGCGGCCGGCGTGGGCGTCGCGCCAGAAACGCTGGATCGGCGTCCCGTTCTCCAGTGCGTGCGCGCCGGAGTTCTCGAAGAGCAGATCGATGGAGTCGATCGCACGCGACGTCGCTCGGACCTGGTCGCGGCGCGCGGCCAGACGCAGTTCCATCGGCACCTCTTCACCGGCGACGATCAGGTCGTACTCGGCCTGCAGATTGCCCGAGAGCTGACGCCACGCGGCGTCGATGTCCGAGGCGGCCTCGGCGATGCGAACCTTGGCGAACGGATCGTCCTTGGCCTTCTCGCCCGCGTAGGCGGCGCGGACGCGCTTGCCCTGATGCTCGACGTGGGCGGCGTAGGCGCCGTAGGCCATGCCGACGATCGGGGTCGAGATGGTCGACGGGTGGATGGTGCCCCACGGCATCTTGTAGACCGGCGCCGTGTTGCGCTCGAGCCCGGGAGCGGCGCCCTTGCTCATGACGCCGAAGCTCAGAACCCGGTGCGTGGGAACGAAGACGTCCTTGACCTCGATGGTGTTGGAGCCGGTGCCGCGCAGGCCCACGACGTTCCACACGTCCTTGATGTTGTAGTCGGTCCGCGGGATCAGGAAGCTGACGAAGTCGACCGGCTTGCCGTTCTTGATGACCGGTCCGCCGACGACCACCCAGTCGGCGATGTCGCAGCCGGACGACCACGCCCAGGAGCCGTTGACCTTGTAGCCGCCGTCGACGACCTCACCCATGCCCATCGGTGCGTACGAGGACGAGATGCGGACATTGGGATCCTCGCCCCAGACGTCTTCCTGCGCCTGCTGGCTGAACAGCGCGAGATGCCAGTTGTGGACACCGACGATGCCTGCGACCCACCCGGTGGAACCGCAGGCCGTGGCCAGACGGCGCACCGCCTCGTAGAAGGTGACGGGGTCGGTCTCGTGACCGCCCCACTGCGCGGGCTGCAGGAGCTTGAAGAAGCCGGTCTCCTGGAGCATGTCCGCGACCTCCGCGGGGATGCGTCGCGCATCCTCCGTGGACTGCGCGCGCTGCGCGAGATCCGGCAGCAATGCATCGATCTTGTCCAGAACCTGCTGCGCGGCTTCGCTCCGCTGTGCTGACATGAGTCACTCCTGTTCGTGTGCCGTCATCGACTTACGACCAATATTAGAACACGTTCTCGTTTTGGACTAGAACACGTTCTCATTCTAGTGGAACATGTTCTACTATCGAGTCAGACGGGCCAGAGCCCGAAACGAGACCGACGAGGAGGCCGAGAAGATGGCTGACACCGACATCCGGGAGATCGACACCGGCACGCCCCCCACCCGATTCGCGCGAGGCTGGCACTGCATCGGCCTGGTGGACGAGTACAACGACGGCGAGACCCACTCGCTGGAGATCTTCGGTACCAAGCTGGTGGTGTGGGCCGACAGCAAGGGCGACATCCACACTCTGGACGCCTACTGCCGCCATATGGGCGCCGACCTGTCCATGGGCACCGTCAAGGGCGACAACGTGGCGTGCCCGTTCCACGGATGGCAGTGGAACGGCAAGGGGCGTTGCGCCGAGGTGCCCTACGCGAAGCGGCACCCGAAGCTGGCCAAGACCCGTACGTGGCCGACGATGATCCGCAACGGCCAGGTCTTCGTCTACAACGATCCCGAGGGCAACCCGCCGCCGGAGGACGTCATCATTCCCGAACTCGCCGAGTTCGGCACCGACGAGTGGACCGGGTGGACCTGGAACAAGCTCGTGATCGAGGGCTCCAACTGCCGCGAGATCATCGACAACGTGGTCGACATGGCGCACTTCTTCTACGTGCACTACGCGCTGCCGGACTACTTCAAGAACGTCTTCGAAGGTGAGACCGCGGCGCAGTACATGAACAGCCACGGCCGCCCCGACGTCGGCATCTCGACCGCCTACGGCGACACCCGGCTGGAGTCGATCGCCGCGTATTACGGCCCGTCTTACATGCTGAACCCGATGGTGCAGTACTACGGTAAGTACTCGGTCGAGACGATTCTGACCAACTGCCACTACCCCATCGACTCGAACTCGTTCGTCCTCATGTTCGGCGTCATGGCGAAGATCCCGCAGGGACTCTCGCCCGAGCAGACCGACGGCATGGTCAAGACGATCACCAAGGGCGTCGAAGTCGGGTTCATGCAGGACGTCGCGATCTGGAAGCGCAAGACCCGCATCGACAATCCGCTGCTGGTGGAGGAGGACGGACCCGTTTACCAGCTGCGACGCTGGTACGAGCAGTTCTACGTGGACGTCGCCGACGTCACCGAGGAGATGACGGGCCGCTTCGAGTACGAGATCGACACCGCCAAGGCTCAGGAGACCTGGAACAAGGAAGTCCAGGAGAACCTGCGGATCCAGGCCGAGAAGGAGGCCGCCGAGGCCGAGGCCAACGATTCCGAGGGCGCGTCGGTCTGATGACTCGCGCCGACGAGCGGGCCGCGGTCCCCGGCTGGGCGAAGGCCCCGCAGTGGGCCGGCGATCCCGAGCGCGTCGCCGCGATCGCCGACGCCACCGCCCGGGACCGCAAGCACTACCTCACCGGCGGCATGACGGACATCGAGTGCCGCACATGCCACGCACACGTGATGGTGAAGAAGACCAGCGCGCACCACACCAGCGTGCAGTGGAACGACGACGCGCTGGCCCGGTGCTCGCAGATCTCCGAGATCCGGGCCTCGGGCGGCAACGCCGCACTGCTGCCCACGTGCCCGCGGCTGTCGGCGAGCATCGATCACGGGGTCGCCGAGGGCATCATCCCGAGCGAGTCCCCGGAAGAGGATCCCGACGGCTACTGGTGAGGTCGGTCTCCCCACAGCCACGCCGCCGATTCTGCTCTGAGCAGAGTCGGCGGCGTCGTCTTCCCCGCCTGGCCTAATTTGGAGTCATGGGAGTCGTCGCGATCGTCCGCACACCATTGCTCCGGGAAGCGCTCGGAGAACATCTGCGCAGCCTTCGGCTCCGGCGGGGCGAACGTCTGGCCGACACCGCCGCCCGCGCCGGAGTGTCGGTGCAGTATCTGTCGGAGATCGAGCGCGGACGAAAGGATCCCTCCAGTGAGATGATCGCCGCCGTGGTCGGCGCCCTGGACACCACATTGGGCGACGTGACCGTAGCGGTCGGCGAGCACCTCCGCGAGACGCAGCCGACCGCGACGGCCCCGGCGCCGTCGCGTCCGACCGCGCTGGCCTGCGCGGCCTGAGGTCACCGCTCGTCGACCACTTGATCGATCAACCCGTAGCCGACGGCGTCGGCGGCGGTGAACACCCGCGTGTGATCGGTGTCGGCGCGCAGTTCCGCCTCGTCGTGCCCGGTATGGCGCGCCAGGATTCGCTCCATCTGCGATCGCACGCGCACCAGTTCGTCGGCCTGGATGATCAAGTCGGGGATCGTGCCGCGTCCCTCCGCCGCAGGCTGATGCAGCACCAGCCTCGAATGCGGCGTCGCGGACCGCTTGCCCGGCGCCCCGGCCGCGAGGAGCACCGCTCCCACCGACACCGCCTGCCCCACGCACGTCGTGGCCACCGGCGGCCGGATGTACTGCATGGTGTCGTAGATCGCGAGCATCGCCGCCGGGTCGCCGCCTTCGCAGTTGATGTACAGCTCGATATCCCGGTCGGGGTTGTCGGCTTCGAGGTAGATCAACTGCGCGACGAGGGCGTTCGCGACGCCCGCGTCGATCGGAGTGCCGAGATAGACGATCCGGCTCGCGAGCAGATGCGAGTAGACGTCGGTGAACCGTTCGCCGGCGGGCGTCCGCTCGACGACGTTCGGGATCGGGTAGGAGCTCATCGCGCAGCCTTCCCCGTGAGGCCGAAACCGGTCCGATCGGCGTGCGGGACCACGTCCGTGAAGTTCCCGACCACCTCGTCGACGAAACCGTAGTCGCGTGCCTGCTCCGCACTGAACCACCGATCGCGGATCGAGTCCTCGAAGATCTGTTCCAGCGGGCGGCCGGTGTCCTCGGCGATCAGGCCCAGGACCGTGTCCCGCGTGTACCGCAGGTCGTCGGCCTGCAACTCCACATCGGCAGCGGTTCCGCCGATACCCGCCGACCCCTGGTGCATGAGGATGCGAGCGTGCGGCATGGCCCGGCGTTTGCCCCGGGCCCCCGCCGACAACAGGAACTGTCCCGCGCTGCAGGCGATCCCGAGAGCCAGGGTCGAGACATCGCACGGCACCACGTTCATCACGTCCCGGATCGCGAGCATCGCCGGAACCGACCCGCCGGGTGAGTGGATCCAGAGCGAGATGTCGGCGCTGTCGTCGGCCGCGGCCAGGGAGAGCATCTGCGTCGCGAGAAGGGTGCCGTTGTCGTCGTCCAACTGGCCGTCGAGTACCACGACCCGCCGCCGATACAGGTCTTGGCGGTCGTCGCGGGTGAAGTGTTGGGATTCATCGGGTTTCGTCATGGCACCAGCGTGCGCCGTCGGACGGTGCCGGTACATGCGGATCTGCCCGCAGCGGATCCGCCGACGGCGGACCCGGCCCCCGCGACCGTCGGCACGCAAGGCGAGACAGCGTGACCGTGGACACCGAAGCGGCGATGGAGAAGGATCTACAGGTGACGTCCATTTCAGCGACAGCCACCGCGAACGAAAGCGAGACCGTCATGCCCTCCTATTCCGCCGCGCCCGGCGCCCCGATCTGGTTCGACTTGATGACCAGCGACGTCGACCGCGCCTCCGACTTCTACGGCACGCTGTTCGGCTGGTCGATCGAGGAGCCGTCCCCCGATTTCGGCGGCTACCGCAACTTCACCGCCGGCGGGTCGCGCGTCGCCGGCCTGATGCCCATGAGCGGCTCCGACAACGGGCCCACGAATGTCTGGTCGGTGTACTTCCGCAGCGACGACGCTAGTGCCACCACCGACTCGGTGACCGCGGCGGGCGGCAGCGTGGTCGTGCCGCCGATGCCGGTCGGCGACATGGGGACCATGGCCGTGTATCTCGATCCGGCGGGCGGGGCGTTCGGCGTCTGGCAGCCCGGAACGCACCCCGGCTTCGTGCGGCGCGGCGAGCCCGGCACACCGTACTGGTTCGACGAGATGTCGATGGACTACGCCGCGTCATCGGCGTTCTACCCGCGGGTATTCGACTGGGAACTGGAGGAGATCGGCGGCGGCTCAGACGGGCCGGGCCGCTACGCGCAGGTGATGGTGACCGGCGGCGACGGCCGCGAAGGCACCGCCGGGATCATGGACGCGGCCGGGATGCTCGGCGACGGGCACCCGTCGTTCTGGCAGGTGTACATCACCGTCGACGACGTCCCCGCCACGCTCGCCGCTGTCGGGAGGCTGGGCGGCGAGATCCTGATGCCCGCCGATGACACGCCGTACGGCGTCCTCGCCTCGTTCAAGGACCCGATGGGCGCCGCCATCTGCGTCGCGACCCCGCCCGCCGGGATGTGACTCACGATCCGTTGCGGACCGAGTGTCGCCGCCGATAGCGTCCCAGACATGGCGAACGACTCTCTGCAACCCGACTGGACTCAGCACGGGGCGGCGTGGGCTGAACAGGACGCGATCTTCGATGCGATCTTCGCTCCGGCCACCCGAGCGCTCGTGGAAGCCGCCGACCTGACCGGCTCCGTTCTCGATGTGGGATGCGGCGGAGGCACGCTCCTGGAGGCGGCGGTCGCCGCAGGCACGGATGCCGTCGGCGTCGACATCTCGCCCGCGATGGTCGACGCAGCGAACCGTCGGGTTCCCGGCGCACGGGCTGTGGTCGCCGACGCGCAGACCGCGGATCTGCGCGGGCTCATCGGCGACCGCGGCTTCGACCGCATCGTGTCGCGATTCGGCGTGATGTTCTTCGACCGTCCGGTCGAAGCGTTCGAGAACATCCGCCGAGCGGCGGCGCCGGACGGTCGACTCGCGTTCATCTGCTGGCAGGAGGGCTCAAGCAACCGGATCTTCAGTCTCGGGACCAAGACACTCGTCTCCGCGCTCGACGAGCCGCCGGAACGTCCGGCGCCGGGCACTCCGGGCCCGCTGGCCTTCGACGACCGCGACTACCTCCGATCGATTCTCGACGGTTCCAGTTGGTCGGAGATCTCCATCGACCCCTTCACATTCGAGAGCGACTACTCGACTCCCGACGGCGCGGGCGGTCGCACGGACGGGGTCGAAGAACGTCTCGCCGTCATCCTCGCCACCAGCAGCGGACAACTCGTCTCCGACCGAGTCCGCGGCACGCTCGGCGAGGCGGGCTGGGCCGAACTCCTCGACCGCGTCCGGGCCGATCTGCGCGCCAACCTCGTCGACGGTGCGGTGAAGCACCCGAATCACTGCTGGCTGGTGACGGCCGCCGCCTGAGTCACGGCCACCGTCAGTCTCGAGCCGCCCTTTCAGTGCGAACGTGTTCTAGTTTAGGCTGTTCTGCAACACGTTCTACTTTGGCGCGATGAGCGCAGCATGCAGACGAAGGGCAGGAAATGACCACCGAAGCCATGAACACCGAAGCCGGCGAGCCGGAGACGTTCGACGTCATCGTGGTCGGTGCCGGCGGCGCCGGTCTCGCGGCCGCGCTGACCGCGGCCAGCAAAGGCCTCAAGACCGTCCTCATCGAGAAGTCGCCGTACTGGGGCGGATCCACGTCGCGGTCCGGTGGTGGCGTCTGGATTCCGAACAACTCGATCCTGCGCCGAGACGGCGTCGAGGACACCCCCGAGGAAGCACGCAAGTACGCCCACGCCATCATCGGCGAGCACGCTCCCGCCGAGCGGATCGACACCTACATCGACCGCGGACCGGAGGCTCTCGACTATCTGATCGCCCATGCACCACTGGAACTCGAGTGGGTCAAGGGATACTCGGACTACTACCCCGAGGCCCCCGGCGGTCGTGCGATGGGACGTTCGGTGGAGCCCAAGCCGTTCGACGCCCGACGCCTCGGCGACGATCTCGCGACGCTGCATCCCCAGTACACCAAGGCACCGCTGAACATGGTCGTCCTGCAGTCCGATTACCGCTGGCTCAACACCGGATTCCGGCACTGGCGCGGCCCCGTCCGAATGGCGAAGGTCGGTGCACGCTTCTTCTGGGCCCGCAGCCGCGGCAAGAAGATGATCGCCATGGGAGCCGCCCTGGCCGCGGAGCTGCTGCTCGGTTGCCGGCAGGCGGGCGTCGACATCCGGCTCAACACTCCGTTGACCGATCTGGTGACCGACAACGGCGCCGTGGTCGGAGTCAAGGTAGGGACGGGTGACGGCGCCGCCACCGAACTGCGTGCCCGTTACGGTGTGATCCTCGGCAGCGGCGGCTTCGAGCACAACGCCGAGATGCGCGCGAAGTACCAGCGCGCGCCGATCGGCAGCGAGTGGACCACCGGTGCACCGACCAACACCGGCGACGGCATCAACGCCGCGCTCGCGGTCGGCGCCGACGTCTCCCTGATGGACGACGCCTGGTGGGGACCCACCATTCCGCTGCCCAAGGGTCCGTGGTTCGCGCTCTCGGAACGCTCGGTGCCGGGCACCTTCATCGTGAACACCCGGGGCGAGCGCTTCATGAACGAATCGCTCCCCTACGTCGAGGCCGTCCACCAGATGTACGGCGGCCAGTTCGGCCAGGGCGACGGCCCAGGCGAGAACGTGCCCGGCTGGCTCATCTTCGATCAGCGCTGCCGCAACCGATACCTGTTCGCAGGCGTCACCGCACGACAGCCGCTGCCGAAGAGCTGGCTCAAGTCGGGCGTCGTCGTGAAGGCCACGACCATCGCCGAGCTCGCCGAGAAGACCGGCCTGCCCGCGGACAAGCTGCAGGCCACCACCGAGCGCTTCAACGGATTCGCCCGCAGCGGCAAGGACGAGGACTTCCACCGCGGCGACAGCGCCTACGACCACTACTACGGCGACATCACCAACAAGCCCAACCCGAGCCTCGGCGTCGTCGACAAGGCGCCCTTCTACGCCGTGAAGATGGTTCCGGGCGATCTGGGCACCAAGGGCGGCGTCAACACCGACACCGCGGGACGCGCACTGCGAGCCGACGGCAGCGTGATCGAAGGCCTCTACGCCGCGGGCAACACCAGCGCGCCGGTGATGGGCCATACCTACGCCGGTCCCGGCGCCACGATCGGCCCGGCCATGGTGTTCGGATATCTCGCCGCGCTCGACGCCGTCGAGAAGGCCAAGAACGCCACCGTCTCGCACGCAGGAGCCTGATTCATGCCCATCGATCCCTCAGTCGCCGCCGGCGCCGACCTCGGTGAAGTGACGTTCTCGTGGACGCCGCGCGAAGTGGCGCTCTACAACCTCGCCGTGGGCGGGGCCCACGACCCGTTGGACACCGCGGGTCTGCAGTACGTCCACGACTCGGAGCCGAAGGTACTGCCGTCGTTCGCCACCGTCGCGGCGACGTTCAACGCCACCGAGGCACCGAAGGTGTCGTTCCCCGGAGTGGACATCGACCTGTCGAAGGTGGTTCATGGCGCCCAGCAGGTGCGGGTGCACCGGCCGCTGCCCGCGACCGGCACCGCGACCACCCGCACGCGCATCGCCGAGGTGCAGGACAAGGGCTCGGCCGCGGTCGTCATCCAGGAATCGGTCACTCGCGACGAGAACGGCGAGCCGCTCTGGACGGCACGATCGTCGATCTTCGCCAAGGGCGAGGGCGGATTCGGCGGCGAGCGCGGCTCGTCGACCCGGGTGGATCTCCCCGACCGCGCCGCCGACCGCGAGATCCTGGTGCCGACCCAGCCGAACCAGGCGCTCCTCTACCGACTGTGCGGTGATCGAAACCCCCTGCACAGCGATCCGGAATTCGCGTCCGAGGCCGGCTTCCCGCGGCCGATCCTGCACGGGCTGTGCACGTACGGCAGCGTCTGCCGGGCCGTGGTCGACGAGGTCTTCGGCGGCGACGTCTCGGCCGTGGCCGATTACGGTGTGAGCTTCGCCGGAGTTGTGTTCCCCGGCGAGACGCTCCGAGTCCGCGCCTGGGAAGATGGCGACCGACTGCTCGTGGCCACCACCGTCGTCGACCGCGACGACGCACCGGCCCTGAGCAACGTCGTGTTCATCGAATCCTGACCGAAAGGCTCTGCATGACCGCCTCGCTCCTGCCCCTGCTCGACGCCAACCGCGAAGCCATGGCTTCCGACTTCGCCGACGTCATCGACGCGGAGGTGAAGAAGCAGTCCGGCCTGTCGGGCGCGGCGATCAAGACCGCGTACTCGGCGGCTCAGAAGTTCAAGCCGGGCGTGGTCCAGGTGGCGACGAACAAGATGCTGCCCGACTTCATGAGCGCGCTCTCGCCGCTGTGGGATTCGAAGCCCGCGGGCACGCCCTTCGGCGCCCACCTGGCAGCCAACGGCGACCAGGCCGCCGAGGCGCTGCTCGCCGTCACCGACGGACAGGCGCAGAGCGCCCCGTCGGTCCTCGCCAAGGCGTACAAGAGCGTCCGTGGCAAGGCCAAGGGCCACGTCATCGACGCTCTGTACCCGGTGGGCGCGGTCGTCGAGAAGTACGCGGGCTAGTTCAGTGACGACGCGAGCGCGGCTTGATCGTGAAGACGATCAAGCCGCGCTTGCGACTATCAGGAGCAGGACGGTGAGGATCGCGGCGAGAACCGCGACCATCGCGAGCAGACGCCAGATGTGGATTCGGCCCTGCCGGATCTCGGTGACGCCGGACGTCAGCTGGTTGGAAGCCATGGTGATCAACTCTCCCTCGAGATCGTGATCTGTTGTCCGTGTGACCAATGTGTCACAAGTTACAAAAGAAGGCGATGAACAGACTGTGCGTGTCGGGCAAAGAACCAGCAACGATTCGATGACCTTCGCGACGGCGTGGCTGATCCTCGTCGCCTGTCTGGCGGTGAGCCTGGTGGTGGCGGCGATGGCCGCGCTCAACACCGCGCTGCCCGACATCGCCCGCGCCACCGGCGCCACCACCGCGCAGATGACGTGGATCATCGACGGCTACACCTTGGTACTGGCCGCGCTGCTGCTGCCCGCGGGTGCGATCGGCGACCGGATCGGACGCAAGCCGGTTCTGATGATCGGTCTGGTGGTCTTCGGAATCGGCTCACTGGCCGCGGTCTGGGTGGACACCCCCACCCAGCTCATCCTCACCCGCGTGGTCGCCGGAGTCGGCGCCGCGATGATCATGCCGGCCACACTGTCGCTCATCACGGCCGGTGTCCCCCGTGAGAAGCGCGCGCTCGCGATCAGCATCTGGGCCGGCGTGGCCGGGGCCGGCGCGATAATGGGCTTCTTCGTCACCGGGGTTCTGCTCAACTTCTTCGGATGGCATTCGGTCTTCATCACGTTCGCGGCGTCGTCGGTGGCCACCCTCCTGCTCACCGTCACGATCGGCAGTTCGAAGGACGACGCCCCGGGACGGTTCGACTACATCGGCTCGCTGACGTCGATGACCGCGATCGCCGCCGTCGTCTACGGCCTGCTCGAGGCGCCGCATCGGGGATGGACGAACCCGCTCATCCTGATCTGCCTGATCGGTGGCGCGGCGATGATCGCCGCGTTCATCGTGATCGAACTGCGCAGATCCTCGCCTCTGCTCGACGTGAACCTGTTTCGCAACCGCGCTTTCGCCGCCGGTTCACTGTCGGTGGCGCTGCAGTTCCTCGCCTCCTTCGGCGTCTTCTATCTGCTGCTCCTGCAGTTGCAGCTGGTGTTCGGCTACTCGGCACTCAAGTCGGCGGTCGCGCTGTTCCCGATGGTGGTCGGCGTCGGCGTCTTCGCCATGATCGGGAACCTCGTGGCGGTCCGCTACTCGCTGCGCGCAGTCCTCGCCACCGGCATCGCGATCGCCGCGGCCGGCGTGCTCGCGCTCGGGATCGTCGACGCCGACGTGTACTGGAAGCTGGGCGTGATGCTCGGCGTGTGCGCTGTCGGTATCGGGCTGGCGACGGCCCCGTCCACCACCGCGATCATGTCCAATACCCCGTTGGAGAACCAAGGCGTCGGATCGGCTGTCAACGACACCGCCCGCGAACTCGGTGCGGCGATCGGTATCGCCCTGGCGGGCAGCATCCTGGCGGCCGGGTACGACAGACGCATCACCGGCACCGCGCAGGACGTCCACGACCAGCTGGCGACGATCGACCCGGACGCCGCCGAACGCGCCGCCGACGGGGTGCGCGGCTCGCTGGCGGGTGCCGTGGAGGTGGCCGGTCACCTGCCACCGCAGGCGTCTTCGCTCGCCGAGAAGATCACCGAGGGCGCGTATGCGGCGTTCCTGCCTCCGCTGCAGTCCGCCTGTCTGGTGCTCGGTTCGATCCTGCTCGCGGGCGCGGCCTTCCTCGGCTGGTTCGCTCCTCGCGCGGTCCTCGCACCCGAACCCCGCCTCGACGACTGAGCACCTCCGTCCGCCGGGGCCTCTCGCTTCGACGGTCGCCGAGGGGCAGACTGGACTCATGCGCTTCTCGTTCCGCCGGCACCGACCCGTTCAGATCGCAGGCACCACCGTGGCGATCACCGGCGCCGCGCGGGGTATCGGCTTCGCGATCGCCGACCGGTTGACGGCCCTCGGCGCTCGCGTGGCGATCGGCGACCTCGACGCCGACGCGGCTCACCGTGCGGCGGACAGACTCGGCGGAACCGCCCGCGGCTACCGCCTGGACGTCACCGACGACGACTCGTTCGCCGCCTTCCTGGCCGATGCGGCAGCCGACCTCGGTCCGATCGACGTGCTCGTCAACAACGCGGGCGTGATGTGGGTCGGCCCCTTCGACACCGAACCCGCGGTCGCCGCCGAGCGGATGGTGGCCGTGAACCTGCTGGGAGTGATCCGCGGTGTGCGCCTGGCCGCGCCGGAGATGCGGCACCGCGGACGCGGCCACATCGTCACGGTGGCTTCAGCGGCGTCGCGTCTCGCTCCGCCGGGCGAATCCTCTTATGCCGCAACCAAACACGGGGTTCTCGGCTACCTCACCGGCGTACGGGAGGAACTGCGCGGCACCGGCGTCGCGATCACCGCGGTGATGCCGACCGTGGTCGACACCGAGTTGGCGGCCGGGACCTCCTCGGGATCGGTGAAGCGGCTGAGTCCGGACGACGTCGCGGCCGCGGTGGTGTCGGCGATCGAGACCAGGCGCTTCCAGGTATGGGTGCCGCGGACCGTCGGAGCCCTGGTCGCGATCTCCGGCGTTCTGCCGCAATCGGTGCGCGACCGCGCCCTGCGTGCCACGGTGCCGAACCAGGTCGCCGCGGTGACGGGATCCTCGGTGCGGTCGGCGTACGAGAAGCCGCTCACGGACGGCGAGTGACGTCCGGCCGATGACATGACGGAGAGGATCGTCCGAATCGACCTGCTCCTGCGGGTAATCTGACGGGCATCGCAGGGGCACCGACCTTCAGGGGGCACGGATGAAGTGCACCTTCACGGCCGACGCGCGAGCGTTCACGATCACCGCACTGGCACTCCTGACGGCAGCGGCGCTGTCGTCATGCACACC
The DNA here is from genome assembly GCF_001578675.1 of Gordonia sp. QH-12. NCBI lineage: Bacteria > Bacillati > Actinomycetota > Actinomycetes > Mycobacteriales > Gordoniaceae > Gordonia > Gordonia sp. QH-12. The sequence continues at coordinate 285,746 of NZ_KQ969282.1, forward strand.
GGGCGACGAGTCCGCACCGACCAGTTCGCTGAGCGGCATCTCGGCCATCGCACCGCCGCCGACGCGCACCTCCACCGTCATCGTCACGTCGATCCCGCTCACCGGCGAGACCACCTCGTCGGCCACCACCGTCGACACGGCCCCCTACGCCGTTTCCGGGCAACCGGGAAGCTACCGATGGAGCGATGCGCGAGATCCCCTTCGCGAATGCGTACTGCAGCCGGCGGGGTCCGGCCTGCCGCAGCGCATCACCTGCGCCGCCCCTTACCCCGAGGACGCGCCGAGTATCCGCATCGGCGCATTCGACGGGCCACCGAACGCGATCACGTTGACCGCGCAGGGAACCGAACCGACGATCACCGAAGGCGGGCCGACCCCGGCCCCCGCGCTGACGGCCGGACACCGGCTGACCTTCGGCGACCTCTCGTGCACCGCGCTCCCCGGCGACGCGATCACGTGCACCTCACCGGACGGCTGGTTCACCGTCGCGAACGGCGTGCTGACCACGTCCTGAGCGGATCAGCCACGGCGGTCGGCGTAGACGGCCTCGTAGCGCTCCTTCTCCAGATCGGCTCGCGCCTGCTGTCGCTGGGTCAGCGGGGAGTTGCCGAGCCCGTGCTTACGCATGCGGAGAACCCGGTTCTGATCCATGTACGACGCGGAGAAGATCAGCGCGAGCAGCACCGCCAGCAAAACCATCAGGCCGCGGATCCACATCTCGCCGCCGAACGCGAAGAACATGACGAGGTAGAGCGGCAGAAAGCAGAACTGCGAACGGATCAGGTGACGGAGGGTCGCGGTCCGGCCGGTGAGGTCGTTGCGCACCCACTCGCGCTTCGACTCGGGGAGCGTGCCCCCGTAGGCGTAGACAACCCATTGAATCGGATTCGGGCGACCGCTCATCCTGAAAACCTCCGTTGTTAGATCGTGCACTACTCAATATTGCACTATCTATCACGCGATTCAATAGCGCCCTATGAAATAGTCGTAGACTCGTGTCATGGCCCACATCCCCGGTAATCCCCTCCTGCTGGAACGGCAGGTCTGCTTCGCGCTCGCCCTCGCCAACCGATCGGTGCTCCGGGTGTATCGACGGCTGCTGGAGCCGCTCGGTCTCACCCACCCCCAGTACCTGGTGATGCTGGCGCTGTGGCAGCACGCACCGCTGCCGGTCAACGAGATCGGCCGGTTACTGCAGCTCGACTCGGCGACCCTGTCCCCGCTGCTCAAGCGACTCGAAGCCGACGGCGTCATCGAACGACGACGCAGCGACGACGACGAACGCAAGGTGGAGATCCATCTCACCGAGGCCGGTGTGGCACTGCGCGAGCAGGCACTCGAGATCCCGCCGCAGGTGGTCGACGCCCTGGGCGGAGACCTGGAACTGCTCGGCGAACTCCACGCCGTTCTGACCAAGGTGAACGCGGCTGCGGTGGCCGCCGAAGCCAGGTGACCGGAGATCACCGACCGCGACCGACGCAGTCGTACACCGCCGCCAGATACTCGTTGGGCTTCGCAGCGCCGACGAGTTCCGGCGACATCTTGTTCATCACGTAGGCCACGGCGAGGTCGCGGTCGAGATCGGCGACCACCACCGAACCGCCGAACCCGGTCCACCAGCAGACCCGTCCCTCCGGGACGCCTGGCATCACCGCACCCGGAAGCGCCCAGCCGAGACCGAAACGCACCGGTACACCGAGGACTCTGTCGACGCCGTCCGCCTGGACGTCGAAGATCCGCTCGAGAGTGGTGCGCGACAGCGCCGCTCGCCCGCCGACGGCACCGCCTCCGGAGACGAGCGACGCGAGCCGAGCCACCGACCGGGCGTTCCCCTGGCCGTTCGCCGCTCCGATCTCGGCCGCGAGGAAATCGGGGTCGGTGACGATCGACGGCGCGAACGCCGGGTTCAGGAGCGTTCGGCAGATCAGGCTGTCGGGCGGAATCGACGAGTAGTCCGCCGCCGCGGATGACGGAGCGACCATCGAGGCGAACCGCTCCGGCGCCTCGTCCGTCACTCCGATGCGGTAGTCGGCGCCGAGCGGACCGGCGAGTTCCTCGGCGAAGAACCGTCCGAGGCTCGAGCCGGTGACACGCCGGACCACCTCCCCGAGCAGGGTCCCGAAGGTGAGCACGTGGTAACCCGAACCCGCGCCGGGCGTCCACCAGGGCTCCTGCGCGGCCAGCAGTGCCGCCGCCTCCTCGTGCGAGTAGATGTCGCTCAGGCTGATGTTCGCATCCCAGCCGGCGACGCCGCTCGTATGTCCCAGCACCTGCCGGACCAGGACGTTCTGCTTGCCCGCCGCCCCGAACTCCGGCCAGTAGCGGGCGACCGGCGCATCGAGATCCACCTCCCCGCGATCAGCGAGCAGCAGGACCGCGAGCGCCGTCATCGTCTTGGTCAGCGAGTACGTGTTCGCGAGGGTGTCGCGTTCCCACACACGTCCCGAGGGCACGTCGGCCGTGCCGCCCCAGAGATCCACGACCATGTCGTCACCGGACACCACAGCGAGGCAGGCACCCACCTCATCGCCCGACTCGAGCTTGGCGGCGAACAGATCCCGCACCGGCTCGAATGCGGACACGCACGTTCCCGAGACCGTCATCGTGCTGCGGCCACCGGGTGCTTGGCGCGTTCTCGCCCGGCCGCGAGTTCGGCCAGCAGATCCACTTTGTACCGCGCGAAATCGACCTGAATCGTGTGGCGCGGCGCGTTGTAGTACTGCCCCAGGTGACGACGCTCGTCGTCGACGATCGCCTTCCGCATCTCGGCGCGGGACGGCAACGCATACCGGCCCAGAAGATGATCGGCGATCAGTTTGCTCTGCTGCTCGGCCAGATTGACGATCGTGGGAGACGACTGCGCCAGGCCGGCGTAGTACAGATCGTCGACGTCCGGATGAACGATCCGCTTGAACAACGGGAAACGATGCTGCGCATCGGGCATCAGCGCGGGATCGTCGAAGAACGGGAACGCCATGCGATAGCCGGTCGCCATCACGATCACGTCGACCGTCACCCGGCGGCCGTCGGTCAGGATCACGGCGTCACCGTCGAGACGCTCGATCGCAGGTACGCAGGTCAGGTCACCGGAACCGGACTTGGCCAGGAAGTCGATGCTCACCGAGGGGTGCGCCGACAGCGGTTCGTGATCGGGCTCGGGCAGACCGTAGTCCTGCATCCTGCCGATCGACTTCTTGATCGACCGTCGCGCGATCGCCAGACCCAGCTTCTTCGGCATCCACGGCGGCATCATCATCTTGTCGGCGGGCTTGCCGCCGCGGTACTTCGACAGCACCCATACGCCACGCCGCGCCGAGACCCAGACGTGTTCGGCGACGGAGCGGTTGGAGAGTTCGGAGGCGATGTCGAGCGCCGAGTTGCCCATCCCGACCACCATCACGCGCTGACCGTGCATGTCGATCGGAGCGAAAGGGCTGCGGTAGTCGTGGCTGTGGATGATCTGCCCGTCGAAGCTGCCGGGGTACTCCGGGACGAACGGATTCCAGTGGTGACCGTTGGCGACCACCAGGGCACCGTACTCGCGGCGCTCCCCGGTGCTCAGGGTCAGCGTCCAGCCGCCGCCCGGTTCACGGTCGGCCTTCTCCACCGCCGTGTTGAACGTGATGGTCTCGCGCAGCCCGAAGTGGTCGACGTAGTCGCGGAAGTACCGGTGCATCAGCGTGTGGTGCGGAAAATGCGGCCAGTCGCGCGGCGCCGGGTAATCGTCGAACTCCAGCCGGCTGGTGGACGTGTCGATGTGGAGCGACTGGTAGCAGGCCGACATTCCGTTCGGGTTGTCGTAGTACCAGTTGCCTCCGACGTCGTCCGACATCTCGAAACAGTCGTACTCGATGCCTTCGTCCTTGAGTCGCTTGGCCGTGGTGAAGCCGGAGCAGCCGGCACCGATGATGGCGACGCGATCGCGTGTCATGCTCTGTCCTCTCGTCAGCGGCCGTACGTGTCGACCGTCACAGACCCACCGTAGGGATCTCACTGACACGTGTCTAGTCAGTGGTCACATTGTCAATCGAGATGAGCGGCGAGCATCATGGTCTTCATGCGGGAGGACACGGTCGGGGCGCAGCGGCCCAATCTGCGGGACGAACAGAAACGCCGAACCCGGCTGGCCCTGCTCGAGGCCGCGCGCGGTCTGTTCACCGAGAACGGCTACGCCGACGTGACCGTCGACGACATCACCCGAGCGGTCGGATGCAGTCGTGCCACGTTCTACCTGCACTTCACCAACAAGACGGACATCCTGGCGAGGATCAGCGCCGAGACCATGCAGCAGCGCGCAGCGTCGGTGTACGGCGACCTGGACGCCGTCCTCCGCGACGGTTCACGAGCGGCGTTCACCGCGTGGATCGAACGGGCCCTCGAGTGGTTCGACGCCAATCGCGACATCCTCCCGGCCTGGGACGAGGCCCTCTCCGCCGATCCCGAGTTCCGGAGCGTGGGCCGCGCGTCGATCACCGCGTTGACCGATGCGATGCCCGACTACCTGTCGCGGTGGCCGGACGACCGCCGGGAAGAGGCCCGCTTCCGCATCGAACTGCTCGTGACCCAACTGGAGCGGTACTTCACACGCTCCACCGTCCAGCGAACCATCGAGTTCGCGCCGGACCGAGCCGCCGACGTCCTCACCGACATCTGGTACCCGGCGCTCCAGCCTCCCGGCACCCGCTGAATCTCGGATGCGCCGAGCACCCGACACGAGTAGCCTCACCGTCGTGGATTGCGAGATCGAGGTCGACAGGGCCTGAAGCCGGTTCTCCGGCACCAGTGTGTCCTCATCCGCCTCGCCGGCGCATCACCTCGCGCGGCGACTCTCGTGAATCGAGCTCCACCATGCCTCACACATCCACCACGCCTGAATCGTCCGTCACGATCGTCTCGCTCTCGTTCTCCTGGCCCGACGGCAGCGTCGCGCTGTCGGGCGTCGACGGCTCGTTCGGCGCCGGCCGGACCGGTCTCGTCGGCCGCAACGGCTCCGGCAAATCCACCCTGCTCCGGCTCATCGCCGGGAGGCTCACGCCGTCGTCCGGCCGGATCGAGACCGCCGGCGACGTCGGTTACCTGCCGCAGACCCTCACGCTGACCGGCGACTCCACCGTCGCCGAACTCCTCGGCATCGCCGACGTACTCGAAGCGCTGCGAGCGATCGAGTCCGGCGACGCGGATGCGCGCCACTTCGAGACGATCGGTGATGACTGGGACGTCGAAGCGCGCGCGGCCGAATCGCTCGATCGTCTCGGATTCTCCGCCGCCGACGTCGACCGTTCGGTCGCGGAACTGTCCGGCGGGGAGGCGATGCTGATAGCGGTGGCCGGTCTGCGGATGCACCGCACGGCCATCACTCTGCTCGATGAGCCCACGAACAACCTCGACCGCCCGACGCGCGCTCGCCTCGCTGAGATGATCGACGACTGGCCGGGTGCACTGATCGTGGTGAGCCATGACCTCGAACTCCTCGAACACATGGATGCGACCGCCGAACTGCACGACGGCGTGCTGGAGACCTTCGGCGGTCCCTACAGTGCGTGGAAGGCTCACGCTGACCAGGAGCAGGCTGCCGCAGTACAGGCCGCCCGAGCGGCGCAACAGGTGTTGAAGACGGAGAAGCGGCAGCGGGCGGAGGCTGAGACCAAGCTGGCCAGGCGTGAGCGGACGGCGAAGAAGGCCCAGCGCGACGGCGGCGTCCCGAGGATCGTCGCGGGCATGCTCGCCGACAGCGCGCAGGGATCGGCCGGTGCCATGCGCTCGGTACTCGACCAGAAGGTCCGGGTCGCGCAGGCCGCACTCGACGCGGCCGACGCCCGGGTTCGCGACGACGACCGCATCAGTCTCGACCTTCCCGACCCGGCGGTCCCGCGAAGCAGGCGCATCGCCGAACTCACCGCCGGCGAGCGGTCGGTGTTCGTCCAGGGACCCGAACGCCTGGCCATCGTCGGACCGAACGGGTCGGGCAAGTCGACGCTGCTCGGGCACATGATCAGCGGCGCCGAACCCACTGCCGGCCGCCCCGGCGGACGCCTGTTCACCGACCGTGTCGGCGTCCTCCCCCAGCGGCTCGACGGTCTCGACGAGAGTGCCGGCGCACTCGCGAACCTCCAAGCCGCCGCACCCGGCACCGCCACCGGCCAGATCCGGAATCACCTGGCGCGGCTCCTCCTGCGTGGCGACACCGTCGACCGGCCGGTGTCGACGCTCTCGGGCGGCGAACGGTTCCGCGTCTGCTTGGCGAAGCTGCTCTTCGCCGATCCTCCGCACCAGGTGCTCGTTCTCGACGAGCCGACCAACAATCTGGACACGACGAGCGTCGACCAGCTCGCCGTCGCTCTCAATGCTTACCGCGGTGCCCTGATCGTCGCCAGCCACGACTACCCGTTCCTGAACAGGCTCGGCCTCGACACCGTCGTGGAACTGCCCGGGGACGGGACCCTGAGGCAGCGGGACGATCTGCCGGAGTGAGACTCGATCCTCAATGAGACACGACCACCTGATACCCGGCGAGGCACGCGACAACGAGAAGGACTGGGAGGAAGTAGAGCATGAATGAAGCAATGAGAATGCTGGACCCGATGACGAGGCAGGCGATGACGGAGAACGCGGGCGTTCGGATCCCCAGCGCCAACACGCATGCCAATGGCGGCACAGAGGCCCTGACAAGGAAGTAGCCGCCGTAGAAATCGAGAACGCTTCCCTTGCAATCGGGATCGCTCGCGTTCCATACCTCACAGTCGGTGACTTGCATCAGGGGCTCTGCTGCCGCGAATACAGCGGTAAGAGTAGCCAGCAAGAGTGCAAACAGCCATGCCCAAGCGATCCCGGGACCTCGGGTACGAGCGAACCAGGTATGCCGCGGGTAATCAGCCCGTCGTTGGTGCATTCAGTTGAACCGATCGCCGTCTATCGTGATTCGATGGCTTCGCAGGGTGGGCCAGGACTCAAGAGAACGGCTGAGAACAATCTCCTCAGCACGAGCCGAATCTGCGCCGATATACGTCGAGTCCAGCTCGACGTTCGAGCATACGAACCAACTTCGGTCGACGGCCCACCACATGTTCGGACGGATCCCTTCAAGTACCTCTGACGCACGGCCCACATCCCCCATGGTGAGGTAGTAGTTGAATGCACCGATCCGGACGGTCGGACACATCGACGAAATCTCTTGAAACGCCGTATTTCCTTCCCAGAAGGCAAATACACAACGGGTGTTCAGTCCGCGCCCCAGATGATGTGCGATCTCGTCGGTCACCATCGGCCGAAGAGAGTTAGTTCGATGAGGGCCTTCATTCCACCATCCCCCGCGGGGTTCGAATTCACCCTGCGAAATCTTTGACCATTGCATCTCGGCATGAGCTACCTTGCCATTGACTCGCGCAACGTCGGACCATCGATAGTTCCCGATCAGAGCACCGTTGACGACCCTTTCCGCTGGGTGCAACACACGAAGATACCTCTCGTATCCGCCGGGGACAAGTGATCCGACAGTGCCCGAGTATGGCTGAAAGAGCAGCGAATCAACCCATTCAGCCACTTCGGTATCGTGAATCACTTCATCTCGAGCCCACTCAGAAGCCATTGGCTACTCCCCTCGGCAACTGTCTACTTGGAGCGTAGTCCGATTCGAGTACGGACTTGTCCGCTTGGGAGCGAGAACTCGGCTACTGGCTGTGGCCTTGCCCTCTTGAGTGGAGCCGGTGAACGAGACGTTATCGACGCCGGAGAAACCGCGCCGACGTCGAGCGTGCTGCGCAGAGGTTCTCGACGCGGCGTGCAATAATCTGGCCGGCAGATCGCGCGTGGATCCTCACGAAACGTTGACTACGCCTTCACTTCCATAGTGATCGATGGAGACGATGCCCTCACCGAGATGGCTCGTGGCCCGCGTAAACGCGCCCTGTCGACATATGGCTGGTCGAAGGCGTGGACGATTCGCAGTTGCTCACATCGACGCAAGGCTACCAATTCTACCCAGGCGTAATTCCTCCTGGGCGACTACTCCTGGTCAAGACGGACATATCGGAGGATCGTAGGGATGCGGCGCTTCCCTACGAAGGGAACGATGACCTGTGAGTCGTAGATGTGGGCGACATGAAAGACAGTTCGCCGTCCGATCGCCGATCCGCCTACCCCGAACGCTCCCCCGGTTTCACTGACCGTCAGCGACGTCCCCGGCGGGCGGGACGTCCGAGGCCAGCCTCGATCGGATCACGCCGCCCTTGAGCGCATCGATGTCGACGATCACCTGACCGCCGTACGGTTTGGTGGGAAGCTGATCCATCCGCAGTCCGTCGAGCCCGATCGCGCCGGCCGTCCCCTCCTCCAGAACGGCCGGCGCACGGCGACGCCGAGTCTTCACCCGAGCCACCTGCACCAACACGACGCTGTCGCCGATCACCAGCGAGGCCGCCGCACCGGTCACCACCGTCCCGGACTCCACGGTCCCGGTGAACAGCCGTCCCTTGCCCGTGACGGTGAACATGTCCTCGATCCGGAACTGGAACGGTCCGACCACGTCCGCTTGGGCTGCCGCAGACTCCGACTGCCGGTTGAAGAATCGCATCCTCCGACCCTAACGATCCGAGACGCCGCGAGGAACTAGCTGCTGGGTCGCAGCTGACTCGGCAGAATCTTGTCCTTCTGATCCGGGCAGAACGCGGGAATGGCTGCGCCGACCACCGCGGCGGCCTGCCCCTTGCCTCCCGCCTCGGTGTTCATCGAATCGATGACCTCCATCATCGACTTGCCCGACGCCAGTTCCGAACACGCCTTCTTGCCTGCCGCGACGGCCGCGTCGTCGTCCTTGTACGACGACCCCGACGATTTCACCACCTGGAGATAGACGCTGGTCCGCGCCTCCGACGTCGACTCGTTGGAACTGCTGTTGCTGCTGTCATCGCCGCTGCACGCGGAGAGGAAGACCGCGCCCGCGACCAGCGGGGCGATGACGAGGTATCGAAGTCGCATGAACAGTCCGTTCGGTCGTGGGTGGGTGCATCGAGCGGTCGTCTTGAACAGTATCGCCCGACAGGCCTCACGTCAGCGGACCCTCACACCGCATCGAGGACGAGGCATGAGGGTCCGCTGACCGACGAAAAGAGCTAGACGGCCGCGCCTTCTTCAGCGGCGGTGGCCTTGGCCCACTTGTAGTCGGCCTTGCCGGCCGGCGTCCGCTTCACCTCGTCGACGAAGACCACCGTGCGCGGAACCTTGTAGCCGGCCAGCGTCTGGCGGCAGTGCTCCTGGATCTCCTCGAGAGACGGCTCGTCGAAGCCCTCGTTCAGCGACACGACTGCGGCGACGCGCTGGCCGTACTTGGGATCCGGTGCAGGCACCACGAGGGCGTCGGCCACGGCCGGATGCGCGTGCAGAGCGCCTTCGACCTCTTCGGCGTAGACCTTCTCACCGCCGGTGTTGATGCACTGGCTGCCACGGCCGAGGAAGACGATGCTGCCGTCCTCGCGCAGGTACCCCATGTCGCCGAGCACCGAGATGCGTGTGCCGTCGGCCAGCGTCGGGAAGGTCCGCGCGGTCTTCTCCGGATCCTTGTAGTACCCCATCGGGATGTTGCCGATGCGGGCGATGTGACCGACCTCGTTGGGAGTGGTGATCTTGTTGAACTTCTCGTCCACCACCATCATCCGGTCGGTCGGCGGCACCATGAGGTTGCCGTTCTCGTCCATCTTGATCTCGCCGTCGTTGCCCGACTCCGAGGCGCCGAAATTGTCACGCAGCATCAGATCCGGCTTCACCGCGAGCATCCGTTCCCGGACGCTCTGACTCCACAGCGCGCCGCCCGAGGTGATCGAGAACAGGGTCGAGAAGTCGGCGGTGTCCTTCTGCTTCTCCATCTCGTCGGCCAAGGGCATGCCCATCGCATCGCCGACGATCAGAATCATCTGCGTCTTGTCCCTGCCGATGTTGCGAACGATCTTGGCGGCGTCGAAGTCGCGCTCCAGGATCAGACGCCCGCCCAGCGAAATGAACGTGAACAGCGAGTACGAGGCGGCTCCGTGCATGAGCGGCGCGGCGATCAGGAACGACAGCGACGGGAAGTTCTGGACCTCCTTGGCCAGCTCCGCGAGATCCGCGCGCGGCGGTCCGTAGGGGTTGCCGCCGGAGATCGGCTTGCGGAAGAAGTCGTCATGCTGCCACATGACGCCCTTCGGATAACCCGTGGTGCCGCCCGTGTAGATCAGGTACAGCTCCTCACCGGTCCGCTTCTCGAAGTCGCGCTCGGTGGACCGGGCGATGTAGCCGTTGAAATCGACGATCTCGACGGTGCGGCCGTCGAGGGCGGCCGCCGCGGCGGTCAGCTCGTCCACCGCCTCTCCGATCACGAAGACGGTACGCAGTTCGGGCAGCGAAGCCATCAGGTTCGCGACGCTGCGCTGATGTTCGGGAAGCTCCACGACGATGGCGGCCGAGTCGGAGTTGTCGAAGATGTACTCCAGCTCGGAGTCGGTGTAGCGGTAGTTCACGTTCACCGGCACCGCACGGACTTTGATGAGGCCGATCAGCGAGGTGACGTGCTCGACGCTGTTCTTCAGGAACAGCGCGACGTTGTCGTCCTTGCCGACCCCGTGCGCGGCGAAGTGATGCGCCACCTGATTGGCGAGCCTGTCGAGATCGGCGTACGTGTAGTCGTGGCCCTCCCAGGTGAGGACCACGCGCTCGGGAACAGCGTCGACGACGGTCTCGAAGACGTCTGCGAGGTTGAACTTCATCTTTGTTGATCTCCTTGGGAGGGAACCGACGGGGTCGGGGTCAGGCGGACAGGATCAGGCCCGAGGTGGGCACGCCGGTGCCCGCGGTGACGAGGACGTGCTCGGCGCCGTCGACCTGGTTGACGGAGGTACCGCGCAGCTGACGGACCCCTTCGGCGATGCCGTTCATACCGTGGATGTACGCCTCGCCCAGCTGGCCGCCGTGTGTGTTGAGCGGCAGCACACCGCCCACTTCGAGTGCACCGGGCTGTGAGACGAAGTCCTTCGCCTCGCCGCGTCCGCAGAAACCCAGTTCCTCGAGTTGAATGAGCGTGTAGGGCGTGAAGTGGTCGTACAGCACCGCCATGTCGATGTCGGACGTCGTGAGTCCGGACTGCGCGAACAATTGCCGCCCGACCAGTCCCATCTCCGCCAGCTCGGGCAGCGCGTCCCGGTAGTAGCTGGTCATGATGAACTGGTCGGTACCGCTGCCCGATGCGGCACCGGCGATCGTCACCGGCTTCTGCTTGAGGTCCTTCGCACGCTCGGGCGACACGACGACGATGGCGACGCCGCCGTCGGACTCCTGGCAGCAGTCGAGCAGATGCAGCGGCTCGGCGATGTAGCGCGAGGCCTGATGGTCTTCGAGGGTGATCGGCTTGCCGTAGAAGAAGGCGTTCGGATTGGTCGCCGCGTGCTTGCGGTCCACCACCGCGATGCGCCCGAAGTCCTCGCTCGTGGCCCCGTACTCGTACATGTACCGCTGCGCGACCATCGCGACGAACGCCGCGGGCGTCGAGAGTCCGTGCGGGTACGAGAAGGCGTTGTCGGTGCCCGACGAATTCTCCTGGTTGGCGACAGCCGCGTTGACCTGGCCGAATCGGTTGCCCGACCGCTCGTTGAAGGCGCGATAGGCGACCACCACGTCGCATACGCCGGTGGCGACCGCCATCGCCGCCTGCTGCACCGTCGACGCCGCGGCGCCGCCGCCGTAGTGGATGCGGGAAAAGTACTTGAGTTCGGGGATGCCCGTCGCCCGCGCCACCGCGATCTCCATATTGGTGTCCATCGTGAAGGTCACCAGGCCGTCGACGTCGGTGGCGCACAGGCCGGCGTCGGCCAGGGCCGCGTTCACGCACTCCGCGGCCAGCCGGAGTTCGCTGCGGCCCGAGTTCTTCGAGAAGTCGGTGGCGCCGATCCCGGCGATCGCGGCCTTGCCGGAGAGCGTCCGGTCCGTCATCACGCCTCCTCGCGGGTGAAGGTGACCTTGGAGATCACGTGCTTGCCAAGAGAATTGGTGCCGGTCACCGCGACAGTGACGGCGACGTCGTCCACCTGCGTCACCTCACCGGTGAAGGTGAGCGTGTCGTAGGCGTACCAGGGCACCCCGAGCTTGAGTTCGATGGCGCCGATCCGCGCCCGCGGACCCGCCCAGTCGGTCACGAAGCGCTCCACCAGACCGGTGTCGGTCAGGATGTTCACGAAGATGTCCTTCGAGCCCTTCTGCTGGGCCAGGTCTCGATCGTGATGGACGTCCTGATAGTCGCGGGTGGCGATCGCCGATGCCACGACGAATGTCGGCGACGCGTCGATCACCAGCGGGGGCAGCGTCTGGCCCACCTGGATGGTCTGCACGGTCACTTCGCCGTCTCCTTCGCTCGCCATGCATAGAGCGACCACGGCTCGCCGCCGGAGTCGTCGTCTCCCGGGAAATCGAGGAACTCCACCTCGACGGGCATTCCGATCCGCACCGCGTCCGGATCGACGCCGCGCAGCTGTCCCAGCATGCGGACGCCCTCGTCGAGCTCCACGAGCGCCACCACGAAGGGCAGTTCCCGTCCCGGGACCCGCGGCGCGTGGTGGACGACGTAGCTGTACACGGTGCCGGTCCCGGCCGCGACCACGTAGTCGGTGTCGGGGTACTCGCCGTCGGCGCCGCGTTCGGTCCAGACCGCGGGAATCGGCGGATGCCGAAGCGAGCCGTCCTGCACCTTCTGAATGCGCAGTTCGTGGGCGGCCACGCCGTCCCAGAAGAAGCGGGTGTCGCGCGAGGCCGACGGTCGAATGAGCTTGGTGGGATCAAGACCGGCGAAGTCGGCGGTCTGCTCCCGCGGTGTCTCCGACACCGGTGCGGCGGGACGGAACTTGAGGATCCGGAAGTCCATCTCGGCGACGGTCTCCTCGCCCACACGCCAGGTGTTGCGCGTGGTGAAGAACCAGCCCTCCCCGAGCGCGGTCTGCTTCGGCCCCACCACCTCGGTCAGTTCCGAGGTGATCGTCACCTCCTCACCCGGACGGGTGTACCGGTGGTACACCGTGTCGCAGTTGGTGGCGACCACCGAGGTGTAACCGGCCGCGTCGAAGAGTTCAGTCGCCAGACCCAGCGGATCGTCGCCGGTACGGACACCGTGCAGCCCGCGCATCGTCCACACCTGCGCCATCGCCGGGGGCGCCACGACGCCGGGATGACCGGCGGCGCGCGCTGCGGTGTCGTCGACGTAGATGGGGTTCTCGTCGCCCATCGCCTCCAGCCAGTTGTTCACCATCGGCTGGTTGATCGGGTCCCGGCCGGTCCGGGGAGCGCTGGCGCCCCGGGCGGCGATCTCAGCCGCCGCGGCACGGATCTGCTCAGGCGTCGACTGCCCGGTGATCGCCTCTCGGGTGATCGTCATCCCGCCCCCCTATCGCTTCGTCCGCGGCAGGCCGAGGCCGGCCGTGCCGATCATGTCGCGCATCACCTCGTTGACACCGCCGCCGAAGGTGATGACGACGTTGCGCTTCGCCTGCATGTCGAGCCATTCGGCGAACTCCGACGTGACCGGTTCGGTGAAGTCGCCGAAGCGTCCGACGACGTCGTCGATCAGCCGGTAGATCGTCTGAAGCCGCTCGGTGGAGAAGACCTTCGTCGCCGCGGCATCCGCCATGGAGATCTCTCCGTTCGACGCGACCTGCCAGTTCAGCAGCTCGTTGAGCCGCTCGTATGCGCCGATCTGCGCGAGGAGCCGTCGCACCTGCTCCTGCTCGATCACCGGGGCGCCCTCGTACTGGGCGGACCGGGCCCACGCGCGCAGCCGGTCCTCCAGCCCGCCGATGCGCCCCGACGGCCCGAGCATGACGCGCTCATGATTGAGCTGGGTGGTGATCAGCTTCCAGCCGTCGCCCTCCTCCCCGACGCGCATGCTCGCGGGCACGCGGACGTCGTTGTAGTAGGTGGCGTTGACATGGTGCGCACCGTCGGCGGTGATGATCGGCGTCCAGGTGAACCCGGGATCCTTCGTGTCGACGATGAGGATCGAGATGCCCTTGTGCTTCGGCACCTCGGCATCGGTGCGGCAGGCGAGCCAGATGTAATCGGCGTCGTGGCCGCCGGTGGTGAAGATCTTCTGACCGTTCACGATGTAGTCGCCGGTGGCCGGATCGACGACGGCCCGCGTGGTCAGCGAGGCGAGGTCGGTACCGGCGTCGGGTTCGGTGTAGCCGATCGCGAAGTGCACCTCGCCGGCGAGGATCTTCGGCAGGAAGAAGTCCTTCTGCTCCTGAGTCCCGTAACGCTGCAGGGTGGGGCCGACAGTCTGCAGAGTCACCGACGGCAGCGGAACGTCGGCCCGCACCGCCTCATTGGTGAAGATCTGCTGTTCGATCTCGCCGAAGCCCTTGCCGCCGAACTCCTTCGGCCAGCCGACACCGAGCCAGCCGTCGGCGCCCATGCGGGAGATGACGTTGCGGTAGCTCGGACCGTGCCGCTCGGTGCGCATCGTGCGCTCCTCGTCCGGGCTGATGAGGCCGGCGAAGTAGGCGCGCAATTCGTCGCGCAAGGCGATCTGCTCGTCGGTGAACGCTACGAACATGCGAGCGCCTCCTGTCCGGCGGGAACGGTCTCGTCGGCCAGCTTGTCGAGCGTGGCGTGTGCGCCGCCCGCCAGACGAGCGGCGTCCTTGACCAGTGAGAAGTAGCGGTGCAGCGGGTAGGTCACGTCCACGCCGACGCCGCCGTGCAGGTGCGTCATGGTGCGCAGAGTGGCCGGCAGTTCGGCGGCGATCCAATACATCGCCGTGGCGAGATCCTGCTCGGGATCGACTCCGTTCGCGATGTCCCACGCCGCCGCCGTGGCGACCAGATTCATGGTCCGGGAGATCACATAGACGTCCGCCAACTGCTGGCCGACGGCCTGGAATCCGGCGATCGGCTTGCCGAACTGGTGGCGGGTCGAGACGTGCTCGGCGGTCCGCTTGACCGCGCCGGCCACCAGTCCGTCGACGTACGCGGCGAACAGCGCCCGGTACGCGTCGACGGCCGGGCGGGGATCGTCGGCGACGACGTGCGAGTGCGGCACGGCGACACCGTCGAACACGACCGTGTACTCGCCCCAGCCCGACGACGCGGTGGTTCGGCTGATCTCGACGCCGGCGGCGTCGGGCGTCACCACGGCGACGCCTCTGTCGGCCACCACCAGCAGCGCCGATGCGCCTTCGGCCGCGAGCACGCCGGTCTTGACGCCGTCGAGCCGGGCCCCGTCGACGGTGTCGGTGAGCGTGACCGTCGGGGCCTCACCCAGTGCGCGACCCCGTTCGCCGATCGCGACGGCGTGCCAGCCGCCCTCGGCGATGGCGCGAGCGTGCTCGGCCGCCGAGGACGACCGAGCCAGCACCAGTCCGGAGACCAGGGTCCCGATCAGCGGAGCCACGACGGCGTCGTGACCCGCGCGGGTCAGCAGCGGCACCAGCGAATCGATCGCCAGCCCGTCGCCTCCGAGCGACTCGGGCAGCGGAAGCACGGTGACTCCGGCTCCGGTGAGCGCCTCCCATGCGGCGGCATCGAAGCCGCCGGCTCCTTCGGTGAACTTGCTCTCCCAGTCCGGCTGCAGTCGGCGCATCACCTCGTCGGCGACGTCGCGGACCGCAGCAGCGGTGGGCTCCAGGGTGAAATCCACCCGGCTCCTCCTCCAGCAGTATTAGAACTTGTTCTAGTTTATCAGAGACCCAGAGACCGGTGTCACATCTTGCCGATGCCCTGCGATTTTCGTGCCGTTGTCGACGCGTTTCCCGCTCAGCCGCGGGGTAGACCTAGAATCCGTTCAGCCGCTGCGTTCTTCAGGATCTGGGTGGTTCCACCGGCGATCGAGAGGCAGCGATTCAGCAGCAGCAGGTCAGTGGCGGCGGTGGCGCCCAGCCCCTCGCACCCCAGCAGATCGGTGGCGAACTCGGGCACCGACTGCCGGTGCACCACACCGATCAGTTTCCGGACACTCGACGTGGCGCCCGGGTCGGTGCCACTGAGCCGCTGAGCCACCGACCGCGCGTCGAGCACCCGTCCGATGTGGGCGTCGGCGATGATCCGGCCCAGTTCGAGCGTCTGGGCCCCGGTCAGTTCGACGCCGCTGCTGTCGAGTTGCCGGAGCAGCGCATCCACCTCCTTGCCCAGCCCGGACCCGCCCATGGCGACACGCTCGTTGGCGAGGGTGGTGCGCGCCAGGCGCCAGCCGTTGCCGACGTCGCCGACCACCATGGAATCGGGCACGAAAACGTTGTCGAGGAAGACCTCGTTGAACATCGCCCGGCCGGTCAGCTCCCGCAGCGGACGGATGTCGATGCCCGGTGCCGACATGTCGACCAGGAAATACGTGATGCCCTTGTGCTTGGCCACGTCCGGATCGGTCCGCGCCAGGCACACCGCCCACTGCGACATGTGCGCCTCCGACGTCCAGATCTTCTGTCCGGTCAGCAGCCAGCCGCCGTCGGTGCGGACCGCGCGCGTGCGCAGTGATGCGAGATCGCTGCCCGCCTCGGGTTCGCTGAACAGCTGGCACCAGCGGATCTCGCCCGCGAGGGTGGGCGAGACGAACTTCTCGCGCTGCTCGTCGGTGCCGTGCTCCAGGATGGTCGGCAGCGCCCATCCGGCGATCACCAGGTCGGGGCGGACCACGCCGACCCGGTCGAGCTCCGCGTCGATGAGCAGCTGCAACGCCGGATCGGCCGACAATCCGTAGGGCTCCGGCCAGTGCGGGGCGAGGAATCCGGTGCGAGCGAGCTCGGCGCGTCGCTCCGACTCCGGTACCGCCGCGATCGCCTCGGCGGTGGCCGCGATCGCGGGCCTGCGGGCCTCGGCGTCGGCGAGGTCGAGCGAGAACTCTCGGCGGCCGCCGGCACGGCCGAGCTCGGCCAACGCCGCGCGCTGGGGCTCCCCGGCGGCGAGCTGCATGCGCGCGGCGAGCGCGGAACGCAGATACAGGTGCGCGTCGTGCTCGAAGGTGAAGCCGATGCCGCCGAGGACCTGAATGGCGTCCTTCGCGTTGGCGGGCGAGAGATCCGCGGTCAGCACCGCGGCCGCCAGCCTGCTCAGTTCCACCTGGTCACGACCCTGATCACCGGTACCGGTCCGCGCGTCGTCGAGCGCGCGAGCGAGGTCCCATGCGGCGGCGGCGAGCTGCTCGCTCCGGCAGAGCATGTCCGCGCAGATCTGCTTGATCGCCTGAAACGACCCGATCACCGCACCGAATTGGGTGCGGACCTTCGCATAGTCGACCGCCAGGTCCAGGACGTGCGCGGCGACCCCGGCCTGATAGGCGATCACGCCGACGTGCAGGAGGGCCACGAACAGCTCACCGTCGTCCAGCGCGAGCGTCTCCTCCTCCGAGAGCTCCGACACCCGCACCCGCACCGGGACCGCCGTGCCGTCCAGGGGCCCGGCGACCGCGTCGGTCTCCATGCGGCACGATGCCGGATCGATGAGGCGCCACCGCACGGTGCCGCCGTCGAATGTCAGCGGTGCGGCGACGAGTGCGTCGGACACGTACGCGGGGATCAGACCGAGGTCCACTGAGCCGTCGACCACGCCGAAGCCCGCGGACTCGGCGACCGCGGTGGCGGGCACCACCACCGGGCGCTGTCCGGCCATCACCTCGTCGGCGAGTTCCGCACCCTGCGTGGCCAGCACGTATCCGGCGGCCATCGTCGGCGCAAGCGGACCGGGAACCAGCTCCGAACCGCAGGCGGAGAACATCACGGCGACGTCCTCGACGCTGCCGCCTGCACCTCCCGCACTCTCCGGAACACCGGCGGCGAACAGCCCGAGGTCCGCGATCTGCGTCCACAGCGGACGCCAGGAGTCCGCCGAGTGGTCGAGATCGCCCCGCACCGCGGAGCGAACATCGCGCGCCTGAGCCCAAGCAGCGATACTGTCACTTACAACCCTTTGGTCCGCTGACGTGGCGATTGTCACCGAGACCTCCTCCGAGATTCTGTTGGTAACGTCAATTAGAACCTGTTCTAATATCCATTGGGTGTACACCATCGGAGGGCGGCTGCCAACTGGCGGCCGATGGACGTGACGTAACGGAGGAGACGGAAACCTATGGCTGGCGCGGGAACGACGAAGACCGAGACCGATATGCCGGCACCGCCTCCAGCCCCCGCTCAACTGTCCGGTGCCGAGGTCGGATCCGCCGCACAGCGTGAACGACGCAGGCGCATCCTCGACGCCACCCTGGCGCTCGCATCGAAGGGTGGATACGACGCCGTCCAGATGCGAGCCGTCGCCGACAAGGCCGACGTGGCCGTCGGCACGCTGTACCGCTATTTCCCGTCCAAGGTGCACCTGCTGGTGACCGCACTCGCCCGCGAACTCGAGAAGGTGGAGTCGCGCGCCGACCGCAGCGTCCTGCAGGGTGACACCGCCGTGGAGCGACTGCGCTTCGTCCTCGACATGATCACGTTCGCGATGCAGAAGGATCCGCTGCTCACCGAAGCGATGACGCGGGCCTTCATGTTCGCCGACGCCTCGGCCACCAGCGAGGTCAACCGAGTCGCCACCATCATCGACCGACTGCTCGCAGGCGCGATGATCGACGACGCGGACCCGGCGGCCGAGCCGACCGCCCAGGATCTCGCGATCGCCCGCGTCATCTCGGACGTGTGGATGTCGAATCTGGTGCAGTGGCTGACCCGGCGCGCATCGGCCACCGACGTCACCAACCGGATGGAACTGACCGTCCGATTGCTACTCGACCGCGACTGACACCGCGTCACACACTCGTGCCGATCAGGCCGTTCCCAGATCCTTGGCGATCATCGGCCACGTGGTGTGCAGATCCTGCTGCCAGTACTCCCAGGAGTGGGTGCCCAGCGGCCGCGAGATCACCTCGGTGTCGACGCCGGCCGTCTTGAGCGCCTGCTCCATCTGCACGGTGCAGCTGCGGACCGCGGCCTCGATGACGCCGCCCATCACCACTTGATCCACCAGAACCGCCGGGTCCCCCTTGATCAGTCTCGCATCCAGGGTGTCGTACCGGCCCGGCAGCCCGCTGCCGGAGGTCATGTAAACCTTCACACCGCGCAGTGCCGCCGCGTGCAGGTAGGGGTCGTTGGCCCGCCATCCCGGCCCGTCGAGCGGTCCCCACATGTTGGTGATGTCACCGCGGCCGCGGTCGCCGATGACGGTGCGGATGTACGCCTGGCCCAGCGGATCGCTGGTCCGTGCGCATCCGCTGTACGCGGCCACCGACCGGTACAGCTTGGGCGCCGCGATCGCGAGGTTGAACACCGAGGTCCCCGACATGGAGATGCCCGCGATCGCGTTCGCACCGCTGGTGTTCAAGGCCTTGTCGACCAGCGGCGGCAGTTCCTCCGTGAGGAAGGTCTGCCACTTGTTCCGGCCCAGCACGGGATCGTCGCGCTGCCAGTCCGTGTAGTACGAGAAGGCCCCGCCCACCGGCGTCACGACATTGACCCGCTTATCGGCGAAGAACTTCTTGTAGTCGGTGTTGGCGCGCCAGGTGGCGCTGTCCTCGCCGCCTCCCGCACCGTTGAGCAGATACAGGACCGGCGCCGGGGCATCGTCCTCGGGCCGGAGCACGTTGAGCGAGATAGTCCGCCCCATCGCGGCGGAGTACACCTCCAGGAGTGACTCCTGGGGTGCCACGTTCGTCAGCGACACGACACGCGCGGGAAGCTGAGCCGTGGCGGGTTCCTTCGGTGCGGACGTCGCCGGATCGGCCGAGGCCACCCCGGCGCCCGTCAAGAAGAGAGCGCAGACTCCCGCGACCACCGCGGCTCGTGAACTGAATCGTCGCACTGCAAACCCCTTTTGCCCCACCAATCACTTCTGTCACAGAGTATCCCGTCATGGCCGACATACCGAAACCCTGGGCGGACGTTTCGGAATCAGAACGTTGCAAATCCCCAGGGACGGGCCCGGCGAACGTGACCGAACGGACATCGACGCCGTTGCTGATGTGTGTTTACCCAGCCTGGGCTAGTACCCTCGCCACAGCAGCAGCACCAGAGCCAGGTGAATGAACGACAAGACAGGGTAGCCAGGTGGTAAACGCCCAACCGAAGATCGACGACGCGCCCGAGCGTCGGCCCGACGCAATCGAGGAGCCTTCGGCGCCGACGGACACGCAGACACCGCAGCCCGCGGACACCGCTGAGGTGCCGGCCCCCGTCAAGAAGAAGAAAGACGGGCATCTCTACCAGATCGACTTCGTCCGTCTCTTCACCTTCGGCGGCGTCATCCTCGACCACGTCATCCTGGGGCTCGCCCCCGCGACGGCGATGGCGGCCCAGGGTCTGGGTCTGCTCCTGCGGTACACGCGCTACTGCTTCTTCGCGCTCACCGGCTTCGTCCTCACCTACCAGTACCGCAACCGCGAACTGCACGCACCGACCTTCTGGCGCAGACGCTACAAGCTGATCGGCCTGCCCTTCGTGGTGTGGTCGCTGTTCTACTGGACCAATCGCCACTACCAGCAGGGCGGCTGGGACGCGATCCGCGGCATCTTCACCGACGGCGCCTCCGAGCGCCTCGCACTCAAGAGTCTCGCGTACGACCTGATCACCGGCAACGCCGCCTACCACCTGTACTTCCTGTCCGTGAGCATGCAGATCTATCTGGTGTTCCCGGCGGTCCTGTGGGTTCTGAAGCGGACCTGGGGATACCACCGGTACCTGCTCGCGGCCAGCCTGACGTTCCACATCTGGCTGCTGTTCCACATGGTGCGTCCGCCGCTCTCCTTCTTCGAGAGCGGTGTGCCCGGCCTGATCTGGCGCTACCTCGGCGTCACGCTGTTCCCGTATCAGTTCTTCATCCTCGCGGGCTGCCTGGCCGCGTATCACTACGAGGCCTTCAGCGGCTTCATGAGGCGCTTCCGCCGGCCGTTGGTGCTCGTCGCCCTCGTGACGATCATCGTGACCCTGGTGTACTTCGTCTACAACGTCGACCAGGGCGAAGAGATGTTCCGTGCCACCAACGTCTTCATGGTGCACAACGCGTTCGCCTTCGTCGCGATCATCGTGATCCTGTACGTCTGCGGAACCATCTGGCAGGACAGGCGGAGCTCGGGCTCGATCGCCGACAGGTTCATGCGAACCGCCGCGGACCGGTCGTTCGGCATCTATCTGGCGCACGTCATCGTGCTCTCGACCGTCCTGGTCAGCTCACGCGAGCACCTCGACGCCCCGCTGTGGATCAATCTCCTGCTGACCTACCTCGTCACCGTTCTCGGCACCGTCTACCTCGTCGAGGTACTCCGCCGCAGTCCGATCAGCCTCATCACCACCGGACGCGAACGGATCGACTGGCGCATCCAGCGCTGGGGCCGGTCGTCGTTCGTCGCAGTGGTGGGCGGAGCGATCGGGTTCGGCGTGTACGAGTCGGTGAACACCGAACTCGGCGTCCTGATCACGGCGACCAGCGCGCTGCTGCTGCTCTCCGCGATCGTCGTGGGCGTCAAGCAGAGCAACGCGGCGCACGACGCGAAGCCCGCACGTCCCTGACGGCCTGATCCACTGCATCGAGAAGGACCCCGGCTCGGCGAGCCGGGGTCCTTCTTCGCTGAACGTTCTTCACTGAACGGGCAGTTCCCGCTTCCCCCGGGCGTTCACGCTGGGTGCGCCCACATCGTGGTCATCGCGAGTCAACGCACGGCCGCGGCCACGAGATCGGCGATGCCGGTCTTTCCCGCGGCATTCGGATGAAACACCATCTTGTTGCCGTAGCCGCGGATCCACGGCTCGGCCGCGCACGCCGAATGCAGGGGCGCGAGCGAGGCGGTGGTGACGTGCTGGGCGCCGGTACGGTCGGCGACCCGCTGATTCACCGCGGACATCTCAGCGGCGATCTGGGCGTCCTGCTCCACCTCCCACGGCAGCAACGGCAACAGTTGGCAGGGCGGTGCATCGATCGCCACCACCGGCGTGTAGTCGACGAGCACCACGCGGGCCAGCGGAGAGCGCGCCTGCACCGCTTCCACCGCGTTCACCAGCGACTGCTCGAGACGGCCGAAGTCGGCCGGGCCGGGCGGCGGCGGAGGCATCCGGCCCGACCCGCAGTGAGCCAGTCCGAGCGCACGCATGTTATTGCAGGCCTGAGCGATGATGCGGCCGACGAAGTCGATGTCGTTGCCACCCGTCGTGATGGTGACCAGACGGGTGTTGTGATCGACGGCCTCCACCTGCGGACGGATCTTGCCGTGCTTACGCACCGGTCCGGTGACCAGTTCCGCCGCGGTGGAACCCGAGCACGTCACGTCGATCAGGCGCATACCGAGCCGTGCGGCCACCTGGTGCGGATAGTTGTCGCCGGTGCGGAGGCAACGCCGATCGACCACCGGACCCTCACCCGGGCCCGCCGCGAAGGAACTGCCCATCGCGACGTAGTTGACGGGCGGCGCGGTACGACCTGCCGTTCCGACCACCGATGCCGAGCTCGGGCCGGCCGCTCCCCGGGAGTTCGACAGGGCGAATCCGACCACCGCGGTCACCACGACCGCGACGACCACAGCGGCGACCGCCGCGGGACGATTGACCGAAGAGCGCATGGAGGAGAGTTTCACATATTCAGCTGTGGAATTCCCTAATCGGATCCGGTTGTCGCCGTTCCGTGTAAGCAATCCCACCCCCGGTTCGTCATCAGACGTCCGGGCTCTACTGCTGCGGCGGTACGCCACCCTGTCCGTGCGGCGGTGTCTGCGGCGGCTGCTGCGGATACGCGCCCGGCTGTGGCGGCTGCACCGGCGGGTACGGGCCGGGCTGCGGCGGCGGGAATCCACCCGGAGCCTGTCCGTAGCCCTGCTGCGGCTGCCCGTAGTGCCCCGGTCCCGGCTGCTGGGGTCCGGGCTGCTGGGGCTGCCCGTACTGGGGCTGACCGAAAGACTGTGCCGGACCTGCAGCGCCTGCGGCGGGCTTACCGCCGAACAGGCCCGGACGGATCGTGAGCAGCACCGCAGCGGCCCCCGCCGCCAACGTCACCAATGCGCCCGCGAGCACGAGCCACAACCCGTACGCAGCGCCGAGTTCGGCGCCGGGCGGCATCTCGCTGCTCGTCTTCATCCCGACCGCGCCCGTCGGGTCGGCGACGAACACGATGCCCGCGATCGTGGCCGCGAGACCGCCCACCGCGGCCACCAGCGCGCCGATGCCGGAGTAGCGCCCGATCAGCAGCAGCACCGCGCCCACCGCGACGATGACTCCGAAGACGATCATCCAGATACCCGGTTTCTTCGCCTTCTCATCGGCATCGGAGGAGAACGAGTCCTCTTGCGCCGAGATCTGGTTCTCCATCGCGGCGCGGGCGATGTCGGGCGCTTCGATGACGTACAACGACGCGTCACCGGAGCCCATGCCGGTCACCGTGAAGTCCATTCCCACGGCGATCCTCGCCGTACCGAGGCTCTGCTCGCTCTTAGCGGACCCCGAGACCCACGCCAAGAAGCTGCAGACAATGAGAACGAGAGCCCCGACAGCGGCGACAGCACCCACGATCGTCCGAGTCGACGACGGCGGCGCCGTCGGTGCCAGCAACGCGGCCACCGGTGAGGCGGGTTGTGCGGGCGGCGGCTGCGGAGGTTGGAACGGCTGCTGTCCGAAAGTCATGAGCTCCCCTGATGTCTGCGACTGATGTCGCGGCTTTCGCATCATCGTAAGGCCGCGGACGCAAGAATTTCGGCTCCCGCACCGGTCTGTGAGACCCGTGCGGGAGCCGAAATTCTGTATCAGACGGTTGTCAGCCCGCCTCGCCGTCGGCTGCCTCGGTCAGTTCCGCCGGGGCATCCGGGATCGCCCGCGGGCGGTCGGATCCGGTGAAGGTGAACGTGGCGTCCTCGCCCGTTCCCTCTCCGTCCCAGCCCTCGACGTCGATGACGACGATCTGGCCGGCCTTGATCTCCTCGAAGAGGATCTTCTCCGACAGCTGGTCCTCGATCTCGCGCTGAATGGTGCGGCGCAGCGGCCGCGCACCCAGCACCGGGTCGAATCCGCGCTTGGCCAGGAGGTTCTTGGCCTTCTCCGTCAGCTCCAGATCCATGTCCTTGTTCTTCAACTGCGCCTCCACGCGGCCGATCATCAGGTCGACCATCTTGATGATCTCGTCCTGCGTCAGCTGGTGGAAGACGATGATGTCGTCGATGCGGTTGAGGAACTCAGGCCGGAAGTGCTTCTTGAGCTCGTCGTTGACCTTCTGCTTCATCCGGTCGTAGTTGGAACCGCGGCCGTCGTCCTTGCTGAAGCCCATGCCGACAGCCTTGGAGATATCGGACGTGCCCAGGTTGGACGTGAAGATCAGCACCGTGTTCTTGAAGTCCACGGTCCGGCCCTGACCGTCGGTGAGGCGACCGTCCTCCAGCACCTGCAACAGCGTGTTGTAGATCTCCGGGTGGGCCTTCTCGATCTCGTCGAACAGGACCACCGAGAACGGCTTGCGGCGCACCTTCTCGGTGAGCTGGCCGCCCTCGTCGTAACCGACGTAGCCGGGAGGGGCTCCGAACAGTCGCGACGCGGTGAAGCGGTCGTGGAACTCACCCATGTCGATCTGGATGAGTGCGTCGTCCTCACCGAACAGGAAGTTCGCGAGCGCCTTCGACAGCTCGGTCTTACCGACACCCGACGGTCCGGCGAAGATGAACGAGCCCGACGGACGCTTCGGATCCTTGAGTCCGGCACGAGTACGGCGGATCGCACGCGAGACCGCCGCCACGGCGTCCTCCTGGCCGATGATCCGCTTGTGCAGCTCGTCCTCCATGCGGAGCAGACGAGTGGTCTCCTCCTCGGTGAGCTTGAACACCGGGATACCGGTCCAGTTGCCGAGGACCTCGGCGATCTCCTCGTCGTTGACCTCGGCGACCACGTCGAGGTCGCCCGCCCGCCACTGCTTCTCGCGCTCGGCGCGCTCGGCGACCAGTTGCTTCTCCTTGTCGCGGAGGCTCGCCGCCTTCTCGAAGTCCTGGGCGTCGATCGCCGATTCCTTCTCCTTGCGCGCTTCGGCGATGCGGTCGTCGAACTCGCGCAGGTCCGGCGGAGCGGTCATCCGGCGGATGCGCATCCGCGCGCCGGCCTCGTCGATGAGGTCGATGGCCTTGTCCGGCAGGAAGCGGTCGTTGATGTACCGATCGGCGAGGGTGGCCGCAGCCGCGAGGGCACCGTCGGTGATCGACACCTTGTGGTGCTGCTCGTAGCGGTCGCGCAGACCCTTGAGGATCTCGATGGTGTGCTCCACCGACGGCTCGCCGACCTGCACCGGCTGGAAGCGGCGCTCGAGCGCGGCGTCCTTCTCGATGTACTTGCGGTACTCGTCCAGAGTGGTGGCACCGATGGTCTGCAGTTCGCCGCGCGCCAGCTTCGGCTTCAGGATGCTGGCGGCGTCGATCGCGCCCTCGGCTGCGCCCGCGCCGACGAGCTGATGCAACTCGTCGATGAACAGGATGATGTCGCCGCGGGTGTTGATCTCCTTCAGCACCTTCTTCAAGCGCTCCTCGAAATCGCCGCGGTAGCGGCTGCCCGCGACCAGCGACCCGAGGTCGAGCGTGTAGAGCTGCTTGTCCTTGAGCGTCTCCGGGACGTTGCCGTTGACGATCGCCTGCGCCAGCCCCTCGACCACGGCGGTCTTGCCGACGCCGGGCTCACCGATGAGCACCGGGTTGTTCTTGGTGCGGCGCGAGAGGACCTGCATGACCCGCTCGATCTCCTTCTCACGGCCGATCACCGGATCGAGCTTGCCCTCGCTCGCGGCGGTCGTGAGATTGCGGCCGAACTGATCGAGGACCAGCGAGGTCGACGGTGTGCCCGACTCCGACGACCGCGCGCCGGTACCCGCCTCGGCCGGCTCCTTGCCCTGGTAGCCCGAGAGGAGCTGGATCACCTGCTGGCGGACCTTGTTCAGGTCGGCGCCCAGTTTCACCAGCACCTGCGCGGCGACGCCTTCGCCCTCGCGGATGAGACCCAGCAGGATGTGCTCGGTGCCGATGTAGTTGTGACCGAGCTGCAAGGCCTCGCGCAGACTCAGCTCCAGCACCTTCTTGGCGCGCGGAGTGAACGGGATGTGACCCGACGGCGCCTGCTGGCCCTGGCCGATGATCTCCTCGACCTGGCTGCGAACCGCCTCCAACGAGATGCCGAGCGACTCGAGCGCCTTCGCCGCGACGCCTTCACCCTCGTGGATGAGTCCCAGGAGGATGTGCTCGGTACCGATGTAGTTGTGGTTGAGCATCCGCGCTTCTTCCTGCGCCAGGACGACAACCCGGCGTGCGCGGTCGGTGAACCGTTCGAACATTGTTCTCCCTCTATTGCTTGCGCCCCGGCCGCTGTCACGAAAGTGTGACGTACTCCGGCGACCAGCCCTGCCTCCACTGTAGTGGTCCCGGGAGGCGACGAGGCAGTTACATCTGTCCTCAGTCCTCGGCTGTGTACTGCGACGGGGTTCTGTGGTTGACAACGCAACGCTCAAGGGGGATGTTCCCGGCCCGATACGCCCTGAGCGAACGGTGCTCCGACCACCCGGCCGGAGCCCGTGATTGACTGTCTTGCATGTCCTCGCGCTCCTCGTTCGCGGGCCGCCTGTCACACCTGCCCGGAGGCATGGCGGCGGTCGCAGCCCTCGGCGCCGCGGCGCTGGTCGTCACCGCCGGGGTGGTCCTGTCCGGTACCCCGGAATCCGCACCGGACGCCTCCATCGAAGGCGTGCTGCGCTCGTACTCCGCCGAACCCGACGCGGCGTGGACGCTCGACGACGGCACGCTGCCGGGGATGAGCGGGCCGGCGACGGTCGCGGCCACCGACGGCCACCGCTGGCTGATCTCGTACCCGGTCGGCATCAAGCACGAGTTCATGCTCATCGACGCACGGTCGGGCGAGCCGCAGTGGAACTCCCCGGTCGACGCGGGTTTCGGCGACTGCTCGATCAACGACCGCCGTCAGATCGGCTGCGCCGTTCGGTTGCGCATCGACGGGCCGGAGAACGGGTTCTACCTCGTCGATCAACACGACGGATCCCTCACCCGCACCGCCGACGGCGACGACACCGCCGCGGTTCTCGGCCTGGGTCCCGACTTCGTGCACGTCAATCAGAGCGGCTACCAGGTCAGTCTGCGATCACCGGACGGCGCCACCGCGTGGAGCCGCACCTTCGCCGGCGCCGCCGAGGTCCGCAAGGCGCACGGCGCTCTCATCGTCGACACCTCCGACGACGCACATCACGTCATCGACCCCGCCGACGGTACCGACCGGATCTCCTGCACCCAGTGCACGGTGGACGTCTTCGAATCCGGCATCGCGGTGACCGACACGGCGTACGGCGCCGAGTCGGTCTCGTTCCATCCCTTCACCGAGGCCGGCGTCAGCGACGAGGCCGTCGGAACGGCGCGGCGCATGCGTGTGCTCCGCGGACCGTCGACGCTCCCGGTGATCGCCCCCGCCGGCGAGGGGTCGTCTCTCGACGCCGCCGGGCACTACGAGATCGTCGATCCGGCGACCGGCGACGGGCTCTGGCAGATCGGAGATCCCGAACTGTCGAAGGCGAACGCCCGGCCGTGCGGCCGAGTGCTGTCAGTGGCGCGCAAGGATCGCTCACGCGTGTTCTTCGACCTCGCCGACGGTGCGCGGCGCGGCGCGATGCCGCCCCCGGCGCTCGATGATCCCGACGCCGCCATCGACGCCTCCTCCTGCGTGGGCGCCTCCGACGATGTGGCCGTGTTCGCGAACCCCAACCAGTTGACGGCCTACGACATCGACTCGGGCGCGCAGCTCTGGAACCGGACTGTGCTGGGATCGGCCCGTGACGTCGACGGCTACATCGTGCTGAGCGAGGGCGCGACACTCACCGCCTTGCGACCGAACTGACATCGACGCGGATTCAGCGCCCGTCGTAGGCGGCACGCGCCCCGGCGACCTCGTCCACCTGGGCCTCCACGAGTTCGATCAACCCGGAGAGCCGCTGCGCCACCTGCGTGCCCGCCTCGGTGAGCGAGTACTCCACCCGCGGCGGAATGGCTTGCAGCATCTCCCGCCGCACGTAGCCGTCTCGCTCGAGCGATTGCAGGGTCACCGACAGCATTCGTTCGCTGACGCCGTCCACCCGCCTGCGGAGCGCGTTGAACCGGAGCTCGCCGTCGAGCAGCGCCACCAGTGCGAGCAGGCCCCACCTGCTGGTGACGTTCTGGAGGATCTCGCGCGAGGAGCAGTTCCGCGAGAAGACGTCGGCCTCGAGAGACGGGTCGACGATGTTCTCCGTGGGCTGCGCGTCGTTCATGCGGCCATTCTACCCTCCTGGACGCTATGTGCTTACCATCACCATTGCACATTACTATTAGTAAGTGCATGATGAATTGACAGCGCAAATTCATCGGCGTCATCATTACGCCGACCACGAGAGGACTCCCCATGACCAGGTACGCAGTGACCGGCGCGACCGGCGGACTCGGCTCCGCCGCCGTCCACTCCTTGATCGAGCGAGGCGTCACGGCCTCCGACATCGTCGCCGTGGTCCGCGACGAGACGAAGGCGAGCGGCCTGGCGGCTGCGGGCGTCACCGTGCGCGTCGCCGACTACGCCGATCCGCCGGCCCTGCGCACCGCGCTGGCGGGCGTCGACAAGCTGCTGCTGGTGTCCGGTTCGGAGGTGGGTCGACGCCTGCCGCAACACACCAACGTGATCGAAGCGGCCACGCACGCCGGGGTCGGCCTGATCGCTTACACGAGCATCCTGCGCGCCGATTCGTCACCGCTCGTCCTGGCCGACGAACACCGCGAGACCGAGAAGCTCCTCGCGGCGAGCGGTATTGACACGGTGCTGCTGCGCAACGGCTGGTACACGGAGAACTATGCGCGCTCGCTGGCGCCCGCCGTCGAGTCGGGAGTCTTCGCGGGCAGCGCCGGAGACGGTGTGGTCGCACCCGCGGCGCGTGCCGACTACGCCGACGCCGCTGCCGCGGCGCTGATCAACGCTCCGGCGGGCGCGGTGTACGAACTCGCCGGCGCCGAGCACCTCACGTACGCCGACATCGCGGCGACGTTCGCGGCGGTCTCCGGTCGCCCGGTGACCTACCGGGATCTCCCGGAGGCCGAATACGCCGCGGCGCTGGAATCGGCCGGCGTTCCGGCCGGATTCGCCGCCGTCCTCGCCGATTCCGACACCGGGGCGGGCAAGGGCGCCCTCGACTCCGATTCGACGGATCTGGCCGACCTCCGAGGCCGACCCGGCACACCGTTCACCGAGGTCATCGAGGCCGCACTGAACTGAGCCCCGGGCGGCTACCGACGCAGGAAGGCCGCCAACGCCGCCGAATACATCGGAACGTCGTCGGCTCCCATCAACTCGCGGCAGCTGTGCATCGCGAGCTGAGGTGCGCCGACGTCGACGGTCAGCAGCCCCGTACGTGTGGCGGTGAGCGGCCCGATCGTCGAACCGCACGGGAGGTCCGCGCGATGGATGTATCGCTGCAGCGGCACGCCGGCGTCTCGGCACGCCAGCGCGAACTCGGCCTCGCCGATGGCGTCGGAGGCGTACCGCAGATTCTGATTCACCTTGAGCACCGGACCGCCGTTGACCGCGATGCGGTGCGACGGTTCGTGGCGATCGGGGTAGTTGGGATGCGTCGCGTGCGCCATGTCGCCCGACACGCAGACGCTGGCGGCCATCGTGCGGAGGAAGTCGTCGCGATCACCTCCGGACGCGGCGACGATCCGTTCGCACACCGTCACGAGGAAGTCCGACGACGCCCCGCGCTCCGACCCCGAGCCGACCTCTTCGTGGTCGAACAGCGCCAGCATCGAGATCGCACCCGACCCCTCGCCCGATCCCGCGTCGAGCAGTGCGCGCAGTCCGGCGTAGCAGGTGCCCTGATTGTCCAGTCGCGGCGCGCTCAGGAGATCCCCCGCCGCACCGACGATCCGCGACGGCGCGACGTCGTGCGTCATCAACTCCCAGCCGAGCACCGCGTCGGCGTCGAGCCCGGCACGGTCCGCGACGAAGGCCAGCAGTGGCTGCGCCTCTCCGACGCCGCGGATCGCGTCGACATGCCGCTGCGGGTCCAGGCTCACGCCCTTGCGGTCCTCCGACAGATGGATCGCCAACTGAGGGATGCGCAGGATGGGCTCGTCGATCCGGACCAGCTCGAAGGCCACCGTTCCGCCGGCGTCGTAGGCCAGCCGGCCCGACAGACCGAGGTCGCGGTCGAGCCACGAGTTCAGCCAGGCGCCGCCGTACGGTTCCAGCGCGACGGTCGCCAGACCCGCGCTGACGCGATCGGGATTCTGCTTGACGCGCAGGTTGGGGCTGTCGGTGTGGCCGCCCACGATCCGGAAGCGCGGGTCGTCAGCGGCGGCCGAGGCATCCCAGGCGATGATCGAGCCGCCGCGGACCACGTAGTGCCTGCCCGAGGCGGGATTCGACGCGGCTCCGTCCGGTCCGGCCCAGGAATCGGTCTCCGACAGCCGCTGATACCCAGCGGCGTCCAGGGTCGCGGCGACGGTCGCGCAGACGTGAAAAGGCGACGGCGAGGCGTCGATGAAGTCACCGAGCCCCGCCGCCGTCGCAGTCGTGTCGACCGTCATCAGACGGCCGCGAGCACCGCGTCCAGTGCCGAGTAGAAGAGACCGAGACCGTCGTCGCTGGGGCCGGTGAGCGCCTCGATGGCGTGCTCCGGGTGCGGCATGAGACCCACCACGCGACCGTCGGCGCTCGCGATGCCCGCGATGTCCAGGCTCGAACCGTTCGGGTTGTCGCCGGCATACGTGAACGCGATCCGGCCCTCACCCTTGAGTTCTTCGAGTTGGCGCTGGGAGGCGACGTAGCGTCCCTCGCCCGACTTCAGGGGAATGAGGATCTCAGCGCCGACCTCGTAGCGCGAGGTCCACGCCGTGGTGTTCGACTCCACACGGAGCCACTGGTCCCGGCAGATGAAGTGCAGTCCCTCGTTGCGGGTGAGCGCTCCCGGCAGGAGCCCGGCCTCGCAGAGGATCTGGAAACCGTTGCAGATCCCCAGGACCGGCATGCCGCGCTGAGCGGCCTCCACCACTTCGCCCATCACCGGGGCGAACTTGGCGATGGCCCCGCAGCGCAGGTAGTCGCCGTACGAGAAGCCGCCGGGAACGACGACGGCGTCGACCCCCTTGAGGTCGGCGTCGCCGTGCCACAGGCTCACGGCCTCGCCGCCGGCCGCGTCGACCGCGCGAGCGGCATCGACGTCGTCGAGGGTGCCGGGGAAGGTGATGACTCCGATGCGAGCAGTCATGTGGCCGCTACTCCGCGACGCGGGTGACGTTGAAGTTCTCGATGACCGTGTTGGTCAGGAGCTCTTCGGCGATCCGCTCGAGGGCGGCGTCGTCGACGGTGCCGTCCACCTCCAGCTCGAACCTCTTGCCCTGACGGACGTCTGCCACGCCCGCGAATCCGAGGCGCCCCAGCGCTCCGACGATGGCCTGGCCCTGCGGGTCCAGGATCTCGGCCTTGGGCATCACATCGACCACTACACGCGCCATTCGGGCACTGCTCCTCACACCGATGGTCTCGAATGTCCCACCCACGCGGGCAGAACGGTTACGCGCCTACTCTACCTGGCTCAAGAGGCGTCGCTGAGCGCCGCCTCGATGGCCCCGATCACTTCCGGGGAGTCCGGTTCGGTGCGCGGACGGAAGCGGCGCAGCACCGTGCCGTCGGCGTCGACGAGGAACTTCTCGAAGTTCCATTGGATGTCGCCGGATTCGCCGTCCGCGTCGGGTGTCTGGGTCAGCGCGGCGTACAGCGGATGCCGATCGGCGCCGTTCACGTCGGTCTTCTCCAGCAGCGGGAAAGTGACGCCGTACGTGGTGGAACAGAAGGTCGCGATCTCGTCGGCACTGCCGGGCTCCTGACCCATGAACTGATTGCACGGGACGCCGACCACGGTGAGCCCGCGGGGACCGTAGTCCTTCTGCAACTGTTCGAGCGCCGTGTACTGCGGAGTGAGACCGCACTTGGAGGCGACGTTCACCACGAGCAGCGGGCCGGGCAGGCCGGCGAGGCTGAAATCGCTGCCGTCGAGGGCACGGACGGGGATGTCTTTGATGTTGGAGTGACCCATGTCCCACAGCCTAAACACCGGTGAGGCAACTCACCACTCATTGCGTTGCAGCAATAGTTGCGCCAGCGTAAGTTCTTCGAGGTGTCCGAATCCGATACTTCCGTCGAGGCCTGCACCCGAGCTCTTGTGGCATTTCTCGAGCGGGTCGCGGCACGCGCCTCCTGCAACACCGTCGACCGCGTGGCGGCCACCGACATGACCCTCTCGCAGCTCCGGATGCTGATGGTCCTGTCCCGCTGCGATCACGACCTGTCGGTGAACGAACTCGCCGACGCCGTCGGCCTGTCGCTCGCCGCGGCCGGCCGCGGGGCCGACCGGCTGGTGGTGCTCGATCTCGTCACCCGCAGGGAGGACGAGTGCGATCGCCGGGTGAAGCGCCTGTCCCTCTCCGATCACGGGCGCGAGATGATCGCGACTCAGTTCCGGATGCGGGACGACGACCTCGCCGACCTCGTCGCCGAGATTCCCAGTGACGTCCGCGGCGACCTCGCCTCGGCGCTGTCGAGCGCACTGGATGCGCTTCCTCCCACCCCATCCTTCGCCGACTCTTCACGAACCTAGAAAGAGAACCTCATGACCTCATCCCCACCGGGGACCGCGAGCGACAAGCTGGGACGTGACGTCTTCATCGTCGCCGGCGTGGTGGTGCTCGGCGCGATCATGTCGATCCTCGACGTGACCGTCGTCGCCGTCGCTCAGCCCACCTTCATGTCCGAGTTCGACACCACCTCGGCCGGTGCCGCGTGGTCGATGACCGGTTACACCCTGGCGCTGGCCGCGGTGATCCCGACCGCCAGCTGGGCCGCATCGCGTTTCGGCACCAAACGCGTCTACATGGCCTCGCTCATCCTGTTCCTGATCGGCTCGGTCCTGTGCGCGATGGCCTGGAACATCGGCTCGCTCGTCGCGTTCCGCGTGCTCCAGGGCTTCGGCGGCGGTCTGCTCATGCCGATCGGCATGATGATCATGACCCGCGCGGCCGGGCCCGAGCGCGTCGGCTCGGTGATGGCAGTTCTCGGCATCCCGATGCTGCTCGGCCCCATCATGGGCCCGATCCTCGGCGGATGGCTGATCGAGATCGCCTCGTGGCACTGGGTGTTCCTGATCAACGTCCCGATCGGTGTCATCGCCCTCGTGTACGCCTTCTTCGCGCTGCCCGGCGGCGGCGCCGAGCCCGGCAAGAAGATCGACTTCCCCGGCCTTCTCATGCTCTCGCCCGGTCTGGCGTTGTTCCTGTTCGGCGTCTCCTCGAGCGCCGAGGAGCGGACCTTCGGCACGCCGCGCGTGTACGGCCCGATGATCGTCGGCGCGATTCTGATCATCGCCTTCGTCTGGCACGCCTTCCGCACCACCAACCCGCTGCTGGACCTGCGCCTGTTCCGCAACTCCACCCTGCGCGTATCGGTGATCACGATGTCGCTGTTCGCGATCGCCTTCTTCGGCGCGTCGCTGCTGTACCCGCAGTACTTCATCGTGGTGCGAGGAGAGTCGACGCTGATGGCGGGCCTGCTCCTGGCGCCGCAGGGCCTGGGCGCGATGCTGACGATGCCGATCGCGGGCAAGATGACCGACAAGATCGGTCCCGGCAAGTTCGTCCTCGCGGGCCTGGTCCTCATCGCCGTCGGCGTGGCAGCGTTCATCACGCTGGGCACCGACACCTCGTACTGGTTCCTGTGCCTCGCGCTGTTCGTCCAGGGCCTCGGCATGGGCATGACGATGATGCCGATCATGTCGGCGTCGCTGGCCACCCTGCGGGGTTCGGAGATCGCCGACGGCTCCACTCTGATGAACGCGATTCAGCAGACCTCGTCGTCCATCGGCACCGCCGTCATCACGGTCATCTTCACCACCATGCTCGCCCCGCTGTCGCGGGCGATCATGCAGGCCGGAGGCGACCAGACCAAGACGATGAACGCGATGATCGAGAACGGCGTCGATGTGCGGGATCCCGCCGCGGTCGGCGCGGCAGGCCAGAACGTGATCTCCGACATCGCGTCCACGTACGGCAACACGTTCATCGTGGCGACGGCGCTGGTGGCCCTGACTCTGATCCCCGCCTTCTTCCTGCCCCGCAAGAAGATGGTCGCCGCCGACACCGAGGAGCAGCCGGTGCCGGTCGCGCTCCACTGATCGCGATCAGCCGACCGACAGTGACGCCCCCGGGAGACCGGGGGCGTCACTCGTCTGCGGACCCTGCAGGCCGGTGTCAGCCTCGACCGGCCGGCGCCCCCGACTGCTGGAGGATCCAGGCCAGTTCGAAGGCGGTCTCCTCCCACTGCTTGTACCGGCCGGAGACGCCGCCGTGGCCGGCGGTCATCTCGGTCTTGAGCAGCACCGGGTTCTCCGACGTGGTGCACTCCTGCAATCGCGCCACCCACTTCGCGGCCTCGACGAAGAGGACGCGGGTGTCGTGCAGAGAGTTCTCGGCGAGGATCGCCGGATACGGCCGCGGCGCGACGTTCTCGTACGGCGAGTACGACTTCATGTACGCGTACACCTCGGGATCGTGGAGCGGATCGCCCCACTCGTCCCACTCGATCACCGTCAGCGGGAGCGACGGATCGAGGATCGAGGTGAGAGCGTCCACGAAGGGCACCGCGGCGAGTACTCCGTTGAACAGTTCGGGAGCCAGGTTCACCACGGCACCGACGAGCAGACCGCCGGCACTGCCGCCCTCTGCCACCAGGTGGTCCGGCGAGGTCCAGCCCGTGTCGATGAGGTGCCGGGCGACGTCGATGAAGTCGGTGAAGGTGTTCTTCTTGGAGAGCGTCTTGCCGTTCTCGTACCAGAGCCGTCCCATTTCGCCGCCTCCCCGCACGTGCGCGAAGGCCATGACCATTCCACGGTCGAGCATCGACAGCCGTGCCACCGAGAAACCGGGGTCCAGGCAGGTCTCGTAGGAGCCGTAGCCGTACAGCAGCATCGGCGCGGGCGCGGAGCGGTCGAGGTCGCGGCGGAACACCAGCGAGACCGGCACACGGGTGCCGTCGCCTGCCACCGCCCACTCCCGGACCGCGGTGTAGTCGTCGGGGTCGTACCCGCCGAGCACCGGCTGCCTCCGCAGCAGTGTCCGTTCACCGGTGGCGACGTCGAGGTCGAACACCTCGGCCGGATCCACGTAGCTGGTGTACACGATCCGCAACCGGGGGGTGTCCCACTCGGCGTTGGCGCCGAGCCCTGCCGAACGCAGTTCCTGGGGGAAGGTCACCTCGACGAAGTCGTCGGGCGCCGGGATGCCGTCCACCCGCCGCAGGTCGGCGATGGCCAGTCGCGGCAGCGCGTCCGCCCGGTACGACAGCACGAGGTAGTCGCGGAAGCAGTCGACGTCCTCGATACGGCGGCCGGGACGGTGCGGGATCAGTTCCCGGCGCGCGCCGAAGTCTCCCACGGGAACGAGGTCGACCGCGAAGTCGATCGCCTTGACGCCGTCGCGCTCGCCGTTGTGGACGATGACGAACCAGTCCTGGCCCGCGATCCGCGCGTGCTCGACCGAGTAGTCGACTCCGTCGGTACGCCCCGCCACGGACACGAACTCGCCCGTCGGATCGTCCGCACTCAGGACCAGCGCCTCGGACGTCACCTTGGAGCCCACGCTCAGCACGAGGTAGTCCTCGCTCTGCGTGGTGCCGATGCCCACCCAGTAGCGCTCATCGGGTTCGTGGAACACCTGCACGTCCGGCTCCGCCGATCCCACCTCGTGGCGCCAGACGGTGTCGGGACGCCAGGCGTCGTCGACCGTGGAGTAGAAGACGTACCTCGCATCGCGCGACCAGGTGGCGCCGGCCGCGATGCCGGCGATCGTGTCCGGGAGGAGTTCCCCGGTCACCAGATTCCTGATGCGGAGGGTGTAGCGTTCGTCGCCCTTGACGTCGGTGCTGTAGGCGAGCCAGTCGCCGTCGTGGCTCACGGACGTGGCGCCCAGGCTGAAGAAGTCGTGACCCCTCGCCTCGGCGTTGGCGTCGAAGACGATCTCCTCGCCGGGCAGCGCGACGCCCGGAGTCACCTCGGGCGGCGTCCAGTCGTCGGGCGAGGCGATCGGGCAGCGGCAGCTGACGGCGTACTGCTGTCCTTCGGTGGTCCGGGTGAAGTACCAGAAGCGTCCGCTGCGCGTCGGCACGCTCATGTCGGTCTCCTGGACGCGCGACTTGATCTCGCCGAAGATGTCGCGCCTGAGCTGCGCCAGGTGCGCGGTCTCCTGCTCGACGAACGCGTTCTGGGCTTCCAGGTAGGCGATGACCTCCGGGTCCTCCTTGTCGCGCATCCACTCGTAATCGTCGACGACGACGTCACCGTGGTGGACGCGCTGCGTCGGAACCTTCTTCGCGACCGGCGGGGCCGCCCGATCAGCCATGCTGGGCGTCCGGCCAATCGGCGAAACTCTGCTGCGAGATCCGTTCGTACGCCTCGATGTACCGCGCCCGAGTCCGCTCGACGACGTCGGCGGGCAGGGCCGGCGGCCGCTGTTCGCCCGTGCGGTCCCAACCCGAATCCGGTCCGGTGAGCCAGTTGCGGACGATCTGCTTGTCGAAGCTCGGCTGCACCCTGCCCGGCGCGTAGGTCGCGGCGTCCCAGTAGCGGGAGGAATCGGGGGTCAGCACCTCGTCGGCGAGGACCAGTGAGCCGTCGGCCGCCTGTCCGAACTCGAACTTGGTGTCCGCGAGGATGATTCCGCGCTCAGCGGCCAGCTGGGATCCGCGGCCGTAGATGTCGAGGGTCGCGTCGCGCAGCCGTTCCGCCAGGTCGGCGCCGACCGTCTCGGCCACCTGGTCGAAGCTGACGTTCTCGTCGTGGTCACCCACGGCCGCCTTGGTGGCCGGGGTGAAGATCGGTTCCGGGAGCTTGTCGGCCTCACCGAGCCCGGCGGGCAGCCGCACGCCGCAGACGGCGCCGGTGGCCTGATAGTCGGCCAGGCCCGAACCGGTCAGATAGCCGCGAGCAACGCACTCCACCTGCACCATCGGCAGCTTCTTGACGACCATCGACCGGCCGACGAGTTCGGCCGGGATGCGTTCGTCGGCGGGACCGCCGTCGAGATGGTTCGGCACCCCGAGGTGCTCGAACCAGAAGAAGCTGGCCGCCGTGAGAATCCGGCCCTTGTCCGGGATCGGGGTGTCGAGGATGAAGTCGTACGCCGAGATGCGATCGGAGGTGACCAGCAGCAGCGTGGCGTCGTCGATCTGGTAGATGTCACGGACCTTGCCCGACGCGATGTGCCGGTAGTCGGCGAGGGTGGGACGCATGCGGGGCTCCTAGAGAATCGGGGCGGGCGTGTACGCCGCGGCGGCGGGGTTCGCGTCGATCCAGGCCGCGGCGTTCGCGATCACCTGGGCGACCTGTGCCTCCGCGGCACCGACAAAGGCGGACTTGTCGGCGATGAGCTCGTCGAGTGCCGCGCGGTCGAGGGGGATCCGGTCGTCGGCGGCCAGCCGGTCGAGGAGATCCGGTTCGCGGCCCTCCTCGCGCATGGCGAGTGCCACGGCGACGGCGTTCTCCTTGATCGCCTCGTGCGCCGTCTCGCGGCCGACGCCCGCGCGCACCGACGCCATCAGCACCTTGGTGGTCGCGAGGAACGGCAGGTACCGGTCCAATTCGTTGGCGATCACCTCGGGGTACGCGCCGAACTCCGCGAGGACCGTCAGGAAGGTCTCCATCAGCCCGTCGATCGCGAAGAAGGCGTCCGGCAGCGCCACACGGCGGACCACCGAGCAGAAGACGTCGCCCTCATTCCACTGGTTGCCCGCGAGTTCGCCGGTCATGGACGCGTAGCCGCGGAGGATCACCGTGAGACCGTTGACGCGCTCGCAACTGCGGGTGTTCATCTTGTGCGGCATCGCCGAACTGCCCACCTGGCCGGGCTGGAAGCCCTCGGTGACCAGTTCGTGGCCGGCCATCAAGCGGATGGTGGTGGCCAGCGACGACGGCCCGGCCGCCAGTTGCACGAGCGCGGAGACGACGTCGTAGTCGAGCGAACGCGGGTACACCTGGCCCACCGAGGTGAAGGCGTTCGCGAAGCCGAGATGCCGGGCCACCTCCCCTTCGAGACGGGCGAGCTTGGCGGCGTCGCCGTCGAGCAGATCAAGCATGTCCTGGCTGGTACCCATCGGGCCCTTGATTCCGCGCAGCGGGTACCGCGCGATCAGCTCGTCCAGGCGGGTCAGCGCGGTCATCAGCTCGTCCGCGGCACTGGCGAACCGCTTGCCGAGGGTGGTGGCCTGCGCGGCGACGTTGTGGCTGCGGCCGGCCATCACGATCGACGAGTACTGCGCGGCCCGCTCGGTGATGCGCGCGAGGGTGGCGACGGCGTGGTCGCGGACGTGGCGCAGCGAGACGAGCACCTGCAGCTGCTCCACGTTCTCGGTGAGGTCGCGGCTGGTCATGCCCTTGTGGATCTGCTCGTGACCGGCGAGCGCGTTGAACTCCTCGATCCGCGCCTTCACGTCATGGCGGGTCACCCGCTCGCGGTCGGCGATCGAATCGAGGTCGACGTCGCCGACCACTCGTTCGTAGTCGGCGATCGCCTCGGCGGGGACGTCGATCCCGAGGTCGCGCTGCGCCTTCATCACGGCGATCCAGAGGCGGCGCTCGAGAACGATCTTGTTGCGCGGCGACCAGATCTCGGCGAGGTCCGCAGACGCGTAACGGTTGGCCAGGACATTGCTGATGGCAGGTTTACCCACGTCTACGCAGTGTAGTGCCCGGACGGGCGCCCCCGGAAAACGACAGTGCACGACAGATACCCCTCGGGGTATGCTGGAGACGGTACTCAACCGGACTCCAGGAGAACAGCATGCGCAGTGACGACGAGTCGACCACGGCCGTACTGAACCGGCTGCGCCGCGCGCAGGGACAGTTGGGCGGCGTGATCGCGATGATCGAGGACGGGCGCGACTGCAAGGACATCGTCACGCAACTCGCAGCGGTTTCCCGCGCCCTCGACCGCGCCGGTTTCAAGATCATCGCCACCAACCTGCGCGAGTGCCTGAGCGACCAGAACGACGACGCTCCCGACATGGAGACCCTCGAGAAGCTCTTCCTCACCCTCGCCTGAACTACCCGCCCTGCCCCGACCGCACCGACCGAACCCCGGAGGAAGACATGAAACTCGCCATCTCCACCACCGTCGACGCCCCGCTCGACGAGGCCGTCGCCCGAACGCGCGAAGCGTTGTCCGCCCAGGGCTTCGGCGTCCTCACCGAGATCGACATGGCGGCCACCCTCAAGACGAAGATCGGCGCGGAGATGGAGGATTACGTGATCCTCGGCGCGTGCAACCCTCCCCTCGCCCACCGAGCGGTGACCGCCGAGCGGCAGATCGGGCTCCTCCTGCCCTGTAACGTCGTCGTCCGCGCCGACACCGACGATCCGGGACGCAGCATCGTCGAGGCGATGAACCCGCAACTGATGGTGACCGTGGTCGACAACCCCGGCCTCGCCGACGTTGCGGACGAGGCGACCGCCAGGCTCACCGCCGCCGTCGAATCGCTGTCGGCCGGCGCCTGAACGAGCAGTAGTCAACGATCAGCAGACACCCCCTGAAAGGACTCGACATGTGTTTCCCCGTCACCTGCGGTAAGTGCGGAAAGATCACTTGGGACGGCTGTGGTGAACACGTCGCCGACGTGATGGGCCCGGTCCCCGCCGACCGCCGCTGCACCTGCCCCGATCCGCGGTCGGCCGCTCACTGAGCCGGCCCGCGTCCGAGCGCCGAGGGCTGGGAGGGACCGCTCGTTCGTCGTCGGAACCGAGTCGCCCCACGCGGTAGACTCGCTTCCCGACATGGTCTTGCGCGATCCCTCCCGCCAATCCGCCGCGACTGTCGCCGACGATTCGGCGACGTCGCGGCGTGCGCTGTCCCGGCGTTCGCTGCTGACCGGGGTCGCCGGGCTGGCCGCGCTCGGCGGGGTCGCGGCCTGCAGCACTTCCGATCCGCTGGTCCCTCGCGATGCCGCGAACGTCGGCGGCGACGACCGACTTCCAGTGCAGACCGATCCCCCGGAGATCCCGAACGATCCGCCCGTACTGACCGGCAGCTTCGTCTCGACGAAGATGGCCGGCCGCGACACCCGGTGGGCGGTGAGCCGCCCCAACGGTGTGACCGGCGAACTCCCGGTGGTCGTCGTGGCCCACGCGCTGAACACCGACGAGCGCAGCATCTTCAGCAAGGCGCTCAACATCCAGGGCGTGGTTCAGCAGTACGTGGACGCGGGGAACCCGCCGTTCGCGGTGGCGAGCGTCGACGTGGCACGCAACTATTTCCACGCTCGCACCGACGGCACCGACGGCGCCGCGATGATCGTCGACGAGTTCATTCCGATGCTGGACGGCGACCAGCGGCTGAACCTCCGGACCGACCGCATCGGTCTCTACGGCTGGTCGATGGGCGGATACGGCGCGCTCCGACTCGGCGCTCTCATCGGCGCACCGCGGGTCGCGGCGATCGCCGTGAGTTCCCCGGCGATGTGGGCCGACCCCGCGAACTTCCCGCCCCGGGCGTTCGATTCCTACGCCGACTACCAGGCCAATTCGTTGTTCGGGCAGCAACACGCGTTCAGCAAGATCCCGCTGATGATCTCGATCGGCATGGCCGACCAGTTCTACACCTACACCCGGCAATGGGCCGCAGACCTGCATCCTCCCGCCGCCTTCTCCACCACGCCCGGCGGACACACCAACCGGTTCTGGCGGTCGGTGCTGCCCGATCAGGTGGAGTTCCTCGGCCGCAATCTCGCGCGCTGATCGAGATCGACGAGCGGCCCCGGCGTCAGACCGAGGGCGGGAACTGGCCGCTTCGAACCACTGCCCCGCCGGACAGTGTCGCGGTCACATCGGTCGGACCGCCCTGCGGGCAGCAGAACGGATCGTCGTCGCGCAGCCACCGGTACCGGACGGTGACCGAGTTCAGGGTGTCGCCGGCGACCGAGGTGTACGAGTACTCGTGCGGCTCCACGGTCCCCAGATACTGGCCGCCGGCGAACAGCAGAACCCTCGAGGTGTAGGTGGCGTCGTTGAATCCGCTGCCGTCCACGAGCATCCAGTCCAGTCCGCAGCCGTGCGCCAGCGGGTGCTCGCTGGCACCCCGCGGCACCCACGATCCGCCGTTCGAGTCCGGTCCCAGCGTCGCGATCGCATCCCGGGCGAGCGCCGAGTTCAGGTCGAAGCACAGCCCGTGACCACTGCCCGGCCGGCCGGCGTCGGTATCGGAATCGGTATCGGCGACCGATGTGGTCTGGGCGACGGGCGTGCTCCGGACGTCCCGGTCGGGCGCCGCCGGCGGCTGCACACCGGGTTCGTCGACCGTCTCCTGCTGCTGTGCGGTCGGCTGCTGTGCATCCGGCTTCGGGTCGGAACCGTGTCGCGACTGGCTCGGCACCGTCGACTCCGCGGTGGTCGCAGAGCGTGCCGCGTCGGTCGCCGTGCCGGCGGTGGTGCATGCGGTCAATGCCAGACCGAGCGCCGCCACCGCGGTCACCCCTCGCACCGATTGACTGATCCTCATCGTCGCCTCCCTCGAATCTCCCGACCTCACGGGATAGATCGACGGCATGCGAAGCGGCGTGACCCCGCGTCATTCGGGCGGAGGACGCGCGCGATCAGATGGAGATGAGTCCGTCTTCGGCGGCCTTGCCGATGTCGGTCCGGAAATGCGCGCCCGGCAGCCGCACTCCGGCCAGCCGCTCGTAGGCCTGCGCCCGCGCGGACGCCAGATCGGCGCCGCGGCCGACCACCGACAGCACACGCCCCCCGGAGGAGACGATCCGGCCGTCGGCGGAGACCGCTGTTCCCGCATGCAGTACGCCTTCGGCTGTGGCGCCGGTGATCGCGTCGCCGGTCCGGGGGCGGCCCGGGTAGTTCTCCGCCGCGAGGACCACCACCACGGCCGCACCGTCATGCCACCGCAGCGGCGGCAGATCGGCGAGCGTACCGCGAGCAGTCGCGGCCAGCGCCTCGCCCAGCGGCGATTCGAGCAGTTCGAGCACCGCCTGTGTCTCGGGGTCGCCGAAGCGGCAGTTGAACTCGACCACTGCGGGCCCGTCGGAGCCGATCGCCAGGCCGGCGTACAGCAGACCGGAGAACGGCGTGCCCCTCCGGGCCAGTTCCGCGGCGACGGGTTCGCACACCTCGTCGACGATCCGATCGACCATCGACTGCGGCAGCCACGGAAGCGGCGTGTACGCGCCCATTCCGCCGGTGTTGGGTCCGGCGTCGCCGTCGCCGACGCGCTTGTGATCCTGCGCGGGCAGCAGCGGGACCACCGTCTCACCGTCCACCAGGCAGAACAGCGACACCTCGGGACCGTCGAGGAAACTCTCGAGCAGCACCGGATGTCCGTGTTCGAGGCAGTCGGCCGCGTGGGCACGCGCCGCATCGCGGTCGGAGGTCACCACGACGCCCTTGCCTGCGGCCAGACCGTCGTCCTTCACCACCCAGGTGGGACCGAAGCGGTCCAGCGCGGCATCCAGGTCGGCGGGGTTGTCGACGATCTCCGCTCGGGCGGTGCGCACGCCCGCCGCGGCCATCACGTCCTTGGCGAAGGCCTTGGACCCCTCGATCTGCGCGGCCGCGGCACTCGGACCGAAGGTGTCGAAGCCTGCTTCGCGCAGGGCATCGGCCACCCCGAGGACCAACGGGACCTCGGGGCCGATCACCACCAGATCCGCGTCGATCTCCCGAGCCAGTGCCACGACGGCGTCGGCCGACGCGACGTCGACGGAGTGGTTGGTGGCCAGCGCGGCCGTACCGGCGTTGCCGGGCGCCGCATGCAACTGCGTCACCGACGGATCGCGGTCGAGTCCGAGGAGAAGGGCATGTTCGCGGCCGCCCGAGCCGATCACGAGTACGCGCACGCCGTTCAGGGTAGTGGGTCCGGCCCGACGGCGATGCCACCGCCCGGCGACGGGGGCGCGATGCCGTCGACCGGGTGGATCAGCGTCGGCGAGCCGACGCCTCCACCAACAGCAACGGCAGGACCGGAGTCAGGCACCCCACCACCACGCAGGCGAGCAGCCCCACGCCGGACACGGCCAGCACCCCGCCGGCGATGAGCGGCACCGACGCCGCGAGGAACAGCGGGATCAGCAGCCGGTCGGCGCCGGCCAGCAGATAGAACATGACGATCGTACCCAGGCAGAACACCGCCAACGGCACCGCGACGGCACCGTAGACCGCAGCTTGGGAGATCTCGGCCTCGCCCTCCAGCCACATCGCCACCACGTGCAGGCCGGCGCCGACGGCCGCGCAGCCGATGACGATCGGCATGCTGCCGTAGCCGAAAACGAAGGCCATTCCCGGCCGCGCCGCCAGCGGGCGCCCCACCTCGAGTTGGAAGTACAGCCACCACATGGCGAACGTGACGCCCATCGCTGTCAGGCCCAGCACCGCGGTCTCCGTGCTCCAGCCGGTTCGTCCGATGACCGCCTGCAACACCGCGACCGTCCCGACCACACCTTCGCCGAGGGTGATCACCACCAGCGTCGAATACCGTTCGACGATGTGCCCGGGGTGCCAGGGAGTGGCCCGGAACCGCGTCTCGGCGATCGCGGGCCCCAGCAGTTCGGCCACCATGCACACCGCGATCGCGATGAGCGTGGGCCCGAGCGTCATCGAGACCGCGGCGACCGCCACCCAGCCCACCTGCGCGACGGTCGTCATCAGCGCGTACGTCAGACACGTGGCGCGGTATTCGGGAGCCTGTACGGCCGCCCGCAGCCACTGCACGATCATTCCGGCGCGCATCACGATGTAGCCGATCACCACCACCGCGAGGTCGACGTGGCGGTTCGCGTCGATCGACGCGAACACCGGCGGCAACCCGATCGCGATGATCGCCACGCCGACCATCTGCACCAGTGTCAGCAGCCGGTACACCCAGTCGTCGGTGTCGAAGGCGGAGGAGAACCAGGCGAAGTTGATCCAGGCCCACACCGCGGCGAAGGTGGCGATGGCGTAGCCGATCACGGCCGCACGGTAGTGCCCCTCGGCGAGGTACTCCGCCAATTGGGCGCCCGCGATCGAGAAGGCGACGACGAAGACGAGGTCGTAGAAGACCTCCAGATCGCTGGCGGCCCGGCCGTCCTCGGCCGGATCGCGTCCGGACATGCGCCGGATGGTGGTCGACACGCTCACGTCGAACACCGTAGAGCCCACCGCATCGGGGGCCAAGGAACCGGCGGAGCGACTGCGCGCCGCGCGCGGTCGCCCCCGCATCCGCCGATCGCGCTACTGCGTCACGTTCTCCTGGTACCCGGTGATCCGATCCACCAGGAGTTCGGCGAACCGGAGCAGTGGTGGGCGAGCCGCGAGCGCGGGTTCGCCCGCGGCGAGGAACACCGTGCTGCTCGGCGGGTCCCGACGGCGGTCCAGTCGCACCAGGGCCCCGCTCCGGACCTCCTCGTGAACCAGATAGCTCGGCAGGACGGTGACGCCGAGCCCGGCGAGCGCCGCGGCCTTCATCGCCACCAGATCGGGCAGGACGATCGTCGGATCGAACCGCGGATCGACTCCGAACACCGTGTTCCA
Source organism: Gordonia sp. QH-12 (assembly GCF_001578675.1). Taxonomy (NCBI): domain Bacteria; kingdom Bacillati; phylum Actinomycetota; class Actinomycetes; order Mycobacteriales; family Gordoniaceae; genus Gordonia; species Gordonia sp. QH-12. Next base: position 330,298 of record NZ_KQ969282.1, read on the forward strand.
ATACCGCCGCAGCAGCGGGAGGTGATCGTCGTAAGCGATCAGACCGGCCGCATCCAGTTCGGCGGGCGGCTCGGTCCCGTCGGTCAGTCCCGGTGCCGCGACCAGCCAGAACCGCTCCCGGGCCACCGGCCACGCCCGGACTCCGGCTCCGGTCGGCCGGATCCCGGAGACCACCGCGAGGTCGAGCCGCCCGGCGTCGAGTTCGGCAAGCATCCGCCGCGAATCACCGAATTCGAAGGCGATTCGCGGCAGACGCACAGTGTCGCCGGCGAGCGCCGGAAGCAACTGCTCGGTGACGAACTCGCACGGTCCGCCCAGCGAGACCATGAGACCGCCGGTCGGAGACCGACGCAGATCACCGGCGATCAGGCGGTCGATCTCGTCGAGATGCGTCGCGATCTGTGCGGCGATCTCGTGAGCCGCGACCGTCGGCACCGTGCCGTCGGCGCTCCGCTCGAACATCCGGACGCCGAAATGGTCCTCGACCAGGTGGATGTGGTTGGCGACCGTCGGTGCCGAGACCCCCAGGTGCCGAGCGGCCGCATGAAACGACCCCGACCGGTACACGGCCAGCATCGTGCGCAGGTGATCCTGCGAGAGGCGTCTGGTGGACGACACACAACCATCGTCCCACCCGGGCGAGAAGAACGACGGTGCTCCGGCGACGCGGCGTCCCCGGAGCACCATCGGTCAGTTCTTCGGCGACGTGAGGTCGTAGAGAGTCACACCGTCGACCGTCGTGGCGGTGAAGTGCTCCTTGACCCACGAACTGATCTCCGACGACGTCCCGCTCTCCCCCATGCCGGGCATTCCGCCGAAGCCCTCACCCCCGCGATCACCCCGGCCGCCCGAGATGAAGTAGTGAATCCTGCCGTCGGCGACGTACTGCTTGAACTGGTCCAGGGTCGGCGACGGGTCGGTCCCGTTGAACCCGCCGATCGGCATCACCGAGTATCCGCTGGCGATCTGATAGCCGGAGGCCTCGTTGGAACCGATGGCCGCCGCGACCCACGTGTACCGATCGGCGTCGTTCCGCAGGACCGCGACCATCTCGTCAGACGGCGTGGATCCGTTCAGCAGGCCGCCCGCCGGTGAGGCTCCGGGACCTCCGCCCGCCTGGCCCGGGGCGCCCATGCCCGGCGCACCGCCCATGCCGGGGAATCCGCCACGTGCACCGGCCTGCGTCCGGCCCGCTCCCGGTGGCCCGAACGCGCCGTTGAACCGGCCGTGCCGACCGTGCCCGCCCCCCGGCCCGAATTCGCCTTCGACCTGGGGACCGGCGCTGATGATCGAGCCCTGCTTAGCCGTGGTCACCGTGTCGACCGTGTAGGCGAGCGGACCCGCCAGGCCGGCGAGAACCGCGAGCGACGCTGCGACCGCGGCGAGCACGCCACGCTGAGCCCCCAGCATCAGCGCTCCCGCGACGATCCCCACGACGAGGACGACGAACCGCAGCCACGGGACGAAATCGGCCGAGCGGTTCAGCAGCACGAATCCCCAGATCGCCGCGGTCCACGTCGCGGCGGCCAGCACCAGCCGAACCCACAACGCGGCCCGTTCGCGCCAGCACACGACCGCCGACACCGCGATCACCGCCGCCAGAGCGGGAGCGATGGCCGCCGTGTAATAGCTGTGGAAGATGCCCGCCATGAAGCTGAAGACGCCGACCATGATCAGCATCCACAGTCCGAAGACGCTCAAGTAGGCACGCCGCAGATCGGTACGTGAGGCCCGCCCGATCAGAACCAGCGCCGCCACTCCCAGAATCAGGGACGACGGGATCAGCCAGGCGATCTGACCGCCCTGCGCCGGCTCGAACATCCGGAGCCAGCCGGTGGAGCCCCACATGCCGCCGCCCGGGCCGCCGGCGCCGGGACCCCCCGGACCGCCCTGGCCGAACATCTCGGCTGCCGCGCCGCTCATCTCGCGAGCGCGTCCGCCACCGCCCACGCTGCCCTTCTCGTTCCCGTCGAGCCGGCCGAGACCGTTGTAGCCGAACGTCAGCTCGAGGATCGAGTTGTTCTGCGAACCGCCGATGTACGGACGGCTCGACGCCGGCCAGAGCTCCACGGCCAGGACCCACCAGCCGGCACTCACGATCAGCGCACCCAGTGAGGCGAACAGATGCCCGATGCGACGCAGCCACCGTCCGGGACCGAACGCCAGGTAGGTCACGGCCATCGCCGGAACGATCAGCATCACCTCCAGCTGCTTGGTGAGGAAACCGAATCCGACCGCCGTGCCTGCCGCGACCATCCACCACACGCTCTTCGCGCCGGGCTCCATCGCGCGCAGCACCGCGCCGCACGCCGCGATCATGAGCAGGATAAGCAGGGCCTCGGGGTTGTCGAACCTGAACATCATCGCGGCCACTGGGGTCAGCGCCAACACGGCGCCCGCACCGATGCCGGCCCAGTGGCCGAAGTAGCGGCGGGTGATGAAGTACAGCAGCGCCACCGACCCGACACCCATCAGCACCTCGGGGACCAGCACCGACCACGAGTTGAGGCCGAAGACTCGCACCGACAGCGCGGGGATCCACAGGGATGCGGGCGGCTTGTCGACGGTGATCGAGTTCGCCATGTCGGACGACCCGAAGAACCACGCCTTCCACGACTGCGAACCCGCCTGGATCGCAGCCGTGTAGAAGGAGTTCGCCCAACCGTTGATCGAGAGATTCCACAGGTAGAGGACGGTGGTCCCCACCAGCAGCGCCGCCAGCGACAGCCGGCGCCACAGCGCACTGCGCGTCCGGTCGGGATCATCGGGCAGGGGTTCGGCCGGTTGCGGCCGATCGAGGACGGTCGCAGTCATGCGGCACTCCGTTCGATAGAGGTCTGCTCGGCCGGCGCCGCGACGGAGGGGCGCCGGCGGAACACCCACCGCAGCCCGACGAAACGTGTCGCGGTGGCGACGAGGTTGGAGGCGACCAGGACGGCCAGTTCCAGTGCGCGGCCGGCATCCGGGTTCCAGCGGTGCAACGCGAAGAGCGAACCCGCCGTCACCGCCCAGCCGAAGAGGAACACACCCCACCCGAACAGGTGGTGCCGCGCCCGGTCCTGGCGCCCGCGGACGCCGAAGGTGAAGCGGCGGTTGGCCGCGGTGTTCAGCACCGCGGTGATCGCCAGCGCCAGGAAGTTGGCGGCCTGTGCACCGGCCGGCCGCAACAGGAGATACAGAAGCGCGAACGCCACCGTCGACACCAGGCCGACGGCGCAGAACCGGGCCAGCTGACCGACCATTCCGTGCGGCACACCGTCGATCACCGGCCCCGGCAATCGATCCCGTCCGAGTGTCTTGCGCAGTTCGGCCACCGGGATCCGACCGGTGGCGAGCGCCCAGCCGACGCGTGCGCACCCGCGCAGATCGGCGATCGCGGTGGCGACGATGTCGACTGAACTGTCGGGATCGTCGATCCAATCCACCGGAACCTCCGCGATTCGCAGACCGACGCGTTCGGCGAGAACCAGCAGTTCGGTGTCGAAGAACCATCCGGTGTCCTCGACGTACGGCAGCAGTCCGCGGGCCACATCGGTGCGCATCGCCTTGAAGCCGCACTGCGCGTCGGAGAAGCGGGCGCCCATCGCGGTGCGCAGGATCAGGTTGTACGAGCGCGAGATGAACTCCCGCTTGGCGCCCCGGATCACCCGGGACGAGTGCGACAGCCGAGTGCCGATCGCGATGTCGGAGTGCCCCGAGATCAAGGGGGCGATGAGCGGCATCAGCGCATTGAGGTCGGTGGAGAGATCGACGTCGCAGTACGCGACGATCTGAGCGTCATTGTCGCGCCAGACGTGGTTGAGCGCCCGCCCCCGCCCCTTCAAGTCGAGGTGGACCACGCGAACGCCCGGGATCTCCGCCTGCAGCCTCAGCGCGATCGCGAGGGTCGAGTCCGTACTCGCATTGTCGGCCACGGTGATCCGCGCCGGATACGGCACGCTGTCGGCCAGATGGCGGTGCAGCCGGCGAACCGACTGCTCCAGATCGTCTTCTTCGTTGTAGACCGGCATCACCACATCGAGGACCGGTCGGTCGGGCACCGACTCGCCCTCGGTCGATGCCCGGCTCAGAACTTCTGTCATGGCTACGAGAATCGTGCGGTTCGCTCCCGCGGCCCTGGGCCACTGCTGGGAGATTCCTGTGGATGACGGAGTCGTTACAGTCCGGGAGCGGCGATACATTGGGCGCCATGGTCACGTCCCCACCGCAGCAGCTCACTCCCCCGCAGCGGGAGATCGCCGATCAGGTCATCACCTCGCTCGCCGGCCCCGACGCCCGGCTGCGGGCGGACCAGGAGACTGCGGTGGCAGCCCTGGCCGCGCCCGGCGCCCGCGTGCTCGTGGTGCAGGCCACCGGCTGGGGCAAGTCCGCCGTGTACTGGGCGGCCACGGCCGTCATCCGTGCGGCCGGCGGCGGACCGACCCTCATCGTCTCGCCACTGCTGTCGCTGATGCGCGACCAGGTGGCGGCGGCCACGCGCGGCGGACTGCGTGCTGCCACAGTGAATTCGGCGAATATCGACGAATGGTCGGCCATCGAGGGCGCGTTGCTCGACGGTTCGCTCGACGTACTGCTCGTGTCGCCCGAACGACTCGCCAATCCGGGTTTCGGTCGCCGCGTGCTCGAAGCTCTCGCCGGGCGGCTCGGCCTGGTCGTGATCGACGAGGCCCACGCCATCTCCGACTGGGGACACGACTTCCGTCCCGACTACCGGCGCGTGTCGGACGTGCTTCAGCGGCTGAATCCGCAGACCTCCGTGCTGGCGACCACTGCCACCGCCAACGCCCGCGTCACCGACGACGTCGCGGCGCAGCTCGGCGACGCCACGCTTGTCCTGCGCGGCCCGTTGGCACGGAAGTCATTGCATCTCAACGTGATCGATGGACTCGACCCACTGCAGCGGTACGCCTGGGTGGCACAGGAACTACCGATGCTTCCCGGTTCCGGAATCGTCTACGTGCTCACCGTCGCGGACGCCGATCGCCTTGTCCGGGCGATCCGCGCCGTCCACGGGGACGAACTCGCGGTCGCGGCCTACACCGGCGGACTGCCCGCCGAGGAAAGGCATCGCCTCGAAGACGATCTGCTCGCGGGCCGCGTCAAAGCTCTCATCGCGACGTCGGCGCTCGGGATGGGTTTCGACAAACCGGATCTGGGGTTCGTCGTGCATGTGGGAGCACCGCCGTCTCCGGTCTCGTACTACCAGCAGGTGGGCCGTGCCGGCCGTGCGCTCGACGAGGCGGTGGTGATGCTCCTCGCCTCCCGGCTCGACGACGCGATCTGGGAGCATTTCGCCACCGCGACGATCCCCGACCCGGCGCGCATGGAACGACTGCTGCAGACGCTGGGCGACGCCGACGGCCCGATGACGGTCCCGGGCCTGGAGTCCGCGACCGGTATCCGCCGCGGCCGCGTGGAACTGATGTGCAAACAGTTGGCGGTCGACGGAGTGGTCGAGCGATCGAGCGAGGGGTGGTCGGTCACCGGGAAGCCCTGGGTGTACGACGCCGAGCACTACGAGGGCGTCCTCGCCGTCCGGCGTCGCGAGGCCGACATCATGCGCTCGTTCATCCGCGGCGAGAAGTGCCTCATGCGTCTGCTGACCGAGTCCCTCGACGATCCTCGCTCCCAGGACTGCGGGCGCTGCTCGGTGTGCCGGGGCGAGATCACCCCCGGGCTCGCCGAGGCACCGGAGACCCGGATCGTCGCCGAGGTCGGAGCCGTGCTGCGGCGCGACGCCGAACTCCTCGAACCCCGCAAGATGTGGCCGGGCGGCGCCTTCGGCAGCCGCGGCCGGATCCCGCCCGGCGCCATGGCCGAACCGGGACGGGTGCTGGCCTTCGCCGACGCACCCCAGTGGCGCGATGTCCTCGACGCCGCGAAGGCCGGCGACTCGGAGGCGTCGAGCGCGCTCGCCGAAGCCGCCGTGACCGTGGTCGCGCAGTGGGGACGGTCGTCGAGAGTGCGGCCGGACGTGATCTACTCGCTCGACCTCACGGGCGGCACGCTGGCCGCTACCCTCGCTCAACGACTGCGCGAGGTGGGCCGCCGCACCGGCGACGCGCTCCCGGTGCGGCCCGGTCCGCGGCCCGGCCGAGAGGCCACCGGCGCGGACGAGGCCGCGTACTGGCGCGACCACCTCGGGCCCATGCCCGCTGTGTCGGGCGCGGTGCTCCTGGTGGTCGACGAGACCGGGTCCGGCTGGCCGGTCACCCTCGCCGCCGCGGCACTGCGCGAGTCCGGGGCCTCCGCCGTCCTGCCGCTGGTGGTCCACAAGACCGCGTGAGGCGCGGCCGCGACGGCTCAGTCCGGGACGTTCTCCCCGTAGCCGAGCGCGCGCAGGCTGACGCGAATCCGCTCGGCGGCGTCGTCGAGCGACTCCGGCGAGGGATTCTGGTCGGCCTTGGTCAGATCGAACGACTCCAGCGAGTGCGCCGGGAACACGTGGATGTGCAGGTGCGGCACTTCCAGACCGGCGATCAGCATGCCCATCCGCGGGGCGTCGAAGGCGTCCTTGACCGCTCGGCCGATCTTCTGCGACACGTCGGTCATATGCGTGAACGTGGGCGTGTCGATCTGCTCCCAGTGATCGATCTCCTTGCGCGGCACCACCAGCACGTGTCCCGGAGTGACCGGCGCGATGGTCATGAAGCCGACCGAGACGCCGTCCTTCCAGACGAAGCGGCCCGGCAGATCGCCGTTGATGATGTGCGTGAAGACCGAAGGCATGACCCGAGTGTAGGACGAGCCTCAGACCTCCGCAGGCGGGTGGTCCGGCTCGTCGGTTCCGGCGGCGCCGGCGAATCCCGCGGTGTCGATCCGGGGCAGGATGAACCAGAATCGCGCGCCCTCGCCCGGTGCGGTGTCGACCCCGACCCGGCCGCCGTGGGCGTCGACGAGCGCCGCCACGATGGAGAGGCCGAGTCCGTTCCCGGCCCCCGGGACCTCCCGGTGGCGGGAGTGATCGCCCCGGTAGAAGCGCTCGAAGACATGCTCGGCGTCCTCGGATGTCATTCCCGGTCCGTCGTCGACCACCGTGACCCGCACGTCCGACGGCGACGATTCCACGACCACCCGGATGTGCGCGTCCGGCCCCGCGTGGGCGACGGCGTTCCCGACCAGATTGCGCACCACCTGTGTCAGCCGGGCGACGTCGCCGACCACCACCGGATCGCCGGTGGCGGACGGAACGTCGAAGGCGATGTCCGATCCGGGCGCGCCGGCCCGCGCCCCCTCGACGGCGTCGGCCACCAACGGCACGATCTCCACCTCGCCGCGGTTCAGCGGGCGCTGGGCGTCGAGCCGCGCGAGGATCAGCAGGTCCTCCACGAGCAGGCTCATCCGGTCGGCCTCCGACGAGATCCGGCGGACCGCGTCGCCGGAGTCCACCGCGCCCATCGAGAGCAGCTCGGAGAACCCCTTGATGGACGTGAGCGGTGTCCGCAGCTCATGCGATGCGTCGGCGACGAACCGGCGCATCTTCTCCTCCGACCGCCGGGCCTGCTGCTCGGATCGGGCAGTCGCCGCGAAGGCCGCCTGGATCTGCGTCAGCATGGCGTTCACCGACCGGCCCAGACTGCCCACCTCGGTGTTCTCCGGGGCTTCGGCGACTCGCCGGTGCAGGTCGCCTCCCGCGATCGCGTGCGCGGTCTCCTCCACGCGGCGCAGCGGGCGCAGGCTCGACCGTACGAGCAGCGAGCTGAGCACGCCGATCACGATCACCACGACGGCGCCGATCCCCACCTGCAGCCAGATGAGACGGTTCATCGTCTCCTGGACGTCGGTGAGCGGGATCGCCACCACCGTGGACCCGAAGTCCGACTGCCGCTTGATGACCCTCCACTGCGGCCCCGGGCCGGCGGAGTCGACGGTCGTCGGCGCCGCGTCGCCGTCGGGCAGTGAACTCAGGTCCGGGCTCGACGAGAAGTCGCTGATCGTCAGGGTCATTCCGGTCGGCAGTTCCGTGGACACGTAGTACTGCGACGGCGGGCGCTTGGGGCCGGGCGGGCCGGTCCGGTGGTCGGTGGAGAGATCGCGGGGCCGGGCCCAGCCGTTGACGGCGTCGTCCAGCCCGGCGTCGGTACGCGAGATGAGGTTGCCGCGCATCGCCGAGGTGACCGCGAAACCGGAGAACACCAGACCGAGGGCGACGAGGACGGCGGTCAGCACCACCAGCGAGATCCGCAGCGGCACACCGCGGCGCCCGCCACGGTGCGGCAGGTGCGGATGCGGAGGGGGTGGGCCGGGCGGTTGCGGAGCGGGGCCGACGCCGGGCGGATTCATCGTCATTCGCGGGGCTCACGCATCACGTATCCCACGCCGCGCAGCGTGTGGATGAGCCGCTTGGGCCCGGTGTCGATCTTGCGGCGCAGGTAGGAGACGTACGATTCGACGACGTTCACGTCACCGCCGAAGTCGTAGCTCCACACGTGGTCGAGGATCCGCGGCTTCGACAGCACGGTCCCGGCGTTGACCATGAAGTACCGGAGCAGGGTGAACTCGGTCGGTGAGAGCGAGACCAGTTCACCGTTCTTGAACACCTCGTGCGTCTCGTCGTCGAGTTCCAGATCGGAGAAGACGATTCGGGTCGGTTCCGCCTCGCCTTCGCCGAAGCCGCTGCGCCGCAGCAGAACGGCCAGCCGCGCCACCACCTCCTCGAGACTGAACGGCTTGGTGACGTAGTCGTCGCCGCCGATCGTGAGTCCGTTCACCTTGTCCTCCACCGAGTCCCGGGCCGAGAGGAACAGGGCCGGGGCGTCCACACCGTCGGCCCGCAGGCGCCGGAGCAGGCCGAACCCGTCCATCCCCGGCATCATCACATCGAGGACCAGGATGTCCGGCCTGAAGGTACGGACGACGTCGAGCGCGCGCGGTCCGTCGGCGGCGGCGACGACCTCGTATCCCTGGAATTTCAACGACACCGACAGCAGTTCCCTGATGTTCTCCTCATCGTCGACGACGAGGACCTTGGCGGGTTTGTCAGCAGAAGTCATGGTTCCAGCTTGCCTGCCCCTCCGGCGGTCCGACTGGCAAGAACCTGGGAGATCACTGTGAGGGTCGCGCCCGGCCGTGCTGCCGCATCAGCGGCGACGGGAATCCCGGCGCTGGCCGATCGTCCCCCAGCCACCGGGTGAGCTCGTCGGCCCGCTCGGCGAGCGCGTCGCGGGCCTCGGCGGGAAGGTCTTCGAGCGGAACCACCCTCACCCCCTGTTCGGTCAGCACCCAGCCGCCGACGATCCGCCCGTCCCACCAGGCCGTCTGTCCTCCGTTGCCGGTGCGGTCGAACAACTCCGGACCGTGGGATCCCAGATAGAAGTCGCGCTCCCGCCAGCCCATGGTGGCCGGGTCCAGGCCGGGCAGCAGCAGTGCCCGCGGCGGCACCGGCTCCACCTCCGCGAGATCGTCGGACATCAGATAGCCCGTGGCACCCGAGTCCAGTTCCACCTCGGTCACCGGCAGCGATGCCAGTGCGGCGCGCACCGCGGTCTTGGTGGTGCCGAGCCACCACACCAGATCGGCTTCGGTGCCCGGACCGTACCGGCGCAGCCACCGCTCCACCAGTGCGACGTGCCCCGCCGCCTCGTCGACATGCGGCAGGGGCGCCCCCAGCCACGACGACATCGACGTCCACGACGGCCGCGAGCGGTGCCAGTCGGCGGCGTTCGGGCCGCGCACCACCTCTCCCCGCGCGGCCAGATGGTTGAGCATTCGGGGCAGCATCGGCGACGGTCCGCCGTACGACTTGCCGTGGTCGCGCATGATCTCGATGTCGAACTCCGGCAACCGTCTCCGCAACTCCGGTGCCGAAAGTGCGGCCCCGTCGGAGAGCTCCGCGAGAATCGCCTCGCGCGCCCGCTCGATCCAGGCCTCCGGATGGTCCGGACCGTCGTCGCGACGCAGATCGCGAAGGATGTTCGTCCGTTCCGAAGCTGCCACCCGGGGCCCGATCGCGCCGACCGCCTCGGCGAGCACCGGCCGGGTCATCACGAACAGCGTCCGGCGCATCACGAGCTGTTTGACCACCGAGCGCTCGTCGTACAACGCGGTCTCCACCGTCTGCGGGTCGGGCGCCGCACCCCGGGCCCACGCCGCCAGGTGGACCGTCGACGGCACGGTGGCATGAAGTCCGATGACGGCGTCGGCGACCTCGGTGACCCGGTGTCCGGCGGAGCCGTCCAGCAGATGGCGACGCAGCAGCCGAGCGCGCCGCTGACTGTCGCCGACGCGCGGTCGGGCGGTCACACCGAGCCCCGCTCGACCGGGGCGTGCGGGATGTGGCCGCCCGAGACCGCGACGACCGCCTCGATCTCGACCCGCTGCCCCGGGTAGGGCAGCGCCGACACCCCGAGGACTATCGACGGCGGAGTCGCGTCGAACGCGGTGTCCAGCGCGAGCCACACGGCGCCGAGCTCGTCGGCACCGGCGGCCGCGACGTAGACGGTCAGTTTCACGATTCCCGATCGCGCGGCGCCCCGCTCCGCGAGCAGGACGTCGAGACACTCGACGGCGCGGCGGACCTGCGCCTCGGGGTCGTTCGCGCCCACGATCGCGCCGTCGGCGTCGAGTGGCGAGATTCCCGCGGTGAAGATCAGCGCTCCGGGTGCCGTCTGTGCGCCGTAGGCGAATCCGCCGTCGTGCAGGGTCGCGGACCGGAAGTACTCGGGTTCGGTCATCGGAAGCTCAGCACCTCGTCTCCCCACGCGCGCAGCGTGCTGTCGTCCAGTCCGGTCACCGGGGTGTCCTCGGTGCCGCCGATCAACAGCGAACTGTGGCGCTGCGGCACGTACGCCTCCCAGAGCGCGTCGCCGTCCTCCCCGGTGTTCGGGTCGCCGTCCGCGGCGAAACCGAGCCAGCGGTACTGCATCCGGTGCCGCACCTTCTCGCCGGTGGCCCGTCCGCCGAGCGCGTACATCGGATCACGCCGGCTCGACGCCGGGTTGCCCCACACGTACGGCACCTCGGTGGCGTGCGCGGCACCGTAGCCGAGGACGCGGAGGAGCGGTGTGGCCCAATCGAACCGGTACAGGTACACCGGCGCCACCTGGGCGTGCGACTCCGCGATCCACACCGCGGGCATCCGGAATCCGATGTCGCGGGAGATGGCCATACTGCGCACTCCCGAGGGCACGTGACGGTAGGAGGAGTCGAGGCGGTCGGGTTCGGGGACGCGCAGCGTCGGCCGCTCGGTGCCGATCAGGGTGAACATCGCGTCCACACCGTCGTTCTTCACCGGAAGCAGCGGCGTCGACATCCAGCGGAACAGCGAGGTCTCGTGCCGGTTGGTCCCGATGAGCAGCGGGACGCGGTGCGCCTCACCCGAGACGATGGCCTCCATCGGATCCAGCGGCACCAGATCGCCGTCCACCACGGGGGCGAACGCGATGGTGCCGGGAAACCGGTTGGGCACCAGGTTGAAGATCGCCGACGACGCGTTCACCAGATCCAGCGCAGGCGTCCGGCGCAGTTCGCTCGGCCGCACGTACTCGGGCGGGAGCTCGGCCAGCAGCATGTTCGCGTAGCGCTCGGCACGCTCGGCGTCGTACACGGTGGTGGCCGGGGAACTCTGGGCGATCGCCCGATGGAACAGTCCCTTCGCCGCGGGCGAGGCCAGCAACGTGGTCACCACACCGGCGCCGGCCGATTCGCCGAACAGCGTGACGTTGCCCGGATCGCCGCCGAAACGCTCGATGTTGTCGCGCACCCAGCCCAGCGCGGCGAGCACGTCCGAGAGACCGCAATTGGCCTGGAAGGTCTCGTCGCCGGACGAGAGATGACGCAGATCGGCGAACCCGAACGCGCCCATCCGGTAGTTGAGGGTGACGATGATCGTCGGCGTCCCGCGGGTGACGGACGACTGCACCAGGGACCCCGGGTCGTACAGCGGCTGCGACCCCGATCCGCAGAGGTAGGCGCCGCCGTGGACCCACACCATCACCGGCAGGCGTGCGTCGGTGCCGGCCACGCCGCGCGGCGTCCCGACATTCAGATACAGGCAGTCCTCGTTGGCGAAGGCCTCCGGCCCGAGATCGATCACCTGCATCACCGGCTGCGGGCACACCGGGCCGAAGTTGCGGGCGTCGATGACCTCGCTGCGCTCACGGGGCGGCTGCGCGTGCAGCCAGCGTCGCGGCCCGGTCGGACGAGCCGCGTACGCGACTCCCAGCCACAGGTCGGCCGATGGTGTGCTGGTGCCCCGCAGCGGACCGTAGACGGTGTCGACGACGTGAACGGTGTCAGTCACGCCTCCATCTTGCCGGGCGATGGACCGGTGTGCAGCATGTGCCGACTCCGGGCCGCGCGGCCGTAGCATGGATTCATGACCAGTTCACTGCCCCTGATCCTGCGCGAGGAGCCGTTCTTCGAAGCCACCGAGGTGTCCCTGCCGGACGCGGTGCGGGTGGTGACCATGGAATTTCCCGAGGTCCGCATGGACGACCTGCCGGAGATCTTCGACGGCCATTTCCACCTGCTGGCGCAGGCTCGGCCGATCGGACCGGGCTTCGCCGTCTACGAGGGCGACGTCACCGACGAGTTCGACGTCACGATCGGTTTCCCCGTAGCCGAGCCCACCGACCTCGAGGGCATCGACAACGGGACCTTCCCCACCGGCCGCGCCCTGGTGATGTCGCACCTCGGCGGCTTCGACGGTCTCGGGTCGGCGTGGGAGCTGCTCATGGAGACCCATTTCGCCAGAGGGGGTGCGGTGCCCCGCGCGGTGGTCGAGATCTACGTGACCGATCCCAGCGTCGTCGCACACGACGACCTGCGGACCGATCTGCTGGTCCTCCTCTGAGGACCGCACCGCCGGGAGAGTGGAGCGGGCCCGACGCATCGGATGCGTCAGGCCCGCGGCGGAGCCCCCTGTCAGGATTGAACTGACGACCGCTCGCTTACAAGGCGAGTGCTCTACCACTGAGCTAAGGAGGCCTGCGGCGGAAGTATATAGGGTCACACCGCGAACCAGTAACGCCCGGTCCCCGGGCCGACGACTTACCTCGGGCACCTCCGCGGGACAACCCTCGCGGGCCGGTGCGTGCGATGCCACGATCGAAGGCGGCGGCCCCACCGGACCGCCTCCGCGACTGACCTGTGAGGAGGCAGGGTGCGTGTGAAAGCGATGTTCCGTCAGGGACTCGACAAGATTCTCGGCGACGCCACGGCCACGATCGACACGATCGAGCCGGGCAGCATCGTCGTCGCACCCCGCAAACCGATCCCGCTCGACGACGAGGCCGCGATCACCGAAGTCCTCGATCTCGCCGCACGTATCGGCGCGGTGCTCCTCGACTCGGGTACCGGCGCCATCGACACCGGCAACCAGATCGCTTTCGTCGCAAGCATTTACGGTCTCGAGGACGTCGTCGTGGACGTCACGTTCAACCGTATCCTGGTGAGTGCCCGGCGGGGCCCCACGCTGCCGCCGGTCACCACCGTGCGCACGGTCCACTACCGGTCGCTCGACTTCACCCGGCTCGCGCACGTCGACCGCCTGGTGCGGCGCATCCGGCAGTTGGCCATCACCCCCGGAACCGCGCACCGGATCGTCGACGGCATCGTCAGCGCCCCCCACCCCTACCCGTACTGGCTCGCGAATCTGGCCTGGGGCGTTCTGGCGCTGGGTATCTCGATCCTTCTCGGCGGTACCACGCTGGTGGTGCTGACGGCTTTCCTGACCACCGTCGTCATCGTCGCTCTCAACCGGCGGCTGGCCCGCATCGGAACCCCGATCTTCTTCCAGCAGATGCTCGGCGGGTTCATCGCCGTGCTCCCCGCGGCCGGCCTGTACCACTGGCGCGAGGCGCTCGACGTGAGTTTCGCGCCGTCGCAGATCATCGCGGCGGGGATCGTGGCGCTGTTGTCGGGACTGTCGCTGGTCGGATCGGTGCAGGACGCGATCACCGGGGCGCCGATCACCGGCACCGCCCGATTCTCCGAGGTCGTGCTGATGACCGGCGGGATCCTGGCGGGCGTGGCCATGGCGATCCGGCTGGTCGAGGCGCTGGGCGGGAGTCTGCCGGGCCTGACGACGACGTCTCCGTTCGGACCGTCGGACGTGGCCGCGACCGTGATCGGCGGAGCGATCGCCGCGGGCGCCTTCGCACTCGCCAGCTACGCCGAGCGTCGCGCGATCCCGGTCGCGCTCGGCGCGGGCGTGCTGGCCTCCGGGGTGATCAGCGGGCTCTCGCTCACGGACGCGGGAGCCATCGTCTCGGGTGCGGTCGCCGCGATCGTCGTCGGCCTCATCGGTGGTCTCGCCGCTCGTCGAGCCCTCGTCCCGCCACTCGTGGTCGCCGTCGCCGGCATCACCCCGCTGCTGCCTGGTCTGGCGATGTACCGCGGTCTCTACGGTGTGATGAGCGGCGAGACGCTGGCCGGCTTCGGCGAGCTGGCCACAGCCATCGCGGTCGGCTGCTCCATCGCCGCCGGAGTCACCCTCGGCGAATTCATCGCACGCACGCTCAAACGGCCCCGGCTGCCCGCGGCGCTGGCGCGCCAACGCGACGCGCTGCGCGACGGCCGGCCGCACGGCTTGACCCTCACGCGACGTAAGCCTCCACGCTGGAATCCATGACGGCGACGAACGGGGCCGACGGCACGGGGACGACCACCTGGACGGTGGGACGTCTGGCCGATCTGACCGGAGTCACGGTGCGCACTCTGCACCACTACGACCGGATCGGACTGCTGTCGCCCGCCAAGCGCACCGGAGCCGGCTACCGCCTCTACACCGAGGCGGACCTCGACCGGCTCTGGCGCATCGTCCTCTACCGGCGGCTGGAGATGCCGCTGGACGAGATCGCGGCACTGCTCGACGGCGACGGCGACCCAGTCGATCACCTGCGCAGGCGACGCGAGGCCGTCGTGTCCAGGCTGGGCGAGTTGACCGAGCTCGTCGCAGCCATCGATCGAGCGATGGAGACGCAGATGCAGCAACGACCAGCGACCGCCGAAGAGATGCGAGAGATCTTCGGCGACGGATTCCGCGACGAGTACCAGGCCGAAGCCGAGGAGCGGTGGGGGCAGACCGACGCGTGGAAGCAGTCGGCCCGCCGCACTCGCGACTACACCAAGGCGGACTGGGAACAGATCAAGGCGGAGACCGACGCGATCCACGCGGCGTTCGCCGCCGCCATGCGGGCGGGCGAACCCGCCGACAGCACGGCCGCCATGGACGCCGCAGAACGGGCGCGCAAGCACATCGACGAGCGCTTCTACGAGTGCAGCCACGAGTTCCACACCTGCCTCGGCGAGATGTACGTGAGCGACCCGCGGTTCACCGCGTCGTACGAGGAGATCGAGCCCGGACTGGCCCGGTACGTACGGGATGCGATCGTCGCGAACGCCGACCGGCACCGCTGATCGGCTCGGGTAGAATCCCGGCCATGGCAGCTAAGACGACCGACGACATCGCCGATGACGAACTGGAGCCGGTGACCGACGAGACCGCACACAAGGCCCGCCGCGTGGTGGCCGCTTACGCCACCGACGCCGACGAATGCCGCATGCTGCTGTCGATGCTCGGAATCGCTCCCGGCGAGTCCGCCTGACGCGGATGACGGCCCCCGGGCACCCTGCGACGGGTGCGGATTTCGTCGTCGTCGCAAATCGTCTTCCGGTCGACAAGAAGGTCCGGCCCGACGGCTCCGTGGTCTGGAAGCGTTCGCCGGGCGGACTCGTGACGGCACTGACCCCCACCCTGGAGACCCGGTCGGGCGCCTGGGTGGGGTGGTCGGGCAGCGCGTCGCAGGACGGGTCCCCCGAGGAGAAGCCCGACGTCGAGGGCATCGACATCCACCCGGTGCCGCTGAGCGCCGCAGAGGTCGAGGACTACTACGAGGGGTTCTCGAACGCCACTCTGTGGCCGCTGTTCCACGATCTACTCGTCAAGCCCGAGTATCGGCATGACTGGTGGGAGGCGTACGTCCGGGTGAACCGCCGGTTCGCGGAGACCGCCGCGAGTGCTGCGGCCCCGAATGCGATGGTCTGGGTTCAGGACTATCAGCTGCTCCTGGTGCCCGCGATGCTGCGCGAGACGCGTCCCGACCTGCGGATCGGGTTCTTCCTGCACATTCCCTTCCCGCCGACCGAGCTGTTCAGCCAGCTCCCCTGGCGCACCGATCTCCTCGAAGGCCTGCTGGGCGCCGACCTGCTCGGCTTCCACCTGCCCGGAGGCGCCGAGAACTTCCTGACACTCGCGCGCCGGCTCCTCGGCACCCGCACCTCGAACGGCCCGATCACCGCGCGGGAGGATTTCGGAGCGGTGGAGTACGACGGCCGCACCGTCAAGGTCGGCTCGTTCCCCATCTCCATCGATTCGGCCGATGTGGCGGCGCAGGCCACGGCCGCCGCCGACCGCGCGGTCACGATCCGCGCCGAACTCGGTGACCCCGAGGTGCTGCTGCTCGGCGTCGACCGGCTCGATTACACCAAGGGAATCGACGTCCGGCTGGCCTCGCTGGAGCGGCTGTTCGCTTCCGGCCGGCTCGATCCCGCGAAGACGGTGATGGTTCAGCTCGCCAGCCCCAGCCGCGAGCGCGTCGACAGTTACATCGACATGCGCAATCGCATCGAGCAGATGGTCGGTCACCTCAACGGCAAATACGGGACCGTCGCGCGCCCGCCGATCCGCTACCTGCTGCAGCCGGTGGCCCGCGACGAGTTGCTCGCCTATTTCCGCGCGGCCGACGTCATGCTCGTGACCCCGATGCGCGATGGGATGAACCTTGTCGCCAAGGAGTACCTCGCCGCGCGCGCGGATCTCGGCGGCGCCCTCGTCCTGAGCGAGTTCACCGGCGCCGCAGCCGAACTCGGCGAGGCCTACCTGCTGAATCCGTACGACGACCGCGACGTCGACGACGCGATCGAGGCCGCCGTCACCGATCCCGCCGAGGCCCGCCGTGAGCGGATGCGCATCCTCCACGATCAGGTGATGACCAACGACGTGGATCTGTGGGCCACCAGCTTCCTCGACACCCTCGCCGCCGACGCATGACCGAGACGATGCTCGACGACGCCCTGCGGGCCGCGCTCGAAGCGTTCGCCGCCCGTCCGCGGGTGCTCGTCGCCTCCGACTACGACGGGTGCGTCTCACCCATCGTGGCGCGGCCCGAGGACGCCGTCCCCGAACCGCGCTCGATGGCCGCGCTGGAGCAGTGCGCCGCGGCGCCGCGGACCGCGGCGGCACTGGTGTCCGGCCGGGCCCGCGCCGACCTGCGCGCGCTCTCCGGAGCAAGTGAGAACATCACGCTGGTCGGCAGCCACGGCGCCGAGTTCGCCGAAGGCTTCGACGATCCGGTCACCGACGGGCAACGCGAACTGCTGCGGCGGATCGTCGCCGAGTTCCGCGGTCTGAGTGCCCGGTTCCCCGGCACCTCGGTGGAGGTGAAGCCGGTCAGCACCACCCTTCATGTGCGCAACGCATCCCCCGCCGACGCCGACGCCGCGCTCGCTCTCGCCGAGTCCGGTCCGGCGTCGTGGGACGGGGTGCAGGTGACCCACGGCAAAGCGGTCATCGAACTCGCGGTGATCGAGACCAGTAAAGGACACGCCCTCGACCGCCTGCGCGCGGCGCTCGAGGTGGACGCCGTGCTCTACCTCGGCGACGACGTGACCGACGAGAAGGCCTTCGCGCGCCTCGGTCCGGACGATGTGGGAGTCAAGGTCGGAGACGGCCCGACGGCGGCGCACTTCCGCGTCGCGGATCCGAACGGGGTCGCGACAGTCCTGGAGACCGTGGCCGCTCTGCGCCGCTGACGGTCGTGCGAAGGCGCACTGAGCGACCCTCCAGGCCCGTTGAGCGAGCACAGCGAGTCGAAACCCCAAACAGGCAGTCTCGATACAGCATGCTCGCTACGCTCACAGGCCTACTCGACAACCCTCAACAGACAAACACCACCGAGCCACCCTCCAGGCCCGTTGAGCGAGCACAGCGAGTCGAAACCCCAGACAGGCAGTCTCGATACGGCAACCCTGGAAACAGCTACCGAGCGACCCTCCAGGCCCGTTGAGCGAGCGCAGCGAGTCGAAACCCCAGACAGGCAGTCTTGATACGGCCTACTCGACGAGCCGGATGAATTCAGCCGCCGACGACACCCAGTGGATCGGCGTACACCGCGGAGAGCGCCACGGCCACGGCCGCCGCCTCGGGTACGTGCACCCCGAAGCAGGTCGGGACGATCTCCAGCGGTCTCGGCAACAGGCTGGCCGCGTCGAACGCCGCCTGCACCGGAGCCAGCCCGTGCGGATGGGCCGAGAAGGCGTCGCCGGCCACCGTGATCGCATCGGGATTCAACACATCACGCATCATCGCCACCGCCTCGCCGAGCACACGCGCGCGATCGTCGGCGACCACGCCGGCCGACTCGTCCACGTCCAGCCGGGCGGCCGCGGCCTTGACCGCCGCCGTGCCGATCACCGACTGCAACGGCGCCACCGGCTCGACGGCCAGCACCCCCGGTTCCACCCGGAGCCCGGCGATGGTCCCCGCGCCGTGCGCGGGCTGGTGTACTTCGCCGTCGATGATCAGGGCCATGCCGACCGTCTCACGGGCGTAGAAGAACAGGCTCGATCCGCTGCGCTGAACGGTCGACGCCAACAGTAATTCCGCGGCCGCCATCGCCTGAACGTGTTCGGCCACCGACACCGGCACGCCGAGGGCCGCGTGCAGACGCTCCCCCAGCGGCTGCCGATGCCAGCGCAGGATCGTGTGGTCGACGAGGCCGGTGGCGTCGTCGACCACCCCACCGAGCGCTGCGCCCGCCCAGAGGACCCGCCGACCGGAGAAGCGCCCCGCGAGTTCGGCGAGCAGTTCGCACAATCTATCGACGGCCGACGCGGCGTCGGCGTTCGCGAGTTCCTTCGTACGGATCGCGTGACTGTACAGCGTGCGGCCTCCGACGTCGGCGATGACGAGCGCCGTCCGGCGGGCACCGATGTGCATGCCCGCGACGCAGAACCGGTCGGGGTCCAGGGTCAGTGGCAGCTTGGGCCGTCCGACTCCGCTGTGCCCGAGCAGATCGGGTCGCTCGATCACCAGGCCCGCCTCCAGGAGTGCGTTCACCTGCCGGTTGACGGTGGCGGCCGAGAGCCCGGTGTCGGCGACAAGTCGGTCCCGGGTCGCCGGAGCACTGATACGGACAGCGTTGAGAACGGCGGCGGCAGGGCCGGATCCGAAACGAAGTGGCGCGGCCACCACGCCGGCGATGGTCATGCGTCGAACCTATCAGCAGACGAGTTCGGGGCCCGCGGACTCCGGGCATCGCCGGCACCCGCCGCCACTAGACTCGATGCCATGACTAGCTCCGAGAGTTCCAGCAGCAAGGGCAAGATCGCGGTCGTCACGGGGGCGAGTTCGGGTATCGGTGCGGCGACGGCGCGCAGCCTGGCCCGCGATGGCTACACCGTGGTGCTGGGCGCGCGGCGCGTCGACCGCATCGACGCGCTCGCCCAGGAGATCGGCGGCCGCGCCAGGTACCTCGACGTCACCGACGCCGCCTCGGTGGAACGCTTCGCCGCGACGCTCGACCGCGTGGACGTCCTGGTCAACAATGCGGGCGGTGCCAAGGGCCTGGCCCCGGTGGCGGAGGCGGACCTCGAGGACTGGCGCTGGATGTGGGAGACCAACGTGGTCGGCACACTGCGCGTCACCAAGGCCCTGCTTCCGAAGATCGAGGCATCGGGCGACGGTCTCATCATCACGATCACCTCCACCGCGGCACTCGAAGCGTACGACAACGGCGCGGGTTACACCTCTGCGAAGCACGCGCAGGGCGTCCTGCACCGGACACTGCGCCTGGAACTGCTCGGCAAGCCCATCCGGCTGACCGAGATCTGCCCCGGGATGGTCGAGACCGAGTTCTCCCTCGTCCGCTTCGGCGGCGACGCCGCGAAGGCCGAGTCGGTGTACGAGGGGCTGACGCCGATGGTCGCCGAGGACATCGCCGAAATCGTGTCCTTCACCGCGTCCCGGCCGTCGCACGTCGACCTCGACCAGATCGTCGTCCGCCCCCGCGATCAGGCCACCTCGCGCCGCAACATCAAGACCGGGTAGGCGCCGGGAGTCGCGGACTACTGGAAGACGACCGTCTTGCGGTCGTGCACCAGAACGCGGTGCTCCAGGTGCCAGCGTACGCCGCGGGCGAGCACGAGCGTCTCGATGTCTCGGCCCTGACGCACCATGTCGGCCGCAGAGTACTCGTGGTTGATCCGGCTGACGTCCTGCTCGATGATCGGGCCGGCGTCGAGATCGGCGGTGACGTAGTGGCAGGTGGCGCCGATCAGCTTCACCCCGCGGTCGAACGCCTGATGGTACGGCCGGGCCCCCACGAAGCTCGGCAGGAAACTGTGGTGGATGTTGATGGCCTTGCCGGCCCAGGCTTCGCACAGGTCGGCGGGCAGGATCTGCATGAAGCGCGCGAGCACGATCGCGTCGGGGTCGTAACCGTCGACGATCGCCCGCACGTCCGCGAACGCTTCTTCCTTGCCACCGGCGGGAAAGGGCACGTGGTGGAACGGAACACCGAATCGCGTGGTCATGGTCTCCAGGTCCCGATGATTTCCGACCACCGCACTGACCCGAGCCGGGAACTCGCCGCGCTCGGCACGGGACAGGAGATCGGTGAGACAGTGACTGTCCTTGCTGACCAGCAGCACCACTGATTTCTCGGCACCGGTGTCGGACACCTGCCATTCGGCCTCGGGCCCGAACATCGCGGCCACCTCGGCGAAACGGCTCCGGAACTCCTCCACCGGCATCCCGATCGAATCGGCACGGACGGCCTGCCGGGTGAAGAACCAGCCGGTGGTCTGATCCGAGTGGTACGCCGCCTCGGTGATCCACCCGCCAACGCCGGCGAGGAAGCCGGAGAGGGCCGCGACGATGCCGGTGCGGTCGGGGCAGCCGAGGGTCAGGACGAAGCGACGGTCGTCGCCGGAGGAGATCTGCGAGTTGCTCACAGTTCTCAGTGTGCCAAGCTCGATTCCGTGACGAACACCAACCTGACCCGAGCGGATGTCGCAGCGATGGTCGACCACACGCTGCTGAAGCCCGAAGCGACCCGGGCCGATGCGCAGGCCACCATCATCGACGGTCTGGAGCTCAGCGTGTACTCGATCTGCCTGTCACCGTCGATGCTGCCCATCGACACCGGGTCCGCGCGCACCTGCGTCGTGGCGGGATTCCCGTCGGGCAAGCATCACTCGCTGGTGAAGGCATCCGAGGCACGCCTCGCTGTGGATTCCGGTGCGGATGAGATCGACATGGTGATCGACGTCGGCGCCGCGGTCGACGGCCGGTACGACGAGGTCTTCGCGGACGTCCTGACCGTCCGCGAGGCGATCGGCCGCGACCGGGTGCTCAAGGTGATCGTCGAGTCCGCGGTCCTGCTCGACGCGGTCGGCGACGACTGTCTCGTGCAGGTCTGCCGGCGCGCCGTCGAAGCGGGCGCCGACTTCGTCAAGACCTCGACCGGTTTCCATCCGGCGGGCGGTGCGAGCGTCCGCGCGGTCGAGTTGATGCGAGCGACAGTCGGCGACGGCGTCGGTGTCAAAGCCAGCGGCGGCATCCGCACGGCGGCAGCAGCCGCCGATCTCATCGCCGCGGGCGCGAATCGCCTCGGGCTGTCGGGCACCCGCGCGGTGCTGGACGGCTTCGCCGAGTAGGCCGCGGCAGTACGGCTGCCGAGCGGCACGGCTAGACCGCGCAGCCTCCGGAACCGCTGGACGCGTTGGTCGACTCCGCGGCCGACTTCAGGTTCACATCGTCGCCGGCGAAGGCGAAGTCGATGCCCGACTTGCCGACGTCGAGCTTGGTGACGTGGATCTGCTTGAACAGCGGACCGAACATCGCAGCGGTGACCTGATCGACGATCGGCTGAGCGAAGTCGGACGGGAGACCGAACATCAGCGCCGTCGCGTCCTTCACCTCGAACGAGACCGCACCGTCCTTCACCACCGGCTTGAGCGTCACGGTGGCGGGGATCGGGATGATCGTGATGTTGACCGTCGTGGAGATCTTGATGGTCCCCGCAGACGGATCGGCGCTGATGGACTCGATGGTCGGGCTGCCGTTCTGGCCCTCCTGGCTCATCGTCTGAATGCGCTCGTAGGGAAGGAACCCGTTGCCCTGCAGTGACTGCACGGTGCCGCCGTCGGTGCTGATCCCCTCGGCCCGGGCGTGCAGTTGCATGGTGGAGTCGCCGCCACCGGTGGTGTCTACCTGGACCCACGGGACGTCGCCGTCGACCACCGACATGAGCATCGGTCGCCGAGACACCGAGACGTCGGTTCCGGTTCCGGTCAGGTTCTCGAAGGAGGTCTGCAGACAGCTGGTGACCTTGTGCCGGACGTACAGTTCGGATCCGACGCCGGCGATCACCACGAGCAGTACCACGGCGGCCACGATGAGGCCGATCGTCCGGCCGCGTCCGCGCTTGGCCGACGGCGACGACATCACCGGCGCACCGGACGACGGCGGCGGCGGTGGCGGCGGAGCTGCCGCGACCGGAGTGAACGCCCCCGAGTCGAGTGCGTCCATCTGCTTGGTCGGCGGCTTGCCGGACTCCGAGTAGGCGTGCGTGGCCGGGTCCGAGGTGTAGCGGATCGGCCCGGTGATGACCTCCCCGGTCGGGGTGTCGTCGGGAAGAGCGCCGTCGGTGTCCGAGACGCTGTGCTTGCCCGTCGCCGCGGGCTCCTCGGCCCCTGTGGACTCGTCGGACCCCGCGGCGCGGGCGGGCTCCCTCGCCGCATCCGACTCCGGAGCGACGTGCTCCCGGGTCTCGGATTCGCCGACGGCGGCCTCGTCGGAGGCTTCGTCGTCGGAGGAATGCGACGAGCGCGGAGAGTCAGTCATGCGGGTTCGTCCGATCCAGGCGGGGAATGTCACGGGCATTGGCCAGCACGGCCAACGCGCTGCGCGCCTTGTCTGTCAGGGCGAGATCGATGTCATGGACACCCATCTGCACCGCGGAGTCATAGTCGGCGATCACGCTACCGAATGGATCTGAGAGTCGGCTATGACCTATCCCGGTGGGAGCCAAGGAGTCTCTGATGGCGGGGTCGGAGGGTTCGGCCTGACCGACGCCCGCGACGTAGGCGGTGGAGTCCAGCGCCCGAGCGCGAGTCAGGATCTCCCACTGCTCGAGTTTGCCGGGTCCCGAACCCCACGACGTGGGGACCACGATCATCTGTGCTCCGCGTCGGGCGAGTTCGGTGAACAGCGCGGGAAACCGGATGTCGTAGCAGGTGGCGACGCCGACCGTGCAGTCACCGACGTCGAAGACGAGCGGCCGGTGTCCCGGCGCCACGGTCCGCGACTCGGCGAAGCCGAAGGCGTCGTACAGGTGGATCTTGTCGTAAGCGAGGGGTGCGCGTCCGGGTCGTGCCACCAGGACCGTGTTGCGGATCCGGCCGTCGGGCGCGGGCGTGAACATCCCCGCCGCCACCGCGACTCTGTGAGCGTCCGCGGCGGCCGCGACCGCCGATGCCCACGGGCCGTCGAGTGGCTGCGCCACATCGCGGAGGGAGACGCCGAACCGGCACATGGCCGCTTCTGGAAACACCACCAGGTCGGCTCCGGCCGCGGAGGCGTCCCGCACGCCGTCGAGCACGATCTCCAGATTGGCGTCCGGGCTGTCGGTGGAACTCATCTGGGCCATCGCCAGTCGCATGCAGTCTCCCTCGGGCACGAGAACATCACTTCTGATAAAGCGTAGATCCCTCCGGCCCGCGGCTGCTGCTGATGAGCTTGGCGAAGCAGTGGTCCTTGTCGAGCCCGTTTCCGCGGCACCAGGCCAGTGCGTCGTCCGCGCTCGCGAAGCCCTGGGCCGACACCGTCACCCACCAGCCGCTTTCGGAGAACACCGGCCACTCACTCGAGTCGATCAGCCGGACCTGCGGGTACCGGGACCGAGACGACTCGAACTCCGCCAGGATGGTCTGGTTGTCCCAAGTACGGCCGTCGGCGTACAGGCCCGGGCGCCTCGCACTGATCTGCGCAGCCCAGCGATCGGCGAGGGCACCGCGGAAATCGGCGGCGTCGGCCGTCGCCTGATCGCGCAGGCGCCCGGCGGCATCGGTCTCCGGATCGGCCACCACCGATGTCACGGTGTGCGTGGGAGGTGCCTGCGTGACGACCGTCGGGGCCGGGTCCGCGGTCTTCTCGTCGGGGGCGTTCACGACCTTCATCCAGACGACGACGGCGGCCACCGCCAGACCTATCACGCAGGCGATCGCCAGACCGAGAAGGACCGCACGCCCCGCCCCGCCGGCCGGTGCCGGCCCGTAGCCGGGCGGCGGATACGGGCCGCTCGGATACTGCGTCGGAGCGTAGAGCGGTCCCGAGGATGTGGGGCCGGCGTAGTGCGGACCCGAGCGGTACGGGTCCTCGAGACCGGGGGTGTCGTAGGTTCTGGTCGGCTCCCGCAGCGGCGGCACCGACGGAGGGTCGGGCACCGGCCGCGACATCGTCTCGGCGTAGTGATCGACGTCGGGCGCAGTCTGTGCGGTGTCATTCCGTGCGGTGTCATTCCGTGCGGGGTCATTCCGTGCGGGGTCATCCGGCCGGCCATCTGTGGACATGCCGGAAGCGTATCGGCGAACTCCGACATCTTCGGGAAACCCGACCGAACGGACGACAGTCGCAGTGCGTGGCCTCGGGGCTTCCGCCGCGTGCGGAACTCGTCAGGTCAAGCGGGAGCGACGGCGCCCCACGGCACGGTCAGCAGGTTGTCCACGCGACGGCCGCGAGGCACGCGGACCTCGACCCCCGAGTCCCGGAGCATGTCACGCGCGTACCGCCAGCGGTCGCGCGGGCCGAAGACCTCGCGCCCGGCCGCCCGGTCCCAGCACTGATCGGCGGTCTCCAGGAGCCGATGGATCGCCTCACCGTCCACGTTGCGGTGGATCAGTGCCTTCGGCAGCCGTTCGGCCAACTCCGACGGGCGACGGGTGTGTGCGGGCGACCACGCGAGAGTCAGTTCGATCGGTCCGTCGCGGTCGAGGAGGATCCAGCAGCATCGGCGGCCGATCTCGTCGCAGGTGCCCTCCACGATCAGGCCGCCCGGGGCCAGCGCGCTCTGCATCTGCGCCCACGCCGCATGCACCTCGTCCTCGCCGTACTGCCTGAGCACGTTGAACGCCCGAACCAGGTGCGGTCGAAGACCCGCGAGTTCGAAGCCGCCGAGCGCGAAGCGCACCCCGTGACGCGGTTCCACGATCCGGGCGGGGTCGATCTCCAGGCCGACGAGGTCCAGGTCGGGTATCACCCGGCGCAGCCGGATCGCCATCTCCACCGCGGTGTCGGGGCGGCCGCCGTATCCGAGGTCGACGGCCAGCGGCCGCGGAACGTCGCAGGCGGCACGGACACGGGGGTCGGCGGCCATCGCGCGGTCGACGCGACGGAGCCGATTGATGTTCGTGGTACCGCGGGTGATGCGCCCGCTGGGTCGTCCGGCCGCGAGGCCGGCGCCTCTCACGCGAGGCTGTCCTCGACCCAGGTCGACGTGAACTCGGCTTCGCCGCGGAACAGGTCCACCAGATTCACCAGCATCAGCTGTTCGAGCTTGGCGTTGACGAACGGGATGTACACCTTCACCTCGGTCGTCTTGCGGATGGTGCACCCGGTGTCGGTCGGGAACAGTTCCTGACGCCCGGTGAGCGAACCCGGACCGGCCGGGATGGACGCGCTGTAGCTGCCGTCGGTGTTCACCGGATCGAACACGCCGTAGTTCTCCGTGCGCGTGATCATCATGTCCTTGAGCATGACGGTCTGGGCGATGGGCGGCAGCATGTCCCGCGTGATGGTCTGCTGCAGGACCACGCGGATCCCGTCGTCACCGGTCTCGAACTCCTCGACGTTCGAGATCGGGGTCAGCTCGCGGAACTCGACCATGAGATCTTCCCAGTACTTCTTCTGCGACAGTGCCTGGTAGATTTTCTCGGCCGAGTGCGGGTACCGAGCTGAGTAGCTGAGCCGTCGTGCCATGTGGGACAGCGTAACGTCAGATTCAACCCTGCCGAAATTCGACGGATGCGTCACGTTCGGCGTCGAGCAGCAGTCCGACCTGCTCGATGATCGCCTTCTCGATCTTGCCGCCGACGAACGGGATCGAGACATCGGCCTGTCCGGAATACCGCGCGACCGCCGGGTCCCCGCTGATGACGATGTCACCGTGGATCTTCGCCGGAGCACCGGAGACCGCCGCCTCCATCGAGCCGGTGATCTGCTCGCCGGCCAGCCGGAACACGCTGGTCCGCGGGATCTCCAGGTCGCCGGGCCGGACCGCGGTCACGACGGACGGCAGGTTCTCCGCACCGACGCCCTGCTTGCTCACCACTGTCACCTGATCGCCGTCGAGTGCGAACGACTCGATCGAGCCGTGCCCGGCGTTGGTCGCCTGCACCAGGTCCCGCCAGTACTGTTCGGTGCTGATCAGCGACCACAGTGCGGACACGGAGAACGGATAGCTGACCGAATGCTCGAACTTGCTCGACATGGCAGCCAGGTTACCGTTACTGACGTGACCGACCCACAGCAGACCACCCGTGTGCGCGACGCCTCGAGCGTCCTCTTGGCCGACTTCACCACCCTGCGGCTGGGTGGACCCGCACGCGCCGTCGTCCGGTGCGAGACGACCGACTCACTGGTCGCGACGGTCGCCGGTCTCGACGCCCGGCGCGAGCCGGTGTTGCTGATCGGTGGCGGCTCCAACCTCGTGATCGGCGACGACGGTTTCGAGGGCACCGCGGTCGTCATCGCGAGCGCCGGAATCGAGTACGGAGACGAGGACGGACGGCCGTACGTGACGGCTGAGGCCGGAACCGATTGGGACTCCCTGGTCGCCGACACCGTCGCCGCGGGCTTCGGCGGGTTGGAGTGCCTCTCGGGCATCCCCGGCGCCGCAGGCACCACACCGGTTCAGAACGTCGGCGCTTACGGCGTCGAGGTCGCCGACGTTCTGCGGAGCGTGCGATTGCTCGACCGCGCCACCGGAGACATCCGCTGGGCCGCGCCCGACACACTGGGCCTGGCCTACCGGACGAGCGACTTGAAGGGCCGCCACGATCAGGTGGTGCTGGCCGTCTCGTTCTGGCTCAATCCGGGCGGCGTGTCGGCGCCGATCCGGTACCGCGAACTGGCCCGCACGCTCGGCGTGGACGAGGGCGGCACCGCCGGCGCCCGCGACGTGCGCGACCGGGTGCTCGGGCTCCGCGCCGCGAAGGGCATGGTGCTCGACCCCGCCGATCACGACACCTGGAGCGCGGGATCGTTCTTCACCAACCCGATCGTTCCCGAAGAGCGTGTGGAGGCGATTCTCGAGCGCATCGCGGCGCACGTCGGCGCCGACGTCGCGGTCCCCCGCTATCCGGCGGACGCCGGTGTGAAGCTGTCGGCGGGGTGGCTGATCGAACGCGCCGGTTTCACCAAGGGCTTCCCGGGCGACGGAGCGCCCGTCCGGCTGTCGACCAAGCACACGCTGGCGCTGACCAACCGCGGCGGCGCCGACACGGCGGATCTACTCGAACTCGCCGGGCGGGTGCGGGACGGGGTGCGGGACGTCTTCGGCGTCGAACTGCACCCCGAACCCGTCTTCGTCAACTGCCGGTTGCCGCGCTGACCCCGGAGAGCAGATTGCCGAGCAGTGCGTCGAACTCAGCGGACCGCTCGTAGGGAACCATGTGTCCCGCACCCTCGTACACGTTGTACGAGTACAGGAAACCGCGTCGGCTCAGCACCTTGGCCATCTCCTGGGCGTGTTCCACCGGCGTCAGGAGGTCGGCACTGCCGACGACCACCGCCGTCGGGACCGTCACCTTGTCGAGTCCGGACAGCACGTCGAGCGAGTACATCGCCGAGCCCCACGCACCGCGCGCCTTCGGCGAGCAGGAAGCGATCATCTCGTCGGTGAAGTCGACGTGGGCCTGGCGGGCGACGGGACCGGTCGTCACATAGTGGGAGAACTTCTCGGTCAACGAGTTGCTCGGCAGGGGCAGCCGCGAGGAGGTGAAGGTCCGCTCCAGCACTCGCTTGCCCGGACCGGCTACGGCCGGCATGTCCTCGGGGATCAGATGCTGTCGCTGGACCACTCCGCGTGCAGCCGTGGAACACAGGACGATGGCCGAGACCCGGTCCTCCATGCCCGCACCGAACTGCTTGGCCCACGACATGATCGTCATGCCGCCCATGCTGTGTCCCACCAGCACCGCGCGCTTGCCCTCGGGGATCATCGCTTCGAGGACTGCCTGCAGGTCCTGACCCAGCATCTCGATGGTCGCCGCGGCCGTTCCCATCTCCGAGAGGCCGTGGCCGCGCTGGTCGTAGGCCACCATCGGGCGGCCGCTGCCGAAGTGGTTGAACTGTGCGTTCCAGAATCCGGTGTTGCAGGTCCAGCCGTGAATCAGCACGACGATCTCGTCGGCGTCCTCGACGTCACCGGAGGCCACCACGTGCAGCAGCGTGCCGTCCGGGGTGCCGACCACCGACGACCGCATGGGGTGCGTCGGCGGAGCGAGCATCGGGTCGGGGCCGTCCTGAACGGGATCGGGGTACTTGAACACCTCGCGGACCATGAATCCGCCGGCGACCGCCAGTTCGGCAGCCGCCACTCCAGCGGCGCCCACCGCGCCGATCGTCGCCCAACGGCGCGCTCGCGTCCATGTGTTCTTCGTCGTCATTCGTCGACCTCCGTCTGGCCGCCGGTCGCCCGGCTGCTCTGCGCAGACTGCTGCTGCGTCGCATCGAAATAGGTACTGGCCTCGCCGATCGCCCGCGAGATCTCCTTGTCGAGAGCCCGGCTGAAGGTGGTCTCGACGATCTCGTGGGCCATCGGCCGAACGGTCT
Organism: Gordonia sp. QH-12; assembly: GCF_001578675.1. Taxonomy (NCBI): domain Bacteria; kingdom Bacillati; phylum Actinomycetota; class Actinomycetes; order Mycobacteriales; family Gordoniaceae; genus Gordonia; species Gordonia sp. QH-12. Next base: position 359,135 of record NZ_KQ969282.1, read on the forward strand.
GGATCAGCTCGGCCATCTTCGCCAGCTTCTCCTCGCCGAGGTTCGGCAGATTCTCGTCGAAGTACTTGTCGGTGATGATGGATACGAAGCTCCGAGCGACATCGGTCAGATCCGACTCGACTCGCATCCATCGATCGAGCAGGTCATCGATGTCGATGCCGCCCTTCACCAGCACTTCGGCGCCTTCGAGCAGCTCCGGATTGCGGATTGCGTAGTGGGCGCCGTCCTTCGTGAGCAGTCCCAGCTTCTGACTGAGATTGATCGACCGCTCGTCGGCGCCCAGCGTCTTCTTCAATTCGGTGAAGGTGATGGTGGCGGCCCGCTTGATGTTGCGGAACCTTCCGCCCTTCGGAGCCGCGCGCAGCACGTGCTCCACCTTCATTCCGTAATGCGCGGCGTGCAGGAGTTCGCTGATCGTCGCGAACGTGTAGCCGCGTTCCAGCATGCGTGAGATCAGGTTGAGCCGGACGAGGTGCTCGTCGGAGTACCAGCCGGTGCGCCCACGGATCGTCGGCGGCGGGAGCAGTCCCCGGTCCTGATAGACGCGGATGTTCCGGACGCTGACTCCGGAGACCTGCGCGAGGTCGTTGATGCGGTATTCGCTCACCGGTGGGGTCCCCGCGTCCCTACGCGTTCTTCCGGAACCACGAGCGGCCCAGGATCTCGTCGGTCCGAACCCGGACGTCGACGACGTAGACGAGGACCGCGGTGATCGCGGCGAGGAAGAACATCAGTCCGAAGCCGAGCGATGCCTGCACCAGCCAGATCAGCAGCGTCGACACCGCGAGGACGGCCACCCAGAAGGTCTTCGTCTGCGCGTCGACGGCGGTGAAGGCGTCGGGTCGCGTGATCGCGGCGTGCACCAGGGCCACGGCCGCGGTGACGCCCGCGATGACGGTGATGGCCAGCAGGATGTACTGCTGGGCGTAGATGACGAAACTCGCTGCGCTCACGACTCCACCTTAATCACGCGCCGGCTCGGCCGAATCGGCCCGGAGGACGTCGACCGTGCCGGCCGCGGACGCTCCGTCCGACTGCTCGCTCGCTCCGTTCTCTCGGCGGAACGAATCGTAGATCTCCAGCAGCATCTGCTTCTGCCGCTCGCTGATGGAACTGTCGGCGAGCAGTGCGTCGCGCACCGGGCTCGCCGGCCGCGCCTCCAGGATTCCGGCGCGCACGTAGAGCACTTCCGCGGAGACGCGGAGTCCCTTGGCGATCTGCGAGAGCACGTCGGCCGACGGCTTGCGCAGCCCGCGCTCGATCTGAGAGAGGTACGGGTTGCTGACGCCCGCTCGCTCGGCCAGCTGCCGGAGTGAGACCTTGGCGGACAGCCGCTGACTGCGGATGAACTCGCCGATGTCCTGCGCAGCGGTGGCCATGGCCTCGACGGTTCCCGTCTCGGACTGGCCGTCCTGGTGATCATGCTCGGATGTCATACGAAACTCGTGCCTCCCGGATTCCATTATCCGCACCGGGCGCTAACAAGTGCAAGCGCGTCAGGGGAACAGCAGAACCGAGACCGTGTAAATGGCCAGGCCGGCCAGCGATCCGACCACCGTGCCGTTGATGCGGATGAATTGCAGATCACGCCCGACCTGCAGTTCGATCTTGCGACTGGTCTCCGCGGCATCCCATCCCCGGACCGTCTCGGTGATCACCGAGATGATCTCCGCCGAGTAGTTGTCGGCCACGTGACGGGCCGCCCGCACCGCCCAGCCGTTGAGCTTGGCCTGCAGCGGTTCGTCGTCGCGGATCCGTTCCGCCAACTGCACCACCGCGTCGGAGAGCGAGGTACGCAGCGTCGACTCCGGGTCGTCGAGCATCTGCTCGATGACCGCCTTGCCCGCCTGCCACGCGGTCGACGCCGCTCCGGTCACCTCGTCTCGTCCGAGGAGTTCCTCTTTGAGGTTCTCGAACTTGGCGATCGTCGCCTCGTCCTCCTGCAGTTCCCGGGCGAAGTCCTCGACGAAATCGTGCATGGCGATCCGCAGCTCATGCTGCGGATCGGCGCGGACCTTGTAGGTGAACTCGGTCAGTTCGCGGTAGATCCGGTCGCCGACGAGATGGGTCACGAAGCGCGGTGCCCACGCCGGACCGTCGCGGTCCACCACGCGGTCGATGAGCGGCTGACTGCCCAGCGCCCACTCGTGCGCGCGGTCGCAGGCGAGTTGGATCACCGGTTCGAGACGGTTCTCGGCGACGAGCTGCTCGAGGATGCGCCCGGCGGGCGGTGCCCACAGCGGTTCCGCCGCCCATTTGAGGGCGGCCTGTATGAGGCGTTCGACGTCCTCGTCGCGCAGCATCTCCGAGCAGAGCTTGAAGATCCTCGAGACCTCGTCGTTCACCCGCGGCTTGTTCGCCGGGTCGGCGAACCACGTGGAGACTCTGCGCGGCAGGTCGAGCGAGGCGACACGATCCTCGATCACCTCGCGGGTCATGAAGTTCTCCTGGACGAAGCCGCCGAGCTGGTCGCCGATCTGGTCCTTCTTCCGCGGGATGAGCGCGGTGTGCGGAATCGGCAGTCCGAGCGGCTGACGGAACAGCGCGGTGACCGCGAACCAGTCGGCCAACGCACCGACCATTCCGGCCTCGGATGCGGCGCGGACGAATCCGACCCACGCGGCCACGTCCGCTCCGTCCCGGTGTTCGAGCCAGCGCATGCAGAAGTAGATCACCGCGGCGCCGACCAGCAGGCCGGTCGCCACGATCTTCATCCGCCGCAGGTCGTGGGCTCGTTTCGCGTCCGCCTGCGTCAGTCCCGCGGGCACCGCCGGAGACTTCGGGGTGCGCTGTCGATGGTCCAAGGTTGACGACACTCGTCCAGTGTTCCGTACGAGCTACTAGGGTTTCCAGGTGATGCCGAACCCTCCGATACCCACGAGTGCCGCGCGCGCCGCCGTCAACGCGGCGGCGACGCTGACGCGCGAGCTCGAACAACGCATCCTGACGCCTGCGGTGGAAGCCGTCGCCTCCGACGGCCGTAAGCAGCGCTGGGAGAAGCACAAGCAGGAGCGACGCGCCGAGCTGACCGCGGGCACGGTGGAAGCGATCCGGGCTCTCGGCCCGGAGGTCGGAATGGACGACATCGCCCGCCACATCGGGGTGTCGAAGACCGTGCTCTACCGGTACTTCGCCGACAAGAACGACCTCGCCGCCGCCGTCACGCTCTGGTATGTGGAGACGACCGTGATGCCGCGACTCATCGACGCGCTGTCGGGCGACATCGGCGACTACCGCCTGGTTCAGGCCGTCATCAGCGTGTACGTGGAGACGGTGTCGTCGGATCCCAATGTCTACCGGTTCACGATGGCGCGGCCGTCGGGCAGCCGTCCGGTCGCCGCCGAGGCCGAGAAGATCTTCGCGGGGGCCCTCGAATCGACGCTCGAGGCGCGATTCGCGGCCCGCGGCGCCCAGACTCGCGGCGCCCGCACTTGGGCACGCGCGATGGTCGGGGCCACCACCGTCGCCGTTGAGGAGTGGATCGCCGTCCCGGACCGGACCTCGCAGGATCTGGCCGAGGAACTGACGATGCTCGTCTGGGGCGGCATCGTCGGCGTGGTGGGCGCGGGTGGCGATCCGGCCTGCTTCGCAGCCGATCCCCCACAGCTCCCTCCGGACGAAGGGCATCCGCCCGCCGGGTGACCGGGCGCAGACCGGGAGGCTCTCCGCGACCACGGCTCAGGCCGCCGCGTGTCCCGGCCGGGACTCGCGATCGGGTTGGGCCGCGGCCTCCGGCGGCGGATGCTCGCGGCGATGCGGAACGGGAACTTGTTGATCCTCCCGTGGGTGCAGGTGCCGTGCCTGCCCGGCGTGGTGGACGGGGTTCAGGCGCCAGGGGTGATCGGTGGTGGCCGGTCGCCAGCCCATGCGTCCGGCATCGGGTCCGTCGGGGAGGATGGTGGTCTCCCATTGGCCGCGGTTGGTGCCGACGGCGCGGTTGTGGCGCCCGCACGCGGCGCCGAGAGCATCGATGTCGGTGCGCCCTCCCGGGGTGATCCAGTCCGGTGCATGATGGGCCTGAGTTTGCCCGAAGGGGCGGTCGCAGCCGGGGGCGGTGCAACCGCGGTCGCGGGCGAACAACGCCAACCGCTGCGCTCTACTCGCACACCGCGCACCACGACCCTGGTAGAGGACCTCGCTGGTGTGATTCCGGAAGACCGCCAGATGCGGCACAGCCTCGGCAGCGAGCCGCACGAGTTCACCGATCGGAACACGGCTACCTGTCGCGGTCAACGCGATTCCGGCATGCGCGGCGAGTTCCTGATCGGTGACGGTGATGACCAACTCCGCCGGTATCCGGTTCGGTGCACCCAGCCCGCCGCGGGCGAGAACGTAATCACACAACGCCAGCAACGCATCGTGCGTGCGCTGAGCGGCACTGCGCAGATCCCGACCCCGCGCCGC